>JAEUHV010000090.1 GCA_016794485.1 Planctomycetota bacterium
CGACAACGCGCTGTTCCGGCACAAGGACGTGCAGGAGTGCCGCGACATCAACGAAGAGGACCCGAAGGAAGTCGAGGCGAAGAAGTTCGACCTCAACTACATCGCGCTGACCGGCAACATCGCGTGCCTGGTCAACGGTGCGGGCCTGGCGATGGCGACGATGGACGTCATCCAGCTCAAGGGCGGCATGCCGGCCAACTTCCTCGACGTCGGCGGCGGTGCCAACAAGACCCAGGTCACCAACGCGTTCAAGATCCTGCTGTCGGACAAGAACGTGAAGGGCATCCTGGTCAACATCTTCGGCGGCATCATGAAGTGCGACACGATCGCCGAGGGCGTCATCGCCGCGGCGCGCGAGGTCAAGCTGTCGGTGCCGCTCGTCGTGCGTCTCGAAGGCACCAACGTCGAGCTCGGCCGCAAGCTGCTGCAGGAGAGCGGGCTCAACCTGCAAACCGCGTCGTCGCTGGACGAGGCGGCCGAGAAGATCGTGAAGGCCATTCGCTGAACGCACCCACAGGAGCACACCCATGACTGTTCTCGTCGACGGCAACACCAAGATCCTGTGCCAGGGCTTCACCGGTGAAGCCGGCCTGTTCCACAGCAAGAACTCCCTCGCCTACGCCACCAAGGTCGTGGCCGGCGTCACGCCCGGCAAGGGCGGCCAGACCATCGAAGGCGTGCCCGTGTACGACACCGTGCGCGAAGCCAGGAAGGCGTCCGGGGCTACGGTCTCGATGATCTACGTTCCGGCGGCGTTCACCGCCGACGCGATCTGCGAGGCCGTGGACGCCGAGATGGACCTCGTCGTCGTGATCACCGAAGGCATCCCGGTCGCCGACATGGCGTTCGTCAAGGACGCGATGAAGGGCACCAAGACGCGCCTCATCGGCCCGAACTGCCCCGGCATCATCACGCCGGTCACCGACAAGACCGGCTGCAAGATCGGCATCATGCCGGCCTACATCCACCGCCCCGGCAAGGTCGGCATCGTCTCGCGCAGCGGCACGTTGACCTACGAGGCCGTGTTCCAGGTCACCAACAACGGCATGGGCCAGTCGACCTGCATCGGCATCGGCGGCGACCCGATCAAGGGCCTCGACTTCATCGACTGCCTGAAGCTGTTCCAGGACGACAAGGACACCGAAGGCATCATCATGATCGGTGAGATCGGTGGCACTGCCGAAGAAGAGGCCTGCGAGTTCCTGAAGGGCTACGTCAAGAAGCCGGTGGTCGGCTTCATCGCCGGAGCCACGGCGCCGCCCGGCAAGCGCATGGGCCACGCCGGCGCGATCATCAGCGGCGGCAAGGGCACGGCGAAGGACAAGAAGGCGGCGATGGCGAAGGCCGGCGTGCACGTCTGCGACACGCCGTCGATCCTCGGCGCGACCATGAAGAAGGTCCTCGGCAAGTGATGCCGTGAGTGTCCTCCGCGCCCCCGACTTGTTCCGCGCGCTCACGCCTCTGATCCTGCTCGGCACGGGGGCGGTTGTGCTGTTCGAGGCGTCGTTGCCCGGCACTGCCTGGATGCGAGCGACGTTCGGCGAACAGTCGGTGCTGCGGCTCTGCGTCGTGGTGCTGCTGTTCTACGTGCTCGTGCTGTGGGGCGAGGCGATCCGGTTGCACGGGTCGCTCACCAGCGTCCTGGCGGCATGGAAGCAGTTCCAGGACGGCGGGGGTGGCAAGGCCGTGGCCGCGGCGCGCAACCCGAAGACCCGCCTCGAGGCGGCCCGGTTGCTCGTCGCAGCCCTCAAGGCCGAAGACCTCTCCGTGCGTGCGACCAGCCGCCAGAACCTCGCCCGCATCGCCGGCCAGGACTTCGGTGACGATCCCGCGGCATGGCAGGCATGGCTCAAGCAGCAGGAAGACGCCGCCGGCTGAACGAAAGTCCGTCGCCGCGGGGCCGTTGCCGGAGCGACGGCGGAACCTTCCGCGAGGCTGGCGTTCGCCGCGGCTGTCCCCGATGATCCCGAAAACGCCGAGGTCGTTCGCATGATCGCATTCGTCAACCACTGGGAGCTGATCGTCGTCCTGGTGGTGGTGTTGGTTCTGTTCGGCAACCGCATCCCCGGCATGATGCGGTCGCTCGGCTCGGGCATCACCGAGTTCAAGCGCGGCCTCAAGGACGGCAACAAGCCGGACGGCGGTGGTGGCAGCGGCGGCAGCCTCGGCAATTCGAAGCCGGGCGAGACCCCGAACGACGGGGCGCCGCGGTGACCGAGACGCTGCCGCTGCAGGACCTCGTCGCCCTGGTGCGGCCGCAGCTGGAGCGGCTCAACCGGGAAATCCTGCAAGACCTGGCACCCGGCCATCGCGAGATGCTGCCGCTGGTCGACCACGTCGGCGGCTTCCGCGGCAAGCAGCTGCGGCCGGTGCTGACGTTCCTGGCAGGCATGGCGGTGCGCGGCGCGACCCACGGCGGTGGGCTCGGCGACGACGTCGTCACGGTCGCCAAGGTCGTGGAGCTCCTGCACACCGCGACGCTGGTGCACGACGACGTGCTCGACAGCGCGTCGGTGCGGCGCCGCATCCCGACGGTGAACCAGATGGCCGGCGTCGAGGTCGCCGTGTTGCTCGGCGACTACATCTACGCCAAGGCCTTCCACATGGCCGTGCAGCTGCCGGACCCGACGGCGGCGCGCTGGCTCGCGGAGACCGTGCGCGTGATCTGCCAAGGCGAGATCACGCAGGTGCTGCATCGGTTCGACTTCCAGTGGACCGAGCCGCGCTACTTCCAGGTCATCGCCGACAAGACCGCGAGCCTCTACGCCGCGGCCTGCCGGCTCGGCGGCCACTACTCCGGCGGCAGTGAAGGGCGCCTGCGCGCTCTCGAGGAATACGGGCTCGAACTCGGCATCGCATTCCAGATCGTCGACGACTGCCTCGACCTCGACGGCGACGAACGGGTCGTCGGCAAGTCGCTGGGCACCGACCTCGCCAAGGGCAAGATCACGCTGCCGCTGCTCTACCTGCTGCAGCAGGGGCCCGACCTGGCCGAACGCGTGCGCAGCCTGCTCGGCAAGTCCGAGGCGGAAGGGCTGCGGCGATTGCGGGCCGAACTGCCGCTCGAACACGCGATCGCCTACGCCATGCAGGAGGCGCAGCGGCGCATCGCCAAGGCGCAGGCGTCGTTGTCGGTGCTGCCGCCCGGTCCCGCGCGCGACGCGCTGCACCAGCTCGCCGGCTACGTGCTGACCCGCCGCCTCTGAGCCTGCTCGCCCGCGGGCGACCAGGCTCCTTGTTTCCAGACACCGCAACGCGGGATTCATCAACTACGAGATCGACGCAACGGGTCCCGCTGCGTCGTCTCCTTGGCAGCCGGGAATCGACCGGTCGCAATTCGCGCCGGGGGGCCGTGGTTTCGTGCCGCGGCGTGCATCTCGCTGGCGGACGGCGGGGTGTCCTCGCGTATCCTCTCCGCCCTTGCGCCGACCCCGAATGACCCGTTCCTCCGCCTTCGTCGTCTTTTCTTGTCTCGCCGCCGCTGCCTGCAGCAGCGACACCGCGACCTTCGGTCCCGCGCAGTCGTTTCCGAAGGACCAGCGCCCGACCGTGTGGGATGCGAGCACGAAGGATCGGCTCGATCTCGCCACGATGGGGCCGGCCCAAGGCAGCCAGGACGCCGGACCCAAGGCCTGGAAGGGCGACACGCCGACGGGTTGGGAGGAGCTTGCCGCCGAGCCGGCCCGGTTCCGCAACGCCCAGTGGAAGCTCACCGACGCGCCGGGCGCCGATTGCTACCTGACGGTCGGCGTCGGCGGTGGCGTGGCCGGCAACCTGCATCGTTGGTACGTGCAGCAGTTCGGCAAGCCGTCGGCGCCGGCCCCCGAAGCCCTGCCTCCTGTGGAGTTCGCCGGTCGTTCGGGGCGCCTCGCCGAACTGACGGGCACGCTCGGCGGCAAGGCCGGGCAGGCGGCGCTGATCGCGTTCTACGCCGAAGGCGACAGCGTGACGTCGCTGAAGTTCACCGGACCCGAAGCGGCGGTGGCGGGCAACAAGGACAAGTTCCTCGCCCTCGCGAAGTCGATCCGTTCGGCACCGGCCGGCAAGGACCCGCAGGCGCCGCCGATCGATCGCAACACACCGATGCCGGCGAACCACCCGCCGACCGGTGGCGCCACCAACCAGGCCGCGCAGCCGCAGCCACAAGCGCAGCCGCAGCCTGCGGCCGCGTCGCCATTCGCGGCGACCGTGCCCGCGGACTGGACTCCGAAGGCCGGTTCGCAGAAACCGCTGCACCACACCTTCGCCGGCGACGGCGAGGTCTACGTGAGCCAGCTCGGGGGTGGACTGCAGCAGACGCTCGACATCTGGCGCGGCGAGATGGGCCAGAAGCAACCGCTCACGAACGATCAGTTCGCGGCGTTGCCGAAGGTCGCGTTCCTCGGCGAAGACGCCGTGCTGCTCGACCTGACCGGCGACATGGTGGGCATGACGAAGAAGCTCGCGAACGCCCGGCTGCTGGTCGCTGCGCGTGCCGACGCCGGCACCATCACGTTCTGCAAGCTGGTCGCGCCGGCGGCCGGTGGCGAGGCGTTGCTGGCTTCGTTCCGGCAGTTCTGCGCGTCGGTGCGGAGGACGCAATGACCGCTGCGCCGTCGACCGGGGCGCAAGCCGTGCCCCACGTGCCGCCCGTCGGACCGGGGGAGCGCGTGTTGCGCGCCCTGGGGTCCATGCGCCTGTCGGTCTGGCTCGTGCTGCTGCTGATGCTGCAGGTGCTGCTCGGCACGTTCGCGCAGTCGTGGCTGGCGATCCAGGACGTGCAACGCGACTTCTTCGAGTCGTGGTTCGTGGTCGGCGAACTGCCGATCTCGTTCTGGGGCAAGCCGCTCTGGCCCGACGAGTTCAACCAGCCGTGGCGGCTGCGCATCCCGATCCCCGGCGGCTACCCGGTGATGCTGCTGCTGGCGGTCAACCTCGTGGTCGGCGGCCTCGTCCGCATCAAGTGGAGCGCCCGGACTGCCGGCATCCTGGTCACGCACATCGGCATCCTGTTCCTGCTGGTGGCGAGCTTCGTGAAGATGCACTTCAGCTACGCCGGCATGCTGGGGGTGTTCGAGACGCCGGCCGACGGCAACCTGCTGCCGGGTCGCGTCTACGAGACCTCGCGCATCGTCAGCTCGTACGCGGACGAACTCGTGTTGCTGGTCGACCGCGGCGATGCGATCGAGGAACGGACCGTTCCCGAGCAGCAGCTCTGGGGCGCCCGCAACGACGGCATCGTCACGGTGTCGGCAGAGGGGCTGCCGTTCACCGTGCAGGTCGAACACTGGGTCGACCATTCGCGCGCGCTGCCGAAGGGGCCGATGGTGCGGTCGCTGTTGCCCGAGGTCGACGGCGCGTTCCTGCAGGCCGCGACCTGGCCGCCGGGCGAGCAGCCGCAGGCCGAGCAGGAGTACTCGGGGTGCTACGTCACGGTGCGGCCGAACAGCGGCGAGCCGCTGAAGGCGATCCTGCGCAGCACGCGGCGTGAGCCGTTCGAGTCGTCGCGCTACCCGTGGACGTTCACCGTCGCCGGCCAACGCTACGGCCTCGACTTGCGGCGCGTCACCCTCGATTTGCCGTTCAAGATCAAGCTCGACAAGTTCCAGAAGCGCGATCACCCCGGCACGCTGTCGCCGATGGACTTCCGCAGCTACGTGACGGTGCGCGACGGCACGTCGACGCAGGAAGCCCAGATCTTCATGAACAACCCGCTGCGTCGCGACGGGTACGTCGTGTTCCAGTCGAACTGGGGCCCGCAGCCCATGGGCGGGCCGCCCTGGTATTCGATCTTCGAGGTCGCGAACAACCCGTCGGACCTGTGGCCGATGCTCGCCTGCTTCGTGATCGCCGCCGGACTCCTGCTGCACTTCGGCATGAAGCTCCGCCGGTTCCTCCGTTCGTCCGCCGTGACCCGTGCCGAGGTCTGATCGCATGCACACGCCCACGCTCCTGTCCCGGTGTTGGCTGCTCCTCCTGCTGTTCGCTGCTGCGTGCAGCAGGCCGGCGCCCAAATACGACGGCGAACTCGAACGCACCGAGCCGTGGCCGGCCGAGTTCGTCACCGCGTTCGGCGCCCTGCCCTTGATGCACGAGGGCCGCACGATGCCCTTCTCCACGCTGGCGGCGTCGACGTTGTACGCGGTGCACGGCCGCCGCGACGTGCAGTTCGTGTCCGCCGGCAAGGACGGCGTGCAGACGGTGAAGCTGTCGCCGACCGAGTGGCTGCTCGACGTGTGGTGCTTCCCGAAGCAGTCCGGGCGCTACCCGCTGTTCCGGATCGAGAACGTCGGCGTGCTGTCGGCCCTCGGCTTCGAGCACGGCGGCCAGAAGCAAGGGTTCGAGTACCTGTCGTACGCCGAGTTGCTGCCGGTCGGCGAGAAGCTCGAGGAACTGGCCGAGGCGGCCAGCGGCAAGCACCAGTCGGTGCGGTCGCCGGTCGAGTCGCACGTGGCGAACCTGTTCCACCAGCTTCTGGTCTACCACCGGCTGCACCGCCAGCACGAGGCGCTGCAGGGTTCCTTCCCGGTCGAGGGCGAGCCGATGCGCGCGGTGGTGGGCAGCGTCGACCGGGTCTCGCTCGCAGTACTGCTGCAGAAGAGCCAGGAGTTCCGCACGCTGGTGCGCGAGGCCGGGGAGCAGTTCGAGGATCCGAAGTACGGCAATCTCTCGCAGGTGCTGCAGTTCGTCAGCACCGTGGCGCAGACGCCGAGCGGTCCGCAGCGGGTGCCGATGGTGCTGCCGCCGCTGTTGCCGCCAGCCGAGAAGGACGCGTGGCATCCGCTGTCACAGGTCGTCGACGCGGTGATCCGCGGCGCCGGCGAACCGGGCACCAAGGTCGAGGATGCGAAGCTGCGCGCCGCCGCCGACCCAAAGCTCGTCGCGATGATCGCCGACCTGCAGGCGGGTCTGCTCGCGCCGACGATGGCCGAACGGGTGCGCCACCTCGACTCGTTCCGCGCCGCGGTCGTGGCGGCGGCGACGGCGCGCGGCGAACTCGGCAAGGTCGCGCTCGAGTCGTACTACTACGGCGCCAACTGGCACTTCCACGCGATGATGACCTTCGTGCTGGCGTTCGTGCTGGCGGTTGGCGCCTGCGTGCTGCCGCGCAACCGCATCCTGTGGTGGGCCGGCATGGTCACTTCGGGCGGCGCCTTGGCGATGCTGGTCGCCGACGTCTGGCTGCGCTGCGTGATCACCAGCCATCCGCCGATCGGTCGGCTCTACGACACGTTCCTGTTCATCGGCGGCACCGGGGCCCTGGCCCTGCTGATCGCCGAAGCGATCCTGCGGCGTCGCTTCGCCCTGGTCCTGGCACCTCTGCTCGGCGCGCTGATGATCCTGCTGGCGCGTTTGTTCGAGGTCGCCGACGGCGCCGACACGATGCGGCCGCTGCAGGCGGTGCTGCTCAGCAACTTCTGGCTGGCGGTGCACGTGCCGACGATGAACCTCGGCTATGCCGGTGGCGTCGCCGCGGCGCTGGTCGGGTGCGCCTGGGTCGTCGTGCGGGCCGCGCGCATCGACCACCCGGACGGCGAACTGGCCAAGTCGCTCTACCGCGTGAACTACGGCGTCACCTGCTTCGGTCTCGCCACCGCGGTCGTCGGCACGATCCTCGGCGGCGTCTGGGCCAACGATTCCTGGGGTCGCTTCTGGGGTTGGGACCCGAAGGAGAACGGCGCCATGCTGGTCTGCCTGTCGCAGATCGCGCTGCTGCACGCGCGCATGTGCGGCATGGTCCGCGACGCCGGCTTCGCCCTGTGGTCGGTCGCGACCGGCATCATCGTCGTGTTCTCGTGGTTCCACACCAACCTGCTCGGCGTCGGCCTGCACGCCTATGGGTTCTCCAGTGCCCTGCTGACCGGAGTGTGGATCAGCTACACGTTCCTCGGCCTGTTCCTCGTGGTCGGTGGGCTCGACGTGCTGCTGCGGCCGAAGCCCGCGCCGATCACCCGCCCGGGCCACGTGCCGGCGTTGCCGACCGAAGCCTGAGCGAATCACATCACGGCAGCGCGCAGGCGCTGCCGTCCGCCCGGGTCGGCACCTGCGCCCCGCTGGCGAACAGCTGCGCGCGCAGCAATTCGCGCAGCTGCGCCACCTGCCGTGGCCGCGCCGCGGCGAGATCGCGCGTCTCGCCCGGATCGTGCGCGAGGTCGAACAGCGCCGCCCGTTCGTCGCGGTAGAACCACACCAGCTTCCAGTCGCCGAGCCGAACCGCGCTCGCCGGTTCGATGCCGGGGCCGGTGCTGCCCCAATAGTGCGGTTGATGGAAGAACAGCGGATGCGGCTCCGCGGCGCCGCCGAGCCACTGGCTCGCCACGGACGTGCCGTCCATCGGTGGTGCCACCACACCGGCGAGTTCGCACACGGTTGGCGCCACGTCTTCCAGTTGCAGCGGCTGCCCGCTCGTGCCGCCGGCCGGCACGTGGCCCGGCCAGCGCACCACGAACGGGATGCGCAGGCCGCCGTCGTGGATCGACCCCTTGCCGCTGCGCAGCGGGGCGTTGTGGGTGTGCCGTTCGCCGCCGCGCGAGTTCGCCGACAGTCC
>JAEUHV010000092.1 GCA_016794485.1 Planctomycetota bacterium
GGACGACTGCACCATCATCGAGGGCGCCGGCAAGCCGAAGGACTGCCAGGCCCGCATGGAGCAGATCCGCGCCGAGATCTCGCGCACGACGTCGGACTACGACCGTGAGAAGCTGCAGGAGCGGCTGGCGAAGATCGCCGGCGGCGTCGCGCAGATCATGGTCGGTGCGGCGACCGAAGCCGAGATGAAGGAGAAGAAGGCCCGCGTCGAGGACGCGCTGCACGCCACGCGCGCGGCCGTCGCCGAGGGCATCGTCGCCGGCGGCGGTGTCGCGCTGGTGCGCGCCGCGAAGGGCCTCGAAGGCCTGACGCTGACCGGCGACGAACGCATCGGCGCCGACATCGTGCGCCGCGCGCTCGAGGCGCCCATGCGCCAGATCGCCGCGAACGCGGGCGTCGACGGCTCGATCGTGATCCAGACGGTGCGCGCCAACAAGAGCGAGACGTTCGGCTACAACGCCGCGACGGACACCTACGAGGACATGATCAAGGCCGGCATCGTCGATCCGGCGAAGGTCACCTGCGCCGCGCTGCAGAACGCAGCTTCGGTGTCGACCCTGCTGCTGACGACCGAGGCGCTGATCACCAGCGTCCCCGAGAAGAAGGCGGCCGGCGGCGGCCACGACCACGACCACGGCGGTGGCATGGGCGGCATGGGTGGAATGGGCGGCATGGGCGGCATGGACTTCTGAGTCCACGTCGCCCGGCGCGTTCGCGCGCCGGCCAGCTCGCCACCGACGGCCCGTCGGCGCTCTGCGTCGACGGGCCGTGTCGTTGTTGCACCACTCCTTCCGTGGCCTTCGCGCCGGCGCCGCCGCGCCGCTAGCGTGCCCGGCCCTGTTTCGCGAGAGCTCCCACCGTGTGGATCGTCCAGTTCGCCCTTCGCCACCGCCACACGATCGCCGTGCTCGCGATCCTGGTCCTGCTGTTCGGCGTGCGCAGCATGCGCCAGATGTCGACCGACATCCTGCCGCGCGTCGACTCGCCCGAACTGATGGCGGTCTGGACCTACCCCGGCCTCAACGCCACCGAAATGGCGGCGAAGATCACCTCGTTCGCCGAGATCGCGACTCTGAACAACGTCGACGACCTGCTCGAGGTGCGCTCCGAGACCTCGAACGGCGCGGCGCTGGTCAAGATCCGCTTCCAGCCGCGCGTCGACATCGCCGCCGCGCAGTCGCAGGTCGCCTCGGTCTCACAGACGATCCTGCGCCGCATGCCGGCCGGCGCCACGCCGCCGCTGATCGTGCGCACCAGCCCGTCGAGCGTGCCGATCGTGCAGCTCGTCGTCGCCTCCGACGCGATGACCAGCGGCCAGCTGTTCGACTACGGGCGCCTCACCCTGCGCGCGGCCCTGCAGAGCATCCCCGGCATGCGCATCTCGCTGCCGTACGGCGGGTCCTCGCGCCAGGTCATGGTCGAACTCGACCCCGACGCGCTGGTCGCGCACGGTCTCACCGCGGCCGAGGTCAACGCCGCGGTCGCCCGACAGAACCTGACGCTGCCGTCGGGCACCCTGCGGGAGGGCGCCCGCGAACTGCCGATCGAGGTCAACGCCAGCCCCGAGACGATCGAAGCGTTCCTCGACCTGCCGCTGCGGCTCGGCGGCGCCCGGTCGCTGCTGCTGCGTGACGTCGCCAACGTGCGCGACGGCGAGGCGGTCACCACCAACATCGCGCGCCTCGACGGCCAGAACGCCTGCATCGTCGCGGTCCTCAAGCTCGGCTCGGCGTCGACGGTCGAGATCGTCGACGGCATCCTGGCGCGGCTTCCCGAGATCCGCGCCGCCGCCCCGGCCGGCCTGAGCATCGAGCCGATCTTCGACCAGTCCGTGTTCGTGCGCGAGGCGGTCGGCGCCGTGCGCGGCGAGATCCTGCTGGTCGGCGGCCTCGTCGCGTTCGTCGTGCTGTTGTTCCTCGGTTCGTGGCGCGCGACGTTGGTCGTGCTGACCTCGATCCCGCTGGCGCTGCTGTGCTCGGTGATCGGGCTGTCGTGGGCGGGCGCCACCTTCAACCTGATGACGCTCGGCGGGCTCGCGCTGGCGATCGGCATCCTGGTCGACAACGCGCTCGTCGAGATCGAGAACATCAAACGCCAGGTCGGGCTCGGCAAGGACGTGCGCCAGGCGATCCTCGACGGTGCGCAGGAGGTCGCGTTCCCCGAGTTCGTGTCGACGCTGTCGATCTGCATCGTGTTCCTGCCGATCTTCCTGCTGCAGGGCACCGCCGCCGACGTGTTCCGCCCGCTGGCGCTCGCGGTCGTGTTCGCGATGCTGGCGAGCTACCTGCTGGCGCGCACGCTGGTGCCGACGCTGGCCGCGGTGCTGCTGCCGGCGGAACTCCGCCGCGACGCCGCCGCGGCCGCCGCCCCGGGTGGCCACCGGCCGCGCGGTCTGGCCCGCATCCACCACGCCCTGGAACACGGGCTCGACCGGCTCGGTGCGCTGCACGCCGGACTGCTCGGCCTGCTGCTGCGGCATCGCCTGCTGCTCGTCGTGCCGACGCTCGCGGTGGTCGCGATCGGCACCTGGGCCGGACTGCGCACGGGCCGCGAGTTCTTCCCCGCCACCGACGCCGGCCTGCTGCGCCTGTTCGTGCGCGTGCCGAGCGGCGTTCGCATCGAGGACACCGCGGCGCAGCTCGCCGAAGTGCATCGCGCGATCCGCGAGCTGATCCCCGCCGACGAACTCGGCTTCGTCGTCGAGAACCTCGGCGCCCCGAGCCCGGTCAACCAGGCCTGGATCGAGACGACGTCGGTGACCTCGTCGGACGGCGAGGTGCTGATCCAGTTGCGCGGCGACCACGCGCCGACCGCCGGCTACGAGGCGGCGATCCGCGCCATGCTGCGCACGCGCTTCCCGGCGCTGCAGACGTTCTTCCGCCCCGCCGACGCCACCAGCCAGACGCTCGCGTCCGGTGCTTCGACGACCTTCGAGGTGCGCTTCATCGGCCGCGACGTGCCCGGCAACCTGGCCCTGCTGCGCCAACTGCGCGAACGGTTCGCCGCGGTGCCCGGCGCCGTCGACGTGCAGCTGCGCGAAGTGCTCGACCAACCGGGCTACGCGCTGCGCATCGACCGCGTGCGCGCGGCGAGCTTCGGCATCGACCAGCAGACCGCGACCAGCACGGTGCTCGCGGCGCTCGGCAGCGGCGGCTCGGTCGCGCCGAACGTGTGGGCCGATCCGGCGCAGGGCGCCTCGTACGACGTGCAGGTCCTCGCGCCCCCGTCCCAGCTGACCTCGATCGACCAGCTGCTCGACCTGCGCGTGCGCCCCGCCGACGGCTCGCCGCCGGTGCCGCTGCGTGCGTTCGCCACCGTGGTCGAGAAGCGTGGACCCGCGAGCCTGTCGCGCACCACGCTGCAGCCGACCGTCACGCTGGTCGCCAACGCCGCGGGCCGCGACCTCGGCGGCGTCGCCGCCGACCTGCAGCCGCTGCTGGCCGGACTGCGCGCCCAACTGAAGCCCGGCAACCGCATCGAACTCGCCGGCCAGGCGGCCCTGATGCAGTCGGTGTTCGCCGACCTGCTCGGCGGCCTCGGCCTCGCCGCGGTGCTGGTGTTCCTGGTCATGGTGGTGAACTACCAGTCGTGGGTCCCGCCGCTCGTCGCCATCAGCGGCCTGCCGGTCGCGATCGCGGGCGCCCTGTTCGCGTTGTGGCTCACCGGCACCTGGCTCAGCGTGCCGGCGTTGACCGGCATCATCATGGTCGTCGGCGTGTCGACCGCGAACAGCGTGCTGGTCAGCAGTTTCGCGCGCGATCGCTGGGCCGCCGGCGCCAGCGCCACCGAGGCCGCGCTCGTCGCCGCACGCACGCGCCTGCGGCCGGTCTTGATGACCGCCCTGGCGATGGTGCTCGGCGTCGTCCCGATGGCGCTCGGCCACGCCGAAGGCGGGGAACAGAACGCGCCGCTCGGTCGCGCCGTCATCGGCGGCCTCGCCGCCGGCACCGTCGCCTCGCTGTGCATCGTGCCGGTCGTGTTCGCCTTCCTCTGCCGTCGGCTCCGTCCCCCCACCACCGCATGAACGCCGTACTTCGCCCGTTCCGTCTCCTGGCACTGGCCGCCTGCGCCACAGCGACCGCCCAGCAACCGGTGCCGGTGCCGGTGACCGTGCGCACGGCCATGCCGCAGCCGCTCGCGGTCAACGACACCGCAGTCGCGCCGGGCCGCACCGAAGCCGTCGAGAGCGCGCGCATCTTCACGCGTGCCACCGGCATCGTGCGCGAACGGCGGTGCGACATCGGCGACCGCGTCGAAGCCGGCGCCGTGCTGGCGCTGATCGACGCGCCCGAACTCGACCAGGCCGTGCGCGCCGCCGAGGCACAGGTCGAGCAGGCCCGGGTGCGCGCCGTGAACACCCGCGCCGAGGCCGACCGCGCTGCGTCCCTGGTCGACACCCAGGCGATGTCGCGTGAAGAAGCCGACCGCCGCACCGCCGACGCCGCGGCCGCAGCCGCGGCCCTGCTGGTCGCCGAAGCCGAGGCGGCGCGGCTGCGCGAACTGCAGGGCTTCGCGACGGTGAAGGCGCCGTTCCGCGGGGTCGTCGCGGCCCGCAACTTCGACCGCGGCGATCGCGTGCGCGGCGACGCCGCCGGCACCGACGGCTGGCTGTACGAGTTGGTGCGGCTCGACGAACTCCGGTTCGTGCTGCCCGCCGCGCCGGAGCTGGCGCTGCGCCTCGCCGACGCGCCGTTGCCGACGGTGCGCTTCCGCGAGTTCCCCGGCCGCACCTTCCCGGCCACCGCCGTGCGCACGAGCCGCGTGTTCGATCCGGCCACCGGCACGATGCGCGTCGAACTGCGCCTCGCCAACGCCGACCTGCTGCTGCCGGCGGGGCTGAGCGGCGAGGCCGTGTTCACGCTGCCGGCCTTGCCCGGCGGCTTCCTGGTGCCCAACAACGCCTTGCTGCTGCGCGCCGGCCAACCGACGCTCGTCGTGGTGCGCGACGGCAAGGTGGCCCTGCTCCCGGTGGCCACCGGCCGCACCCGCGGCCAGCAGGTCGAGGTCGCGCACGCCGAACTGACCGCGACGACGGTCGTCGTGGTCAACCCGAACGCGATGCTGCGCCCGGGTGATGTCGTGCAGGTCGCGCCGCCATCGACGCCTGGGCCCGGCCCGCGCTGACCCGGGGAAGGACGCGACGCCAGAACCGTCCGAGGCGGTCCGGAGGTCCGATGAAGCTGCCTGCACTCGCGTTCGTCCTAGCCGTCCTGTCCGCTCCCACGCTCGCCCAGAGCGACGCGCGCGCCGCCGACCGCGCCGCTGCGACGAAGGCGCCGTTCGTGTTCGAGACGGGTGTCGTCGACCTGCGCACGCTGCTCGAGCGCTGCGGCACCTACCTGCAGCGCAACATCCTCGCCGACGACGTCGAGCTGGGAGTCGGCCCCGGCAAGCCGAAGGGGAAACCGGCCGCCGAGGCCTCGGGCGGACCGTTCGTCGAGTTGCAGTTGCCGGTTGTCACCGACGCGGCCGGCTGCGAGGAACTGCTGACCGGTCTGCTGTGGACACGCGGCCTCGTGCTCGTGCCCCTCGACGAGGCGAAGGGCGTCTACGAGGTGCTGTCCATGAACGGAGCCCGCGCGCGGGAAATCAACCTGCGGGCACCGCAGCGCACCGTGCAGCAGGTGCTGGCGCGCCCGACGCTGCGCCAGTTCGTGACCGTCGTCGTCGAGCTGCGCCACACCAACGCGACGATCGCGAACAACGCGCTGCGCCCGTTCTTCGCGATGGGGGGCAGCAACAACGGGATGCCGCTCAACGTCGGCAACGTCGGCAACAGCACGTCGCTGCTGCTCAGCGGCCCGCAGGACGTCGTCGCCATCGCGCTGCAGCTCGTGCAGGCCGCCGACGTGCCGCAGCCACCCGAGTCGCGGCCCGACCTGCAGCAGCGGCTCGAAGCACTGGCGCGCCAGAACGAACAGCTCGCCCAGCGCGTCGCCACCCTCGAGGAGAAACTCGGCAAGCCGAAGTGAGCCGGACGGAGCCGCGCGCCTCGGGCGCCGGGCACGGCAACGAGCCGACGGCACGTTATGGTGTGGTGGTGCCGACGACCCCGCCGACCCGCCGCGAACGCAGCCTGCACGAAGCCGCCCAGTTCGGCGCCGCTGTGATCGCCGTGCTCATCGCCGGCACGCTCGCCCAGGTGCTCGCCTTGCTGCTCGGAGCCGGCGTGCTGCGCCTCTACGCCCACTTCGCGGGCGACGCGACATGACGTTCGCCTGCCGCCTCGGCTGCGGTGCCTGCTGCATCGCGCCGTCGATCACGACGCCGTTCTTCGGCATGCCGAACGGCAAACGCGCCGGCGAACGCTGCGTGCACCTCGACGCGGCGAACCGGTGTGTGCTGTTCGGCCGCCCCGAACGGCCGCTGTTCTGCGCGGCGTTGAAAGCCGAGGCGTCGATGTGCGGCGAAACCGACGCGGAAGCGATGGCGATCCTCACCCGGCTCGAACACGCGACCCGCCCCCGTTCCTGACCTGCAGGTCAGCGTGCCGCCGCCGCGAGCCGCGCGCGCACGACCTCCGCCAGCGCACCCCTTGGCCGCTGGGTCGTACGGCTAGAGTCCGCGCCATGGACCTCGCCCGCTTCCCGCGCCGTCGCTACACCCAAGGCCCGACCCCGCTGGAGTTCCTGCCCAACTTCACCAAGGCGCTCGGCGGCCCGCGCGTGTGGATGAAGCGCGACGACCAGCTCGGGCTCGTGCCCGGCGGCAACAAGACGCGCAAGCTCGAGTTCCTCGTCGCCGACGCTCTTGCCCAGGGTTGCGACACGCTGATCACCTGCGGTGCACCCCAGTCCAACCACTGCCGCATCACGCTCGCGGCGGCGGTCAAGGAAGGCCTGCGCTGCCGCTTCGTGATCGAGGAACGGGTGCCCGGCAGCTACCGCGACGACGCCAGCGGCAACCACTTCCTGTTCCGGCTGCTCGGGGTCGAGACGCTGACCGTCGTGCCCGCGGGCAGCGACCTGCGCGCCGCGATGCAACAGATCGCCGACGACCTCGCGCGGCAGGGCCGCAAGGGCTACGTGATCCCGACCGGCGGCAGCAACGCGCTCGGCGGTCTCGGCTACGTCGCCTGCGCGCAGGAACTGCAGCAGCAGACGTTCGACCAGGGCGTGCGCATCGACCACGTCGTGGTCGCGTCCGGCAGTTCGGGCACGCACGGCGGGCTCGTCGCCGGCTTCCTCGGCAACCGCATCGACATCCCGATCACCGGCATCGGCGTGAGTCGCGACCCGCAGGACCAGGTGCCGATCGTGCACAAGGAGGCCCAGGCGGTGTGCGACCTGCTCGGGCTCGGCCTCGCCGTGCCGCGCGAGAAGGTCGTGTGCGTCGGCGGCTACTGGCAGCCGAAGTACTCGGTGCCCAACCCGCGCATGCTCGAAGCCGTGCGGCTGGTCGCGCGCACCGAAGCGATCCTGCTCGACCCGGTCTACACCGGCAAGGCGATGGCGGGCCTGATCGGCATGAGCCGCGACGGCGCGTTCCGTCGCGACGAGAACGTGTTGTTCCTGCACACGGGCGGCGCTCCGGCCCTGCACGCCTACGAACGCGAACTGCTCGCCTGAACGGCCGCGCGCGCCAAGGCGCGACGCCGGTCAGCGCGCTGCTTTCGCCGCTGCCGCGAGCCGCGCCTTCTTGCTCTCGTTCCACGAGGCGAGCCCGCCTTCGTATTCGATGACGTTGGTGAAGCCGCTCTCGACCAGCATCTTGGCGGCCTTCGACGACGCATCGCACGTCGGTCCGGAGCAGTACAGCACGACCTTGCGCGCCTTGCTGCCGGCGGCCTTCTCGGCGACGGCGTGGGCGAAATCGAAGGTGTCGAGCGGCACGTTGCGAGCGCCGGGGATGTGGTCCTGCGCGAACTGCTCCTTGCTGAGCACGTCGACGAGCAGGAAGCCTTCCGCGCCCTTGCGCAGGCTCTGGAGCTTCTCGGTGGTGATGGTCTTCTTCATGAGTGCGGGCGACGGTAGTGGAACGGCGACCGCCAGCAGCCGACCATCCGCGCGGATTGCCAAACAGCCTGCATCGATGCGGTCGACCAGCGAGCGCTCGCCGGCGCCGGTCATCCGCCGAGCAGCCGCAGGCAGAGTTCCTTCACGTCGGTCGCGGCGACGCGGTCGCGCGCGAGCCGGCGGTCGCTGCACAGGAACACCGGACCCAGCGCGTCGTCGGTGTAGATCCGGCCGTGCGTGCCGCGCACCATCGAGCAGTCGGTCGGGATCACGTCCATCAGGTAGCGGAACCCGAGCATCTTCTTGGCGAGCGTCTTGGCGACGCGAAGCTTCGGGAACGCGATCTTCGGGTCGACGAACAGCTCCGCCGGGTCGTAGCCGGGCTTCCGGTGGATGTCGACCGTCGGCGCGAAGTCGGGGCGACGCGCTTCGTCGAGCCAGTAGTGGTAGGCGAACCAGCAGCCGGGC
>JAEUHV010000407.1 GCA_016794485.1 Planctomycetota bacterium
TGGGCGTGGGCCTGCGCGTCGCGCCAGAACACGATGCTGGCGGCGAGGCCGGCGACCAGGGAGCCCAGCACCATGCCGGCAGCGGCGACCTGCAGGCGATGGCGCGCGCAGAACTTGCGCAGCCGGTACCACGCGGTCGGGGCGCCGGCGGTCACCGGTTCGTGGGCCAGATGGCGGCGCACGTCGGCCGCCAGTTCCGACGGCATGCCGTAGCGGCGGTTGCGGTCGCGCTCGATCGCCTTCATGACGATCCAGTCGAGGTCGCCGCGCAGATGCTTGCGCAACGCCAGCACGCTGGTGCTCCGTTGGGCTGCGATGGTCGCCGCTTCGGCCCCGAGCGTGGTGATGCGCGTGCTCGGCGTCGGTGGGTGGTGTTCGCGCAGGACCCGGTCGAGGTCGTCGAAGCGGAGTTCCTTGCTGCCGATCGGGAGCGTGCTGGTCAACAGCTCGTAGGCCACGACGCCGAGGCTGTAGACGTCCGAACGGGTGTCGACGTCGTCGCGGTTCGCGGCCTGTTCCGGACTCATGTACTCCGGTGTGCCCAGCAGGTGGCCCGGCAGCGTCAGCGTCGCCCGGCCGAGCGGCGCGCCGACCGACTTGGCCACGCCGAAGTCGATCACCACCGGCCACGGCTCGCCGTCGCGGTCGGTGACGAGGATGTTGGACGGCTTGAGGTCGCGGTGCAGCAGGCCCTTCTGGTGGGCGTGCTGGACTGCGTCGCAGACGCGCGCGAACAGGCGCAGGCGGGCGTGCGTGTCGAGCTGCCGTTCGTCGCAGTATTGGCAGATCGGCTGGCCCGGCACGTACTCCATCACCAGGAACGGTCGTCCGCTCTCGGTCTGGCCGGCGTCGAGGATGCGCGCCACACCCGGGTGGTCCAGCAGGGCGAGCGCCTGTCGTTCGATGGCGAAGCGGGCCAGGACTTCGTGCGTGTCCATGCCGGCGCGGATCACCTTGATGGCCCCTTGCCGCGCGATCGGGTGGTCCTGCACGCCGAGGAACACGGTACCCATGCCGCCGGTGCCCAGCCGGCGCTTGATGCGCCACCCGCCGATGCTCGCCGGCAGTTCGGGTGGGTGCAGCAGACCGGCAGCCCGCAGCGATTCGATGTTGGCCTGCACCTCGCTTGCCCATGGCCCCGCCGCCGCCAATGCCGCCTGCAGGCCGATGTCGCCGTCGCGTTCGAACGCGAGGATGGCGCGCTCGACCTGGGCCATCAGTCCCGACGAGGTGGGCTGCATGCGGCAGGAAGACTACCTCGGCCCCTCGGTGGGGAGGGGGGGAATGGCCCGGTGTCTCGAATTGGGCAGGGTGCGTGGCTAGTGTGCGCGGATGCGATCCGGGGCCTCGTCGCGCGACGCCATTGCCACGCCCCCACTGGTGCGGCTCTGCCATCGGTTGGCAAACACCAGCGATCTGGCCGACATGTTCGCGGCTGTGGTCCAGGCGCTGGTCGAGACGACGGGGTTCTCGCGGGCTTCGGCGCTGACCTTCGACGCAGGCGGGGTCATGCGCTTCCGGGCCAGCCAGGGCCTCAGTGACGAATACCGCTGCGCGGTCGACGGCCACTCGCCGTGGCGGCCCGACAGCAAGGACGTGGCCCCGATCTTCGTCGACGACGTCGAGACCGCGGGCGATCTGCGCGAGTTGTTGCCGGTGTTCCGGCGCGAGGGCATCGGCGCATTGGCGTTCCTGCCGCTGGCGGGGGGCGGCCGCCTGCTCGGCAAGTTCATGCTCTACTCCGGGCAACCGGTGCGTTGGCGCGATCGCGACCTCGGCTTCGCGTCGGCCGCCGCCGACCTGCTGGCGAGCTTCCTGCTGCGCGAGGAGGTGAACGAGAAGCTGCTGCACGCGCGGCGCATGCAGAGCCTCGGCCTGCTCGCGGGCGGCATCGCCCACGACTTCAACAACCTGTTGACGACGATCCTCGGCTACGTCGATCTGCTGCGCGGCGAGACCGTGCGCGGCACGCCGGCGCGCGACTACGTCGAACAGCTGCTGCAGGCGTCGCAGCACGCCGCCGAGTTGACGCGGCAATTGCTCGGCTTCGCCCGCCCCGACGGCCGGGCGCACGAGGTCGTCGACCTGCGCGAGTTCGTCGCCGAAGTTCGTCCGAGCTTCGAGCGGTTGTGTGGCGCCGAGCGGGCGCTGTCGGTGCAGTTGCCCGACGCGCCGGTCGCGGTGGTCGGCAGCCGGTCGCAATTGCACCAGCTGTTGCTCAACCTGGTGACCAACGCCTGCAACGCGATGCCGGAAGGCGGGGCGCTGTCGATCGTGCTGGCCCCGGTCGCCGGCAGCGACTCGGTCGAACTCGTGGTGACCGACACCGGCGTCGGCATGGACGAAGCCACGCGCGTGCGCGTGTTCGAGCCGATGTTCACGACCCGGCCCGACGGCCAGGGCACCGGCCTCGGCCTCGCGACCTGCTACGCGATCACCGCGGCGATGGGGGGCGACATCGCCGTGCGCAGCGAGCTCGGCCGCGGCACCAGCTTCGTCGTGCGATTGCCGCGGGCCCGCGCCGCGATCGAAGCGGCGGTGCCGGCGCCGATGCCGCTCGGGCGCGTGCTGCTGGTCGAGGACCAGGAGAATGTGCGCGCGATGCTGGTGCGGGCGCTGCGGGCGATGGGCTACGACGTGGCGACGGCGGTGAACGGCCGCGACGCGATGGCCCAGCTGGGCCTGCACGCAGCCGACATCGTCGTCACCGACGTGGTCATGCCCGAACTCGGCGGCATCGAACTCGCAAGGCTGGTGCGCGCGCGCTGGCCGGCCACCCAGGTGCTGCTGGTCACTGGCTACGTGGACGCGCCCGACGGTGTGCCCGACGGCGTGCCGGTGCTGCACAAGCCGTTCTTGCCGCGCGAACTCGGCCACCAGTTGCGACGCCTGCTGGGACGCTGACCGCTCACATCTTGTCGGGGTCCTGGCCGCGCAGGACCGAGTTGCCGTCGAACGTGTCGCGCAGGTTGGCGCGCGCCGGTTGCAGCAGCGTCGCTTCCTGCAGGCGGCCGCTCTGCGCGAAGAACGCTATCGGGTTCTTCCAAACCAGCTGCTCGATGCGCGCACGGGGCACGCCGGCCTGTTCCAGTTTCACCGCGGTCCGCGGCACCATCATCGGGTCCGACACGCCCCAGTCGGCGGCGCTGTTCACGACCATGCGCTCGACGCCGTACTCCTGGACGATCGCGACCATGCGGGCCGGGTCCATCTTGGTGTTCGGGTAGATCGAGAAGCCCGACCAGCAGCCGAGGTCGCGGGTGATCTTGATCGTCTCTTCGTTGCCGTGGTCGAGCAGTACCCGCTGCATCGGCAGGCCGCTCTCGCGCACGATCGCGATGCAGCGTTCGAAGCCCTTCTTCTTGTCGCGGTGCGGCGTGTGCACCAGGACGGGCAGGCCGTGGCGGATCGCCAGCTGGATCTGCTCCGCCATGAACTGCTCTTCCTTCGCGGTCTGGTCGTCGAGGCCGATCTCGCCGATGCCGACGCAGGAGTCCTTCTCGCAGTAGCGCGGCAGGATCGACAGCACGTCGCGGTTGACGCGGTCGTCGTTCGCCTCGCGCGGGTTCAGGCCCATCGTGCAGAAATGGTGGATGCCGAACTGCTGCGCGCGAAAACGCTCCCAACCGATCAGGGTGTCGAAGTAGTCGACGAACGAACCGATCTGCGTGCGCGGCTGGCCGAGCCAGAACGCCGGTTCGAGCACGGCGCGGACGCCGGCGAGGCTCATGCGCTCGTAGTCGTCCGTGATCCGGCTGTACATGTGGATGTGCGGTTCGAAGATCAGCATCGCGGTGCGTCGGTACGGGGTGTCGGGTCGGCGGACTCAGGCCAGGCGGCGGAGCACGGCCTGGATGGTTTCGCGAGGTTCGCGGGGCAGCCGTTCGCGGGCGAACGCGGCCAGGTCCTTGCGGTCGGCGGCGAGCAGGCCCTCGGCCGCGGCGAGCCGCACGCCGTCGTCGCCGTGCTCGAGGCCGCCGACGAGCCGGGCCAGCGTGCCGGGGCACGGTGCGCGGCCGATCACGCGCCAGGTGTCGCGCCACACCGCGCGCCCGGCGGCTTCGCGTTCGGTGGCGAGGTCCTGCAGCATGCGCGAAAGTTCGGCGTTGGCGTGCCGTTCCGCGTCGTAGCAGCGCCGCAGCGGCACGTCGAGGAACGCGAACTTCAGCAGCAGCCGGTTGGCGGCGCCGAGATCGAAGCCGGGTTGGCCGACGGTGCGCGAGAACAGGTCGCCGTCGCACAGCGCCGCCTCGAGGTGCAGCACGACGTTGGTCCGTTGCACTTCGCCGAACAGCCGAACGGTCAGCGGCCCGACGGGCAGGAAGTGCAGGGCGCGCAGCAGCATCGCCCGTTCCTCGATGTCGCCGTGCGCGTAGAGGTCCATCGCCTCGACCTCGGTGGTGCCGAGCGACAGCAGCAGGAATGCCGCGACCAGGTCGCATTGCCGGAAGGCGTCGAGATCGACGGTGGCCGGACCGAACTTCTTGCGGCCGCCGCGCACCATGTCGCGGCCGCAGCGGCGCGGCAGGCTCGGGAACAGGACTGGCAGGCGGGAGCGGTCGGACTTCGCCTCGGCCAACATGGCATCGGCCGTCGTCGCGGCTCCGCCCAGCAGGGCGCGCAGGTCGGGAATGGACATCGGAGGGGCGGACAGGATAGCGAGCGGGTCGGTGCGCGTCATTCGCGCCGACGGACCGGACCCGATACGGTAGCCGCGATGCAGTTCCCCGCCTGGGATCCCGTGCTGTTCGACATCCCCTGGCTGCCGATCGACGTGCGGTGGTACGGCCTGATGTACGTGGTCGGGTTCGTCGTCGCCCAGTTCGTCCTGGTGCGGTTGGCGCGGGCGGGGTTCCTGCCGGTCAAGCCCGAAGTCGCACCCGACGTCATCTTCTACTGTGTGTTCGGCGTGATGCTGGGGGGGCGAACCGGCTACGCCTTGTTCTACGACAACGGCCTGCTGCACCCGCTCGAGTTCCTGCAGGTCTGGAAGGGCGGCCTCGCGTTCCACGGTGGCCTGATGGGCGTGGCGGTGGCGCTGTGGTTGTTCGCGCGCCGGCACCGGATCGGCTGGGGTCGGCTCGCCGATTCCTGCGCCCTGGCGGTCACCCCGGGCATCCTCGCCGTGCGCTTCGCGAACTTCATCAACGGCGAGCTGTACGGGCGAAAGTGTCCGAAGGACACGCCGTTCGCGATGCAGTTCCCGACCGATCCCCAGGCCATGCAGCGCATGGGCATCGACCAGGGCCTGTCGATGCGCGACCGCGAGCTGTGCATCCAGGTCGCCTATGGCAAGCGCACCTTCGCCGACGTGCTGCCGCAGCTGAGTCCGGCCGATTCCGACGGCAATCCGATCCCGTGGGACCGCATCGCCCCGAAACTCGACTGGGCGAAGGTCAGCGGCGAGATGGTGAACGGCGAGCCGTGGGTGCCGTACCGCCACCCGTCGCAGATCTACGAGGGCCTCGCCGAAGGCCTCCTGGTCGGCATCCTGCTCTGGATCGTCTACCGCTGCACGCGCCACCGGCCACTCGGCGCGGGCAAGTACTCGGCGCTGTTCCTGTTCGGCTACGCGTCGGCGCGCTGGTCGCTCGAACTGGTCCGCCAACCCGACCCGCAGTTCAAGCACGGCACGGTGTTGTTGGGCATGACCATGGGGCAGACCCTGAGCTGCGGGCTCGTCCTGTTCGCGCTCGCGATCCTGTTCTGGCCGCGCCGGCCCGGTGCCACCGCGGTTGCGTGAGCGCGCCGCATCCCGAACGCCGCCCTGGTCGCCGGCGGGTGGCGCGGGAATAATCCGTCCCGCCGCGCCGTCGGCGGAACCTCCGCCGCACCCGATCCGCAATGCGAAAGCCCTCCTGCCGTGCGTTCCTGCCGTTGCTCGTGTTGCTCGCGAGTGGCTGTGACAACGTCGGCCGCGCCTTCGATCCCGACACCGAACCGGAGGACCCGACGCCGGGCACCACGGAGTCGGCGGTGCAGGTGGTTCCGGTCGGCGGCGAGACGCGCACCGGACGGCCGAAGGTCCGCGCGACCTACCCGTCGGGTTCCGGTTGGCCGACGACGGTGCCGGTGGTGGTGGAGTTCAGCGAGAGCGTGAACCAGGACTCGATCCTGCCGACGACCGCAGCCGGTAGCGATGGG
>JAEUHV010000410.1 GCA_016794485.1 Planctomycetota bacterium
GCGATGAGCGCGCAGTCGTTGCGCAGGCGCACGTTGCCCGGATCGAGTTGGGCCGCCTTGCGGTAGGCCTTGTAGCTCTGCTCGTACATCTCGGCGGCGTCCTTGGTCTTGCCGGCCTGTTCGAGGGCGTTGCCGTGGTCGCGCGCGAACAGCCCGGAGTTGTTGAGCATGTCGATGTCGCCGCTGGCGGCGTCGGCTGCTTGCCGTGCGATCTGTTCGACCCGCGCGAGGTCGTTCTTCTTCATGAACTTGTCGACCAGGAACAGGATCGACCGCTTGATCGAGTCGCCGTCACCGAGGTCGTCGGCGAGGCGGTCGGGCCGCTTCTTCGCCGCTTCGATCAGCCACTTCTGCGCGTTGGCGGCGTCGTTGTCGTAGTAGGCGATGGTGCCCTTCTTGCCCAGCACGAGCGCCTGCCACTGTTCGCAGCTGTCCTTGAAGGCCGCGTTCTTGGCCATCGAACTGGCGAAGTCGGCGAACGCCTGGTCGAGCATCGCCAGCGCTTCCGGAGTCTTGCCACCCTTGCGCAGCGCATCGGCGTGCCAGTAGCGCGCCTTGCCGAGGTACCAGATCGAAGTGGCGTCGCTGCGCTTGCCGAGGGCTTCGATCGCGATCGCCAGCTGGCCGGTGCGGGCCGCCGTGTCGATGATCGGATCGAACACCGTGGCGTCGTCGGGCGCGCGCTGCAGCTTGCGCAGCCACACGTTGACTGCTTCGGCGCCGGCCCCGGCCCATTCCTCGGTGGTGGCCCATAGCTGCTGCAGGGGCAGGTCCAGCTTGTCCTTCTCCTCGAGCAAGCGGAACGACGCACGTACCGCGGCCAGAAGGTCCTTGTCGTCCGCGTTGGCCTGCTTCTTCAGCGCGTAGACGCGCGCGCCGGCGTTCGCCCGCAGCAGGTGCAGGGCCGTCAGGTCGTCCGGCTTGCCACCGCCCTGCGACTGCATGTGCAGGAGCAGCGAGTTCAGCGTCTTCACGCAGCCCTCGCTGTCGCCGCTGTCGTACTGCGCCTGCGCCAGCAGCTGGCGCGGGCCGACCGGTTCGCTGTCGAGTTCGACGGCGCGCTTGTAGGCGGCGACGGCGTCCTGGTAGAGCAGATCGACGCCGCGACGGCCGTTGGCGAGCGCCTGGCGCGCCAGTTTGAGGGTGATGTCGCCGCGCAGCAGCTGGTACGGCGCGTGGTCGCGGCAGTCCTTGGCGAGCTCGTCGAGGATCGTGAGCGCTGCGTCGAAGTCCTCGGCGGCGACCTTCGCCGTGATCGCCGCGGACTGCTTGGCCAGCGCTTCGGCCGCACCTCCCTGGTCCGTGGCCTTCGTCGCCGACGCCTGCGCACGCGCGGTCGAGCCGAGGTCGAGGCTACCCTTGCTGCGCAGCAGCGCGGCCGCTTCGCGGCGTTCGTACGGGTAGTACTTCACCGACTCGACGCAGAAGCGTTCGTACTCGGCGAACGGCTGCTGCTGGTGCTCCTTCAGCAGCACCGCGATGTTCTGGAAGGCGTCGCCGACCGCTTCTTCGAGGCGTTCGCGTTCTTCCTTGGCCGTGTCCGCGGGCAGCGCGGCCAATTGGCGTTGGCCGAGTTCGACCGCGCGTTCGAACATGGCCCGGGCCGCCGGGTATTCGCGGTGCAGGTGGTAGATCAGCATCAGGCCGCAGTCGTTGACGATGCGGGCGTCGTCCGGCGACAGCTCGACGGCCTTCTGGTAGTGGCGGTACGACCGTTCCCACAGTTCGGTCGCGGCCTTGTCGTCGCCGGCCTGCGACTTCTGCACGCCGAGGTCGCGCGCCGCCAGGGCGGCGTTGTTGTAGAGGAAGCCCCAGCGGTCCGGTTGCAGCGCCAGCATGCGTTCGTTGAACGCGAGCGTCTGCGCCAGTGCGTCGGTCGCGGTCTCGGTCCACGCCTTGTGGATCGCGAACACCGCACCGGCGAAGTGGTTGCCGAACCGGTCGGCGAGCTTCGGGGTGCCGTTCTCGTAGGTCGTCGTGGCGGGGGAAACGCGGACCGCGGCGACGAGGTGGCGTTCGGCGTCGGCCAGGTTGCCCATGTCGACGCAGACACGCGCCATGCCGAGTTCGCACTGGGCGCGCCACGGCGTGGTGAGGTCCTTGTGGGCCGGCACCTGGGCCATGTAGTCGGCCAGGATGGCCTCGGCCTTGCCGTACGCGTCCAGCGCCCCCTGGAAGTTGCCGGGCCGCAGTTCCTCCGCGCGCATCAGGTGGATCTGGCCCTGGTACCAGCGCACCAGCGGCACGGTCGGGCACTCCTTCACCAGGCGGGAGTAGCCGCCGACCAGCGCTTCGGCCTGGCCGTTGTCGATCATCCACTTGATGTAGGCGTCGTGGATCGCCGGCTCCGCCGGATACAGGCGCAGCGCGCGGTCGTACTCGCGCATCGCCTGGGCCGGCTGGTCGAGCCACTGGTGCAGCAGGGCGATGTTCTTGGTGGCCTCGCCCGGGAACTCACGGCGCGCACTCTCGAAGCTCTGGGCGGCGCGAGCGGCGAACCGCGCCGTCTCCTTGCCGACCACGGCGATGCCGCGCGCGTCCTTCTCGCCGTCGGCGCGTTCCTGCGAGCGCAGCTGCACGAACTGCTGCAGGTCGCATTGTCCCGCGCGCAACAGTGCGGACGCGGCGTCGCGGCGCGTGGCCGGTGTCTCGGTCGCGGCGAATCCGGCGGCGGCGCGCAGCGCGATCGACTGGCAGGTCTCGAACTCACCGAGTTGCCAGTGGGCCTCGGCCAGCATCGCCAGGGCCTGCGGCGCATCCGCGTCGGCAACGCCTTCGAGTCCCTTCGTGAACGCGCGCACGGCGTCCTGCAGCAGTTCCTGGGAGTTGCGTCCACCTTGTCCGGCGAGCAGCAGCGAGCCTTCGCCGAGCAGCAGCCGGGCCTCGCGCAGGTTCGGGTTCGCCGCGAGCAGCGCGTCGATCGCCGTCAGGGCGGCGTGTGGATCGGTCGCGAGCTGCGCGCGGGCCTGGTGCAGCGCCTGGGTCTCGTCGTGGGTGGGGGCGACGACGTTCGCGCAGGCGGCGACCACGGCGGCGAAGAGGGTGAGGGTCGTGGGCTTCATGTGCGGGAATCGGGGTCTCGGGTCGTGGCGGTACGGACCACGACCGGCGCGGATGGAGCGCGCGAGAGAGAGGGGGGAGCGACCGGCCGGGATCATGGCGTGCGAACGGGCGGACCGGAAGCGGCAAGCCGCCCGCGCAAGGGTCAAGCCGGACCGTGCAAATGCCCGATAGCACGGCGGCGACAGGCAAAGGAACCGTGACCCATCCCACGATCCAAGGGCCGGCCAGCCTCGACCGTTCGACGGTCGCCGGCATGGTCGCGGAAATCGACGGCGCGCTGCGGTGCAAGCCGACGCGGGTCTACGTCGACCTTGGTCCGGTGGAGACGTTCGATGCGGCTGGGCTCGGCGGCGTCGTGGCCGGCATGCGGGCCGCCCACGCGGCGGGCGTCGAGCTGAAGCTCAAGGGCCTGAACCAGTCGATGCTCGACTTCTTCTCGCTGGTGTCGGTGCAGCGGCTCGTGCAGCCCGAAGTGGTCGCGGCGAGGCCCGACCCGATCACGGCACTCGGTGGCCTGGTCGAACCGATGCTGGCCGGGGCCGCCGCCGTGTGGCGCACTGCGGTGGACACGCTGCGCGAACTGGTCGTCGGTCCCTTCCAACGTCGGCCGATGCGGCTCGACCGCACCGCCATCGAAGTCGACCACTGCGCCGCCGGCGCGCTGCCGATCGTCGCGCTGATCGCGTTCCTGCTCGGGCTGATCCTGGCGATGCAGGCCTGGGTGCAGCTGCGCGTCTGGGGCGCCGAGATCTACATCGCCGACATGGTCGGTGTCAGTGTCCTGGCCGAGATCGGGCCGCTGATGACCGCGATCGTGCTGGCGGCGCGTTCGGGTTCGCGCAACGCCGCCCAACTCGGTGCGATGGTGGTCAGCGAGGAGATCCAGGCGCTGGAGCAGATGGGCATCCGGCCCTTGGCGTTCCTGGTCCTGCCGAAGGTGGTCGCCTGCGCGTTCGCGGCGATTGCGCTCGGAGTGGTGTTCGACGTGGTCGGCATGTGCGGCGGCGCCTTGTTCGCGTGGAGCGTCGCCGAGATCGAACTCGACGCGTTCGCCGAACAGCTGCGCCAGGCCCTCCATCTGTCGGACTTCGTCGTGGCGATGGCGAAGTCGGCGACGTTCGGCGCGTGCGTCGGCGTGGTCGGCTGCGCGCTCGGCCTGCGCGTGCAGGACGGCAGCGAAGGTGTCGGCCGCGCCACCACGAACTCGGTGGTGCTCGGCATCTTCCTGGTGATCGTCGTCGATGCGGTCTTCGTCACCTGCCAGCGGATGCTCGCATGAACCCGACCGGTCCCGTCGACGAACGTCGCGCCAGCGACGATCTGGTGCGCGCCATCGCCCTGACCACGCAGTTCGGCGACCGCATCGTGCTGGACGGCGTCGACGTCGCGATCCGCCGCGGCGAGGTGTTCGTGGTCATGGGCCCGTCGGGCTGTGGCAAGACGACCTTGCTGCGGCACCTGTGTGGGCTGTTGCCGCCCACGATCGGCTCGGTCTCCGTCGCCGGACACGACCTCTACTCGGCGTCGCCGGAACTCCTGCACCACCTTCGCCTGCGCACCGGCATGTCGTTCCAGGGCGGTGCCCTGCTCGGCAGCCTGTCGGTGCTGGAGAACGTCGCCTTGCCGCTGCGCGAGAACACCGATCTGCCCGAGGCCGTGATCCTGGCGACCGCGCGCATGAAGCTCGACATGGTCGGCCTGCTGCACGCGGCGCACCTGCTGCCGAGTTCGCTGTCGGGCGGCATGAAGAAGCGCGCCGCGATCGCTCGCGCGATCGCGCTCGATCCCGACATCGTCTACTTCGACGAGCCCTCGGCCGGCCTCGACCCGATCACCGCCGCCGAGGTCGACAACGTCATCACCAAGCTGAACAAGGTGTTCGGCATCACCATGGTCGTGGTGACGCACGACCTGCCGTCGGCGCACGCGATCGCCGACCGCATCGTCGTGCTGCTCGACGGCAAGGTCGCGGCGCTGGGCGAGCGCGATCGCGTCTGGCACGACCCGAATCCGCGCCTGCGCGACTTCATCGAACGGCGCCTGCGAGCCGAAGACAGCCGTGGCATGGACGTGATCCAGCACCTCGAGGCGTGACATGAACGACCGCAGCAGACGCTTCCGGCTCGGTCTGTTCGTGCTCGGCACGGGCGTACTGTTCGTGGCTCTGCTCGCGTTCATCCTCGGCAACAGCCTCGGCCGCGACCGCGCGTGCTACTTCATCCTGTTCGACGAGAACGTGAAGGGCATGGTGATCGGCAGCAAGGTCAACTTCCAAGGGGTGCCGATCGGCGTGGTCGCCGACATGCGGTTCCAGGACGGCAAGACGCTGGTCGAACTGCGTG
>JAEUHV010000413.1 GCA_016794485.1 Planctomycetota bacterium
TCTGGTCGAGGGCCGCGCGCTCAACCTCGGAAAGAACCAACTCGGCCTTGGGCCTGCCCATGATGCTCATGGGAGCACGTACGTTTCCAAACGAGAAGATGGCTCAACTTCTTCTGCGAACTTTCAAGGCAACCCACTAGCGGGCGGTCGAGCGTGACAAAATCCTCGTATCCAATGGGCTATCAAGTTCGCCATTGGGCTCTCCGCGGCCAGGCGGTCGAGCTGGGTGCCGAGGAAACTGACGACCGTGAAGCCGCGGCTGCTGGCCATTGCGCGAGTGCGCAGGCTCGCCGGGTGGTTGGTCTGTTGTCTTAGCGATCGGGCGCTGGCCAAGCACGCGCGCGCGCGCCGTTCGCCGCACTCACTCGGCGATCGTGAACTTCAACGCGTTGGTGAAACCGAAGTCCGGCAGGATCGGGCAGCCGCTGGGGCGCAGTTGCAGCCACTGCGTGTAGAGCTCGGCGCCGATCAACGTCGGTGCGTTCGGCACCGCGATCACGGTCGGGTTGACCGGCGACAACAGCAGATCGGCCGAAGGCACAACCGTGCACGGCCCGCAGACGAACGGCACCTGGGTGAAGCCGACGACCAGCGCCAACACCGGGAACGTCGGCGCGGACAGCTGGATCGAGAACGGCTGGCCGAGCGTCGGCAACCCCGTGTACGTGTGGTAGTCGCTGACGAGGCTGCTGTAGCCGCAGCCACCACCCATCGCGGTGACGGTGCCGGCCCCGGTGGCTTCGAACCGTTGGCCACGGATCGCGGCGTCGTCCGACCACGCCACCAGCGCGTCGTCGGTCGTCGAACCACCGCTCCACTTCGCGGTGACGGTCGGGTCGGCATCGACGGGCAACCAGCCGTCGGGGTAGTGCTCGGCACCGGCGGGCGTGCCGAAGTTGAGGTCGAGACCGAGCACCACCACGCGCGCCGGGCCGCCGACCGCTTGCCGTTCGCGGAACGCGAGCACGAACTTGTCGGCGGCGAAGTCGACCGCGGACCGATCGCGCAGCCCCGTACCAGCCGCGAGCACGACGAGGCTGCCCACGTTCGCAGTCGTGGTGCCGCACGAGCCGAGTGCCACCAGCACCCTGGCATGCACCCGCTTGGTGCTGCCGAAGGAATAGGTCCACGTCACGAGGCCGAGCGCGCCATCGCGCGTCGCACACGCGACCTCGCTGCAGGTCTCGGCCGCGCTGTTGGTCTGCTCCACGCTGATGATCGGGGAGCACGCGGTGCCAGTCGGTCCGATGACCGACGCATTCACCTTGCGCATCGCACCGCTGCCGGTTTGGTCGGTCCACGCCGCAAGCCACTTGCCCAACACCCCGCCGTGGCGCGAGACCGCGACTTCGGGGTTGTTGATGGAGTTCGGCGTGAGCGGCACGCTGGCCAGCACCGTGGTGAACGTTCCCGCCGGCGCGACCGTCAGCATCGTCGTATGCGGCTGCCTGGCGCCGTTGCTGCTGTTCCACGAGACGAAGCCCACCAACGCGTTGGTGCCGCCCACGCGCGAGTCTCCGCCGACCGTCGCCATGGTCACGTCCAACGTGGGGTTGGTGACCAATGGCGTGATCGCCGCCATCGTACCATTGGCCGCACTGATCGACCGCACGTGCAGCGAGTTGAACGCGCCGAGCCCGCGCATCGCGACGACGAATCGACCGACGCCCCGCACATTGGCCACACACGCGCGATCGATGATGGTGTTGACGCCGGGTGTGCTGATCGTGAACGGCGGCGCGCTCAGAGGGGTACCGCCGGAGTTGGTCAGCTGGCCGCGCACTTCCCAACTGCTCGCCGCGTACTGCACGCTCCAGGCGACCAGGAAACGGTTGGTGCCTTCGTCGAAGGCCACGGACGGGACGCGGTCGGGCGCGCCGGCGACGTCGCCGATCGGGACCACGGCACCGATCAACGGATCGAGCACGAGCGGATAACGCGCGCCATCGACGAACGCCGCCGGCAGCGACAGTTCGAGCGTCGTGCCGACGAGGCGGATCGACCCGGCGGCCGTGGCGCCGTTCGCATCGACGCCGGTCACGGCGCCGAACGAGACGCCGGCACCCGACGGCAACGTGAAGCACATGCCACGTTCGTCCGCCGCCGTCGGCGACAGACCGGTGCGGACCTGGCCGCGCACGACGAGGTCACCGGTGCCGGCAGGTCGCTGGAGGAACACGAAGCTCTGTTCGATGCCGTCCTGCCGCACGTCGTAGACCTCGTGCAGCGTCGGCGCGTGGCGATAGACGACCTGGTCGCTCCCGACCTCGGGGGCCGCGGCGCGTTCGCGCCGATGCAGCACCACCCCACCCCGTTGCACGTCGCTCCACGCGTAGTGGATCGGTTCGGGGCGCGCGGCATGGGCACCGAGCACCGGCAGGAACTCGATGCCCTCGCCGGTGAAGGTCGCGCCGAAAGCGGGGCCGATGGCGCGCACGACACCGTGCTCGTTGCGCACGCCGGACGCAGTGCGGGCGACGTCCTCCTGGGCGATGGCCAACGTGGCGAGCAGGAAGGGAACGGCGACGCAGGGAAGTCGGAGCATGAGGGTGCGCGGAAGTGGGAACGGGCAGGCGGCAGGCCCCTGGCCGACGCAAGCAGCGACCCCGGGGCGCGCAGCGTTCGCGCGTTCTGTGAATCGCTGGCGCAGAAGACGACTTGGCTACTGGGCTGGATTGTTTGCCAATGGTCACTCGATACGGACGGAAATGGTCTTGCAGCGCGTTGGTGAAGCCGAAGTCCGGCAGGATCGGGCAGCCGCTGGGGCTCAGTTGCAGCCACTGCGTGTTTCCGAGAACAACACTGGGATGCATTGGGGATCACGCACTTGCAGGTGGTGACACGGACGAGGAAGGGGCGAGCCGCTCGTTGCCCCACGCACCATGCGCCTTGGGGGCCGAGGCCAGGCAGGGGTGGACGCGGCGGCGGGACCGAGGATCATGTGGAGGGCTGGTCTCGGCTGGTCCGGGAGCAGCTTGAACCACCTCGCTCAGGAGCCATCGATGCATTCGTTCATTCGAGCAGCATGCGTCACTGCCCTCGCCATGACGCACGGCACGGTTTGGTTGCCCGCCCAATGTCAGACCGTCTGGCAGTCCGGCGGCGGCGTGCCTGGCGCGGATGGTGTGGTGAACGCCGCGACCACCTGGGATCCCGATGGCCCCGGCCCGCTCGGCCCCCGGCTCGTCGTCGGTGGCACGTTCACGGTCGCGGGCACGCTCGGCGTCAATCGCATCGCGACGTTCGACCCCGCGACGGCCGCGTGGGCATCGCTGCAACTCGGCGTCGACGGCAGCGTGAACGCGCTCGCCGTTCTCGACAACGGCGAGCTCGTCGTCGGCGGCGCGTTCGGCGGCGCCTTTGGCACCATCTGCAATGCCATCGTGCGGTGGAACGGCACCAACTGGGCGCCGCTCGGCACCGGCCTCGGCACCAGCTGCAACGCCTTGTTGCCGGTGCCCGGCGGCGGCGTCATTGCGGCGGGCAACTTCGCCAGCGCGGGCGGCGTGCCCGCCAGCGCGGTTGCCTACTGGAACGGCACCACGTGGTCGTCGCTCGGTGCTGGCCTCGGCGGCGGTTTTCCGCGCGGCCTGGCGCTGGCGCGCCTCGGCAATGGCGACGTTGTCGTCGGGGGTTCCTTCTTCACCGCCGGCGGCGTGGCCGCGAACGGCATCGCGCGCTGGAACGGCGCCTCGTGGTCGGCGATGCCCGGCCTGCCCGGCGGTGAGGTGACCGACCTCGCGATGCTGACGAGCGGCGACTTGATCGCCATCCTCAACGGCAGCTTGTGGCGCTGGGGCGGCACCGTGTGGAGCGCGTTCGCCGCCGTGACCGGCACGACGCCCTCCGTGGTGCATGCAATCGACGTCGCCAACGGTGATCTCGTCGTCGCCGGGTACTTCAGCGGAATCGCGGGCGTTCCGGCCAACAACCTCGCGCGCTTCGATGGCACGAACTGGTACTCGATCCCCGGTGCGGCTCCCTACAGCGTCAACACCGCTGCCGGTCTGCCGGGCGGTGCGCTCTACGTCGGCGGCGACTTCACCACGCTCGGCGGCGTCGTCGCGCGCTCGATCGCGCGATGGAACGGCAGTGCGTGGAGCTCGCTCGGCGCCGGGCCAGGCGCGGGCATCATGGTGCACACGGTGTTGCCCGACGGCGAACTCGTCAGCACCACCGATCGCCGCATCCTGCGCCGGTTCGGGGCGACGTGGACGCCTCTCGGCGGTCAACTGCCCGGCACGGTGCGCGCCCTCGTGCGGCTGACCAACGGTGACTTCGTCGGCGGCGGCGACTTCTTCGAGTACACGATCAACGGACCGCAGACGCGCCTTCGCCGCTGGGATGGGTCTGCGTGGCAGGTGTTTGGCGCGCCGCTCACGTCCACCACCGACAGCCCCGTCTAGCGCTGGCGGCGATGCGCGACGGGTCGCTCGTGGTCGGCGGCAAGTTCACGTACGCGGGCGGCCAGCAAGTGAACAACGTCGCGCAGTGGACGGGCACTGCCTGGCAGCCGCTCGCGAGCGGCGTCTTCCCGACGGCATTCGGCGGCGTCTACTCGTTGCTCGAGCTCGCGAACGGCGACCTGCTCGTCGGAGGCGACATCGTCGGCAGCCAAACCGTCAACTCGCGCGGCGTCGTGCGCTGGAACGGCAGTGCGTGGTCGGGGCTCGGCGTGGGCATTCCCGTCGTGTACGGCGCCAATGTCGGCGTGTGGGCACTCGCCGAATCGCGCAATGGCGACGTATTCGCCGGCGGCAAGTTCTCGCAGGTCGACGGCGCCCCATCGGACAACGTCGCACGCTGGAACGGCACCGCGTGGGTTGCGATGGGCACGGGCGTGGGTCTCGTTGGCAACGATGTCTTGGCCGCGCTCACCGTCTTGCCTGACGGCGACGTCGTCGCCGGTGGCCTGATCACGAGTGCTGGCGGTGCGGCAGCAGCCGGCGTGGCGCGCTGGGACGGTGCTGTGTGGAGCCCGTTCGGCACCGGCGTCCCTGTCTCCCTGCCCCAAACCGTGCGTTCGCTCGGCTGGCTGCCGGAGGGCCGACTCGCGGTCGGCGGCACGTTCGCGATCGCCGGTGGTTTGGTGAGTCCGCACCTCGCGTACATCGCATCGAGCTGCCCGGCGACGATCACCGCCTACGGCACCGGTTGCCCCGGCAGCGGCGGGTTGCTGCAGGTCGTCGGCGTCGCCGGCCCGTGGCTCGGCGGCACGATGCGCACCGAAGCGAGCGGGCTGTTGCCTGGCTCGCTCGTGGCGCGCGCGCTCGGCTTCGCGGCGTTGGCGCTGCCGCTCGCCGCGCTGCACCCAACCGGCGGAGCTGGGTGCAGCCTGCTGGTCGATCCAGTGGTGGTCGACGTCGTGTTGCCGCCGCACGGCGCCGTGTTGCCGTTCGCGCTGCAGATTCCCCTGGCGGGCGCACTCGTCGGTGTGACGGTGCGCGAGCAGGTGGTGGAGTTCGAGCTCGCTGCGCTCGGGTCCATCACGCGCGTCAGCAGTACGAACGCGCTACTGGCGACGCTCGGCTGGTTCTGACGAGTGCACAGCGGGCCGCGCTGTGTGCGGACTTCGCCGAGCGCGCGCCACGACATCGTCGTCACCAACCAGAACAACATCGCCCTGCCTTCGTGTTCTTCGAAGAGAGGACACGTCGCGCGAGACGTTGGCGTGGTCGAAGCCGCTGCCCGTCGAACGGCAAGCGAAGCTTTGGTCGGCATCGGCTCGATCCCCGGCGCGATCCCGCTCGGGTGCGGCGGGCAGTTCTATGGCATCGGCGACCGTGGTTGTTCGCGGTCGCGACTGCCGACGAAAGCGGCCGCATCGTCCACCGGTTCTTCGCCGCGCCCGCGCTCGCCGGCCTCAGCTTCCTGGCGCAGGCGGTCGACGTCAGCGGTTGTGGCGTGAGCAACGTGCTGCTCCACACGCCGTGAGCAAGCGCTGTCACTTCTTACCGGCCACGATCAGCGTGCACCGCGAAGAGGCGGCCCAGCGTGCGTCGAAGAAGGTCGCCTCGACCAGATAGCTGCGCCCGCGCCCGGCGAGCACGATGGCGTCGTCGCTCGTGCCGCTGACCACGGCCCAGTGCATGAGGGCTGCGCTGGACCACCAGCCGAACACCGACCAGACCTCGGTCTGCACGTCGAGCAACACGAGTGCGATGTGGTCGGCGGCGACAGCCTCGCGCAGGATCTGCACCGTGCCTTGGTGCAGCGACACTTCGTAGCCGCGCTTGCGTGCCGCTACGATCAGGTCGACAACGGTGGCGCCCGAGTCGTGCCATGGCAGCGCGTCGCAGAGTTGCTGCACGTCGATGGCCGGATCGAATCGCGCCAGCGCCACTGCCAGAGCCTGGGCGCCGCACCCCTCGTCGCCCTTCGCGGCGGGCAGATCGGGGTGGGCCACCATCGTGTAGCGAGCGTCGAGCGACGTGCGCTCGACGGCGTGCGAGAGCGGCGATCGGCAGCCGGCGAGCAGGCACGCCACGCCGAGCCAAGCCAGGGTGACGCGCATCCTCAGATGGTCACGACCATGAAGGCGATCAGGCCGACGAAGAGGATGGTGAGCGCGATCACCTCGTAGGGCTCGAGTTGCCCGGAGTATTCCTGGCCACCTGCCGCGAGCATCTGGGGATTGCGGGCGAGCAGCGCACGTTCCTCGGTGGACAGCCAGGCGAGATCGTCGCTCTCCGGTGCAGCTGTCGGCAGGTTGCCGGTCGCCGCGCTCGCCGGCGTCGGCGCCGTGCGGTCCGCGCGGGCGGGGGCTTGTGCCGTCAAGGCGGCCATGGCCAGGAACACGAACGCGAGCACGGCTTGCAACATGGTGGATGGCGTGGCGGAAGCGCGGCGATGGTAGAGAAGGTGCATGGCCGCTGACAAGGTGGGCGATTGGCTGAGCCTGCTGCCCGTCCGCGCCGCAGCTCGATCGCCTGGTCGCGCGCGCACGGGGCCGTCCTCGTATCCAATGGGCTAATAAGTTCGCCATTGGGCTCGCCACGGCCATGGCATCGGCCGGCGAACCACTCCGGAGTGCCTGGCATTCATCGTTGTCCATGAACGACTTGCGTTGATCCAGCCAATGCGGGCCCGCCATGGCACGACTCCTGCTCTAGGGGGCGCGTCGCGAACGCGAAGTGCGCCACGACGGAGCCCGAACATGATCCACACGACCACGACCTTCCTGCTCGAGTCCACGGCTGCCGCCGATCGGCGCGGCTCGCTCGCGGGTGCGCTGCGCCCGTTCGCGGTCCGCCCGAACGTGTTCGTCGCCGACGACGACGCGGCCACCCGCGTGACGATCCACAAGACCCCGTCGCTCGACATCGAGGTCGCGATCGCGACCGCGACCGCCGAATGGACGGCGACGGTGCGCGATGCCGCGACCGGCGCGCCGCTCGCCTGCGGCACGCGCGCCTACCGGCACACCGCCGCCGAGCCGCACGCCCGCCGCGCCGCGCTGCTCCGCGACGTGCATGCGTTCCTGTTCGCCGTCGTCGACGCGCCCGTGCGCCTCGCCGACGACCACCAGCCGAAGCTCGAAACCACCGCCGGTGAGCGCTGGCGCCAGGTCGTCCCGTTCCTCGCCTGACCGCGGCTCTCCAACCTCCAACCTCCGACCAGCCATGGCCAACAAGAGCCTGTTCCAGAGCCTGCTCGGCTTCTTGATGCCGAAGGCCGACACCACGAACGAAGCCGGCGGCATCGCCTACGCGCGCACCAACGAGCAGCTGCTCGCCCAGTTCGCCGCGACCGGATGCCTGCGCGACACGTTCTACGCCGACGCCGACAAGCAGCTGAAGGACGTGCTCGGCGCGGCCTTCGGCGCGGATCCGGTGTTCGTCGCCAAGACGGCGGTGTTCGCGCGCGAGCAGGGCCTGATGAAGGACACGCCGGCGCTGCTGTGCGCGGTGCTGGCGTTCCGCGACCAGGCGCTGCTCGGCCGCGTGTTCGACCGTGTCTGCGACAACGGCAAGATGGTGCGCAACTTCGTGCAGATCGTGCGTTCCGGCCAGGTCGGCCGGAAGTCGCTCGGCACGGCGCCCAAGCGCCTCGTGCAGCGTTGGCTCGCGAGCCGCACCGAAGCCCAGTTGCTGGCGGCTTCGGTCGGCAGCTCGCCGTCGCTCGCCGACGTCGTGAAGATGGTGCACCCCAAGCCCGCGAACGCGGCGCGCAGCGCGTTCTTCGGCTGGTTGCTCGGCAAGTCCTTCGACGCGGCGGCCCTGCCCGACGCGGTGAAACAACTCGAGGCCTTCCGAGCCGGTGCGTGCGCGACCGTGCCGGACGTGCCGTTCCAACTGCTGACCTCCACCAAGCTCGACCGTTCGCACTGGCTGGCGATCGCCAGGAACGCCAGCTGGACGACGGTCCGCATGAACCTCAACACCTTCCTCCGCCACGGCGTCTTCGACGACGCCCGGGCCACCGAACACGTGCTGGCCACGTTGCGCGATCGCTCGGCGATCCAACGCGGCAGCGCCTTCCCCTACCAGATCATGACCACGCTGAAGTTCCTCGATCCGGGCGTGCCGCGCGCGATCCGCGCGGCATTGCACGACGCGCTCGAGACCTCGGTGGAACGTGTGCCGAGCCTGCCGGGCAAGGTCTACGTCGCCGTCGACGTGTCGGGTTCAATGCAGTCGCCGGTCACGGGCCGTTCGCACGGCAACACCACGGTGGTGAAGTGCATCGACGTCGCGGCCTTGTTCGCGGCGGCGATCCTGCGCCAGAACCCGAAGGCCGAGCTGATCCCGTTCCACGACGACGTGGTGCGGTTCGCGGCGAAGGCCAAGGACCCGGTGTTCCGCACGGCGCAGCGGCTGGCGCAGCTGCCGTCCGGCGGCACGAACTGCGGCAAGGTGCTCGAGCACCTCAATGCGCGCGGCGCCCGCGGCGACTTCGTGATCTACGTCAGCGACAACGAGTCGTGGCTCGGCACGCGTGGCGTGGCGGGTGCTTCCGGCATGCAGACGGAGTGGCAACGCTTCAAGGTTCGCAACCGCGACGCGAAGCTGGTGTGCATCGACATCCAGCCGTACGCCACGACGCAGGCGCCGGAAGGTGACGACGTGATCCACGTCGGCGGCTTCTCGGATCAAGTGTTCGAGGTCTTGCGCGCGGTCGCCGACGGCGGCCTCGCCCCGGACCTCTGGGTGGACCGCATCCAGAAGATCGCGGTCTGATTCATCGACTTCTGGGCGCGAATGCGGCCGGGACTACATCGCAATTGTCCGTCTCGACCATCTCTCGTCGCGCCCTTTCTCCTTCATGCTCTTTGGCCGAGGAATGCCGGTGGGACTACACGAATCCAATCGGGTGGTCGCGGGTGCAACTCCCGCCGTGTGGCAACACGTAGCTCAGACAGTAGAGCACCTGTCTCACCAACCTTCGTCCTCGGCCGTTTCTCCTTCCTTTCCTTCCGTCGCGGAATGCGGACGGGACTACATCGTGTTGTCGGTTCGAATCCGATCGGCTCCGCGCAAGCGGACCGTAGCTCAACCCGGTAGAGCAGAACGGTTGCGTCGGCGACGACGCAGCCGGCGTCTCGTTCAACCTCGTCCGCGACACTTCCTCCGACTTCGATCGACCTTCGCGGCGAATGCCGGCGGGACTACATGGCAAAGCCGGTTCGAACCCGGCCGCCGCACGCGAGTGCGGTTGAACGTCTCGCCCCTCTCGTCGCCGCACTTCATCCTGCACACTGCGTGATTCCATGACTGCCCACGAACACATCGAAACCGGACGCGCCCCGATCAAGGCGTGGATCCGCGGCGTCGTCACCGACGACAAGGCCATCCAGCAGCTGCGCAACGTCGCCCTGCTGCCGATCGTGCACGGCCACGTCGCCGCGATGCCCGACGTGCACTGGGGCATCGGCGCCACCGTCGGCTCGGTGATCCCGACCAAGGGTGCCATCATCCCGGCCGCCGTCGGCGTCGACATCGGCTGCGGCATGATGGCGGTGCGCACGTCGCTGACCGCGAACGATCTGCCGGAGAACCTGAAGGGCATCCGTTCGACGATCGAACGCGTGGTCCCGCACGGCCGCACCAACGGCGGCGGCCGCGGCGATCGCGGCTCGTGGCACGACGTGCCGGCGTTCGCCGAAGACGCCTGGAAGCGGCTGCGTCCCGACTACGAGGCGATCATCGGCAAGCACCCGCGGCTCGACCGCGGGTCGACCGCCGAACAGCTCGGCACGCTCGGCGGCGGCAACCACTTCATCGAAGTCTGCCTCGACGAGGCGCAGCGCGTCTGGGTCATGCTGCACTCCGGCTCGCGCGGCGTCGGCAACCGCATCGGCACGCACTTCATCGAGTTGGCCAAGAAGGACATGCAGCAGCACCTGCACAACCTGCCGGACAAGGACCTCGCCTACTTCACCGAAGGAGCCGAGCACTTCGACGACTACGTGTTCGCCGTGTCGTGGGCGCAGCGGTTCGCCCGCACCAACCGCGACCTGATGATGGCGTCGATCCTGAACGCGCTGCAGAAGCACGACGACCTGCCGAAGTTCACCCACGGCGAGGTCGCCGTGAACTGCCACCACAACTACGTGGCGCAGGAGGAACACTTCGGTGCATCGGTGTTCGTCACGCGCAAGGGTGCGGTGCGGGCCGGCGTCGGCGAACTCGGCATCATTCCGGGCTCGATGGGCGCGAAGTCGTACATCGTGCGCGGCAAGGGCAACCCGGACAGCTTCCACTCGTGCAGCCACGGCGCGGGCCGTGCCTACTCGCGCGGCGAGGCGCACCGGCGCTTCTCGGTCGAGGACCACATCGCCGCGACCGAAGGCGTGGAATGCCGCAAGGACGGAGCCGTCATCGACGAGACGCCGATGGCGTACAAGGACATCGACACGGTGATGGCGGCGCAGCAGGACCTCGTCGAGGTCGTGCACACGTTGAAGCAGGTCGTCTGCGTGAAGGGTTGAGCGAACATGATCACGATCGACGGTTCCCTGGGTGAAGGCGGCGGCCAGGTGCTGCGCACGGCGTTGTCGTTGGCGCTGTGCACCGGACAGCCGTTCGTCATCGAACGCATCCGCGCCGGGCGACCCAAGCCCGGGTTGGCGCGCCAGCACCTCACCTGTGTCGAAGCGGCGACCGCCGTCGGCGGTGCGCGCGTCGAAGGCGCCGAACTCGGCTCGCAGCGGCTTGCGTTCAAACCCGGAGCCGTGCGCTACGGCGACTACAAGTTCGCGATCGGCACCGCCGGCAGCACGACGCTCGTGCTGCAGACGGTACTGCCGGCACTGTTGCTCGCCGATGGTCCGTCGACGCTCACGCTCAGCGGCGGTACGCACAACCCGCTGGCGCCGCCGTTCGAGTTCCTGCAGCTCGCGTTCGCGCCGGCGCTGCGCGCGATGGGCGCTTCGCTCGACCTGCAGCTCGTGCGCCACGGCTTCGCGCCGGCGGGCGGCGGCTGCATCACTGCCACCGTCGGGCCGTCGAAGCTGCAGCCGATCCACCTGCACGAACGCATGCCGACCGGCCTGCCGCGCGCGCGCGCGGTGCTGGCGGGCCTTTCGCCGTCGATCGGCGAACGCGAACTCACGCTCGTGCGCCGTCGCCTCGACCTGCACGCCGAGCAGTTACGGGTCGAACCAGTCGCGTCACACGGCCCCGGCAACATGCTGCTGATCGAGTTCCCCGGGTCGCCGTGCAGCGAAGTGGTCGGCGTGCCCGGCGAACGCAACGTCTCCGCCGAGCAGGTCGCGGAGCGCGCCTGCGCCGCCGCCAGCAGGTTCCTCGCCGCGAACGTGCCGATCGGCGAACACCTCGCCGACCAGCTGCTGCTGCCGTTGGCGCTCGCCGGCGGCGGCTCGTTCCGTACGGTCGAGCCGAGCCTGCACACGAAGACCAATGCGCAGGTGATCGAACGCTTCCTGCCCGTGCGGTTCGACTTCACTGCCGAAGGCACGGCCTCGCTCGTCCGGGTCGTTCCGCGCCAGCCCCTGTGACGGGTTCGCGGAACGGGACTACCATGCCGCACTCTCCGCCCGCCCGAGGTGCCATGCCGTATCGAGTTCTCGCGTCCATTCTCTGCGCCGGTTCGTTGCTCGCCCAGGACTGGGCCCTGCAGGCCGCGAGCCCGCGGCCACCGGCTGCGCACGACGCCGCGATGGCCTTCGACGCGGGACGAACGCACATGGTGTGGTTCGGCGGTGCGACGTCGTACGCCGCGTGGCCGCCGTCGGTGTTGGCGCAGACGTGGGTGCAGGACGCCACCGGCTGGAGCCAACGCACGCCGGCCGCGACCCCGCCCGCGCGGCAACGCCACGTGATGGCCTACGTGCCCTCGCTGCAGGCCGTGGTCCTGTTCGGCGGCATCGACGGGAACGGCTCGCCGCTCAACGACATCTGGTGGTACGACGGCACCAACTGGCAGACGCAGTACTCCAGCAATGCGCCGCCCGGGCGCGCGGATGCCGCGGTGCTCGCCGATGGCGGAATCACGGTGTTCGGCGGCTGGTCGCCCACCCTCGGCCATCTCGCCGACCTGTGGTCGTGGAGCCAGTGGACCGGCTGGAGCCCTGGCCCGATCACCAACGCACCGCCGCCGCGCCGCGGCGCCGCGATCGCGCGCATGACGCGACCCGCACCCGCACCGGTCTATTGGGAGACGGTCACGGTCCTGCACGGAGGCCGCAACGACGCCCAGATCTTCGACGACACCTGGCAACTGAGCTACCAGTGGAGCCAGATCCCCGGAACGGGCGGGCCGGCGCGGCACGGCCACTCGCTTGCGACGCACCCGACCCGCAACCAGCTGTTCCTGACCGGCGGAACTTCGCCCACGGGTCCGACGCAGGATCTGTGGCGCTTCGACGGCACGCGTTGGTACGTGGTGCCGACGGCGACGTTGCCGACCGCAGTCGTCAACCCGACCGTCGCCATGGATCCGCGCGACGGCTCGCTGCTGCGCGTCGGCGGCGGTGTGGGTTCCCCAGCGAACGGCGTCGGTGACAGCGTTTGGCGTTTCCAGCAGCCGTTCGGGGACGTGGACTACGCGGGCTCATGGTGCACGGCACTTCCCGTCACGGGCGAACTGTACGCAATGCCCGCGGCGCGCGGGGCCACGTGGCAGACGTGGATGTACGTGAACAGCGGCCACTTCATGCAGTACGCCATCTTCGCGGTCGGCTTCGACGACACGGATTGGAACGGCGTGCCGTTGCCGATGTCGCTGCTGCCGCTCGGCCTGCCGTGCCAGCTGCGCGTCGACCCGGTCGTGACCCCGATGGCGCCGATCCAGTTCGGCACGTTCGGTTCGCAGTGCAGCTACGAACTGCCGATCCCCGATGTGCCGGCGCTGTACGGCATCGAGTTGTTCGCGCAGGGCTTCCTCGGCGACGTCGCGGGAATCCACGTCGCCAGCCGCCGCGCGCGCGTCGTCGTCTGGTGAACGAAGCGACGGCTAACCCAGTCCGTCGAGTCCCGGCAAGCCGTCGAGACTGCGCGCGTTCTTCTCCTTCACGTAGTTCGCGACGCCGGCCTCGCCCTTCTTCTCGGCCCAGGTGCGCATCGTGTCGCGCTGGCCGACGAACTGCAGCAGCGGCACGCCGAAGCCGCACGAGTCGCTGATCCGCGACAGCTCGACGCGAACGATCGCACGCACGCCGAGCCACGGCCCCGGGAACGACGGCTGCAGCCGTTCGAACTCCGCCGTGCCGGCGACGACGACCTCGCCGCGGCCGTGCAGGCGCACGATGCGCGGCGGGCCTTCGAACGCACACAGCATCACCACGATGCGGCCGTTCTGCCGCAAGTGCGCGATGGTCTCGATGCCGCTGCCGGCGCGGTCGGGCCACGCGATCGTGGTCGGCGACAACACCCGCAGCGCATCGCCGCCGCGCGGCGAACAGTTGACGTGGCCGCCGTCGCCACTCGGCGCGCTGGCGACGAAGAACACCCGCTGCGCTGCGATCCAATCGCGCAGCGCGTCGTCGACGACCGGAACGACCTTGCCCATGAACCCACCATACGACGGCGGCTGCGGCGGCGCTGCACGACCGTCGACCGCCATTCCCCCGCTCATCGGGCGATTCCGTCGGGTGCACGACCCGGAGTGGTTGCTCGGATCGCCTCGCCCACTACCTACGACGGCAGCCGGCTCCTAACCTAGGCGCCGTCGATGGCCGCCCAGCCGTCGCAAAAGCCACGCGAATGCCCTTCCCGTACATTCGTTCCTTCACCGTCCTCGGCGTGCTCACCGCAGCCGCCCTCGCCCAGTCTCCTGGCTACGACAAGGCTGCGGCCCGCTATCGCGAACTGATGGACCGGGTCACGATGCAGCACCACACCGAGGCGCGCGAGACCCTGTCGCGCACCCGCTGTGCCCCGGCGCTGGCAACCCTGGTCGCCGACTACGGCAAGCCGAAGGCGTTCCCCGAGGACTCGCGCTACATGCTCGCGCACCTGATCGGCCAGGCCTTCGACAAGACCGAGTTCGCCGACACGCTGATGCTGATGCGCGGCGCCCACTCGGGCCCCGGCGACGTGTGGCTCTGGGTCACCACGTTGCGCAACCACGCGAACATGGTCGGCGAGGACGACGTCATCGCGATCGCCACCGACAGCAAGAACGCGCTGCATCGCGCCGCGGCGATCACCGCGATCGGGCTGTCGAAGAAGGGCAGCCTGAAGAAGGCGATCGTCCCGACGTGTGTGCAGTTCCCGAAGAAGGACCGCGAGGCCGACCGCATGCTCCTGGTCGGCGCCATGTCGGGCGCGTTCTACGAGAACAAGAGCCGCGTCAACGACGCGGAGTATCGCGAGGCCCTGACCGCCTACATCGGCCTGCTCGGCGAGGACGTCGCCCTGCCGCCCGCGGCGAAGCTGCAGGTCGCGCGCCATCTGCAGTGGATCCTGAAGGGGCCGTCGTTGTTCGACACGCCGGAGCCGTGGCTCGAACTGCTGCAGCGCGGCGACGTGAAGAAGTCGACGCACTCGACGGTGACCGCACCGAGGTTCTTCGGCGTCGAGACCGACGGCGATCGCTTCTGCTACGTGATCGACATGTCGGACTCGATGTGCAAGGCGGTGAGCCCGAACAGCAAGCCGACCGGGCCGGTGACCGGCGGCAAGCCGGTGAAGAAGAAGCGCGAGATGTTCGACGAGACCGACATCCCGTGGGCCAAGGTCCAGAACCGCTGGGACCTCGCACGCGAGCAGCTGCGCATCTCGCTCTACCGGCTGACGCCCGACAAGTCGTTCAGCGTCGTCTGGTTCGGCACGGGAGCCGGCACGCTCGACAGCACCAAGGGCATGGTGCGCGCGACCAAGGCCAACGTCGACAAGGCGCTCGCCGAGCTCGACGCGATCAAGGTCGGCGAACGCGACGAGAACACCGCTCCGGACGGCAAGCTGCGCGGGCGCACCAGCCTGCACGGCGGTCTGCGCCGTGCGTTCGGCATTTGCGACAAGGGCATCGTCGCCGAGTTCGCCTACGTCGACCCCGCCGCACTCACCGACGGCTGCGACACGATCTTCCTGCTGTCGGACGGCGCGCCGTCGATGGACGACTTCGAAGGCAACGACAAGGACTACGGCGAAGGGCAGGTCGTCGTGGACAACGAGTACAACAAACCTGCGGCACGCACGGCCCGTCTCAATTACCCAGGCCCGTACGTGCAGCCCGATTGGATCCTCACCGATTTCCGCCGGATGAATGCGTTCCGGCGCGTCCGGCTGCACTGTGTCGGGCTTGGCGAGGCCGACATGGGCTTGCTGCGCCAGCTGGCCGAAGCCGGCAACGGCCAGATGTTCGTGTTCGGTGACAAGAAGGCGGCACCCGCGAGCGGTCCCACGAACAAGTGAAGAGTTGGCGCGCCCTGCGGAGTCGCGCAGCGTCGGCTATCTTGCCGCGCCCCCTTCGGCCCACTCCACGGACCCTGGCTTCATGTTCGCACGGATCTCGACCCACTCGTCGCTGCTGTCCCTGTTCGCTCTCCTCGCCCCGCTCTCGGCGCAGACCACGATCAACATCTCGTGTGCCGCCGACAACACGCTCTACGACTCCGCGACTGGCGCCCTGAGCAACGGTGCGGGCGTGGGCCTGTTCGTCGGCCTCACCGGCACCGGCGGCATCCGCCGCGCAGTGCTCCGCTTCGACGTCGCCGCCGCGCTGCCGGCCAACGCCAAGGTGTTGTCGGCGACGCTGAACGTGAACGTCGCGCAATCGACCGCCTTCTTGCCACTCACGGCCGACGTGCACCGCTTGACCGCGTCCTGGGGGGAAGGCACTTCGGTCGCGCCGGGCAACGGTGGCGGCGGCGGCTTGTCGACCGCCAACGGCGCGACCTGGATCCACCGCTTCTATTCGACCTCGAACTGGAGCACGCCCGGTGGCGACTTCGCGGCGGTGCCGTCGGTGACGATCGCGCTGCCCAACTTCGGCCTGTGCACGTCACCGCCGTCGGCGACCCTGACGGCCGACGTGCAGTCGTGGCTGGACACGCCGGCGTCCAACTTCGGCTTGCTGATCAAGACCGACGAGTTGCTGGCGTCCACCGCGCACCGCCTCGACTCGAAGGAGAGCACCGGCACCAAGCCGTCGCTCACCGTCACCTACCTCGTCCCCGGCCAGAACGGCACCTACGGCACCGGCTGCCCGGTCGGCAGCGGCACGCTGCAGGCGGCATGGGTCGGCGCCCCGACCGGCGGCAACACCATCGCGATCCTGAAGTCGACGGGCCCGGTCAACAGCATCGGAGCCGACTTCTTCGCCCTGGCACTCGACAACGCCGGCGTGCCGCTCCTGCCGGGCTGCAACGTCTACCTGCCGCTCGCCGGCCTGATCCCCGGCGGCGCGTTCCTCACCGACGGCGGCGGCAGCGGCGTCTCGCCGTTCCCGGTCCCGAACGGCTTCCCCGGCTTCGTGATCCATTGCCAGGCCGCGGTGCTCGACGCGAGCCCGCTCGGCTTCTCGCTCAGCAACGTCGCGTCGACCTGCCTGCAGTGACCTGACGGTCGCTCGGCTACGGCATGGCGACGACGAGCGTCGCCGGCTCCGGCTCGAAGCGGCGCAACTCGACGGGTGCGTAGCTCACCGGAAGTCGCACTTCGAACTCGGTCGTTGGAGCGACTGGAACGGCGGCGCGCCCAGCGGCATCGGCCTGCGCCACCCCGCGCCGTGCCCCGCCGACCGAAGCCGCGACGAACACTCCTGGTACCGGTGCGCCGCGTTCGTCGACGACCCGCAGCCGCACTTCCTCGGTGCGGACCAGCTGCAAGTCGAGATCGACGGTCCGATCGGCGAGCGTGACGGCCTGCGGCACACCGACCGCGCCGCGGAACGCGAACGGCCGCACGTCGTAGCGACCCGGCGCGAGTCCGCCGATGCGGAACGCGCCGCCCGCTCCCGTCTCGACGACGCGCGACAGCGGCTCGCCGGCAACCTCCACCGGCAGACCGACCACCGGTTCGCCGCGCGCATCGCGCACGATGCCGCGCAAGCCCACCGCTGCAGTCGCCACGACTTCGGGCACCGGCACGACACCGGTCGCCCGTTCACTGGTGAACGGCAATCCGCGGCCGAACAGGCCTCCGCGGCCGTCGCCCGCGTCGGGAACGTGGGCGAGCAACGTCGTGGTCGAGGTCGTCATCGGCAGGGCGAACCGGCCGATGTCGTCGGTGCGGGCCCAGGCGGTGCCACCCGAAGCGGTCACGAACGCATGCGCCACCGGCTTGCCGTCGGCGTAACGCACGACACCTTCGCCGCGCAGGTTCGGCAGCGCAGCCAGCGGCGTCGGCACCCGATCCCACGGCGCCTTCGGCAACAGCGTGACGGCGAGCACGTCGGGCGAACCTTCGCTCGCGCGCACCCACGCCGGCTGCATGCCATCGGCGCGAATGCGTACGTCGATGCACGTCGACGGCGCCAGCTCGAGACCGAACACGCCGTCGCTGTCGGTGCGGGTCGCCGGCCGTTCCATCGGCACGACCTCGGCGCCCACGACGAGGTAGCCGAGTGCGTCGAACACGCGGCCGTGGCGCAACACACGCGGTGCCGCCTTCGGTTCCTGCGCGGACCGACGCACGACCACGGGATCCCGGACGCGCGCCGGCGGACCGTCGCTGCCCGCATGGGCCACACGCAGGTCGCCGCGCCAGACGAACACG
>JAEUHV010000415.1 GCA_016794485.1 Planctomycetota bacterium
TCTGGTCGAGGGCCGCGCGCTCAACCTCGGAAAGAACCAACTCGGCCTTGGGCCTGCCCATGATGCTCATGGGAGCACGTACGTTTCCAAACGAGAAGATGGCTCAACTTCTTCTGCGAACTTTCAAGGCAACCCACTAGCCGATCACGCGCCGTGCGGCACGCCGCGCGTGGTCAGGCGCTGCACGAACCACCACACGTGCCCTTCGCCGTCCTCGGCCGCGTAGCCGCGGTCGCTCCAGTACTCGGGCCCGTAGTCGCTGGTCAGCGGTTCGCACACGATGCGCGCGCCCGCCGCCCGGGCCACGGCACAGTGTGCGTCGACGTCGTCGACGTGCACGCACAGGCTCTGCGTCGACTGGCCGGCGATCTGGGCCGGGCTGCGGAACCACACCCGCCACGGCTGGCCGGCCCGCTGGTACTCGGGCCCGGCCCCCGCCACCATCACGAGGCCGTCGCCGTAGTCCAGTTCGCTGTGTTCGATGCGCCCGCTCGCACCTTCGACGACCATCCGGACCGTGAAGCCGAACGCGCGGCACAGGAAGTCGATCGCCGCGCGCGGATCGGCGTAGAACAGGGCGGACGAGATGCGGGGCCAATCGGCGGGCGTGGGCTTCTTGGGCATCGCCGCGAACGTTAGTCGACGCCGACGACCGTGTCCTCTTGGCAACACACCGTCGCCGCCCGACGCTGGCGCGGCCCATGCCGAACCCCACACCCTGGTGGCGACTCGCCTCGTCCACGGCCCTGCTGTTCCTCCTGTTCGTACTGCCGTCGTGCACGACCATGCTGCTGTGGGGCGGCCGCACCAGTGGCTCCGACGCCGAACTGGTCCCCATGCGCGGCGCCACCCTCGAGCAGACGCCGGCCGGCAAGTGGCTGCTCCAAGCACAGTTGTCGGAGCCGTTGCCGGACGGCATGGCCCCCGACCTGCCGCGCGGCCGCAGTGGCGACTGGCTCGTGGTCGCGATCGAACGCAAGGGCGAAGCGCTCGCCGAGATCCTGCGGGTGGCGGCGACCAGCGGCAAGCCGCCGCAGTTGCTGGTGTCCATCTACCAGGACGACGACGTGCTGGTCGACGCCGCGCTCGACGTTCCGGCGACGGCACTCGGTGCGATCCGCATGCTGCCGGGTCTGACCATCACGCGCGGCGAACGGCTGGACACGCAGGCGAATGGCAAGGCGGTCACGCTGCTCGAAGCGCGGCCGGCGGGTGGCGCTGACGTCGCCAGGCCCACGCTGCGCTGGTGGCGGCCGCGGCCGAACGAGCCGCGCTACTCGCTGCCCGAGAAGGTGATCTACACGCCGTTCACGCTGCTGCTCGACGTGATCGCCATTCCGACCGTGCCGCTCGGACTGCTCTACTGGAACACCTACCACTCGATGGGCGGCCGAAGCTGAGACCGCACGGCTCGCCTGGGCGACTCACACCGCGAGCGCGCCGACCTTCTTCTCCGCCGCAGCGACCAGCACCCCGTCGCGCACGAGCCGTTCCGCGGCCGCGAGGTCCGGGGCCAGGAAGCGATCGCCGTCGAGCCCCGGCACCACCTTGCGCAGCGCCTGGAACGCCGCCCCCACGCCCTTGCCCGGCGCCAGCGGTTCGCCGAGGTCGAGCCCCTGCGCCGCGCACAGGAACTCGATGCCGAGCACCTTCGCCGAATTGGCGACCACCATGTCGGCGTGCCGCGCCGCGGTGACGCCCATCGACACGTGGTCTTCGCGGTTGGCCGACGTCGGGATCGTGTCGACGCTGGCCGGATGCGCGAGGCTCTTGTTCTCGCTGCACAACGACGCGGCGACCACCTGCGGGATCATGAAGCCGCTCTCGAGCCCGGGATTGCGGGCCAGGAACGGCGGCAAGCCCGAGATGTCGGGGTTCACCATCTGCTCGATGCGCCGTTCGCTGATGTTGGCCAACGTGCTCGCCGCGATCGCCGCGAAGTCCATCGCCTGGCTCACGGGCTGGCCGTGGAAGTTGCCGCCGCTGACGACGTCGCCGTCGGGGAACACCAGCGGGTTGTCGGTCACCGAGTTCGCTTCGGTGGTGAGCACGCCGAGCGCGTAGCGGATGCCGTCCTTGGCGGCACCGTGCACCTGCGGCGCGCAGCGCAGCGAGTACGCGTCCTGCACCTTCGCGCAGCCGACGTGGCTCGGCATGATCTTGCTGCCGGCCAGCAGCGTGCGCAGGTTCGCGGCGGTCGCCTGCTGGCCTTGGTGCGGCCGGATCGCGTGCACGCGCGCCTGGAACGGCTTCTCGCTGCCGCGCAGCGCTTCGACCGTCATCGCGCACGCGACGTCCGCGGCCTTGGCAAGCAGCACCGCTTCGTGCAGCACGAGGCAGCCGATCGCGGTCATGATCTGTGTGCCGTTGATGAGAGCGAGGCCCTCCTTCTCGCGCAGCCCGAGCGGCTTGCGCCCGAGCTTGCCCAGCGCGGCGTCGCCGGCGAGCACCGTGCCGTCCGGAGTGTGCACTTCGCCGAAGCCGATCAGCGGCAGCGCCATGTGGCTCAGCGGCGCGAGATCGCCCGACGCCCCCACCGATCCCTGCGATGGTATGACCGGCACGTAGCCGGCGTTGAACAACGCGATCGCCTGCTCGAGCAGTTCGAGGCGCACGCCGGAGAACCCGAGCGCCAGGTTGTGGATGCGCAGCGCGAACGCGAGCCGGCTCTGTTCGACCCGGAGCGGCGCCCCGACGCCGGTCGCGTGGCTCAGCAGCAGGTTCTTCTGCAGCTGGGCGAGCTGGTCGTCGGGAATGCGCACGCCGGCGAGCTTGCCGAAGCCGGTGTTGATGCCGTACATCGTGCCGCCGCCGGCAACCGCGCGCTCGACCACGGCGCGGCTCTTCTGCACGCGTCCCTTGGCCTGCTTGCCGATGGCGATGCGCGCCCCGGCGCGGCTCAGGGCGACTAGGGTGGGAAGGGTGAGGTCCGGTTCACCGAGCGAGATCGTGGCCACGCGCCGAACGTTACGAACCGCGGCGCTCGCGGCAACACGGCGTTGGCCTACTTGCCCGAACGCTGCCACGCCGAAAGGCGCAGGCGGGCCAGCCATTCCTCGGCCGTGAAGGTCGCCTGCTTGCCCGGCGGCGCTTCGACGAGGTCGAGCAGCGAGCCTTCGGCGGCGGCCCGCACCACCGGATCCAGGTCGGCGAGCAGGTGCCACAGCACCAGCGAATCGCGCGGAGCCGTGGCGGTCATGAGCAGTTCCTTCAGCAGCTTGCGCCGCTCGTCGACATCGACGTCCTTGCGCATGCCGGCGAGATCGAACCGGCGCACCGCTGCGCGCAGGTTCGTCGGCGCATCGTCGAACACCGGCGTGAACGGACCACCCGGCCCGACTTCGACCGATGCCGAGGCCGGCACCCAGACGTAGCGGTCGCCGACCCGGAACGTGATCGCTCCGTCGACCACGTGCACCCGCGCCTCGCCGTTCGCACGCAATTCGAGGTCGTAACGGCACCCCATGTCGACGACGCGCCCGAGCGGCGTGTCGACGACGAAGAACTCCGGCGGCACGGCCGGCGGAGGCTGCACCGCGACCGTGATCGCGCCACGTTGCAGCGAGAACCGCGCCTGCTTCTGCGCATGCCAGTGCTCGAACCGCAGTTCGCTGCCGGGCTGCAGCGTGATCGCGGCGAGGTCGCCGAGCGCCACGGTCTGCACCTCGGCCTTGGCGGCGAACGTGCGCGCGGCCGCGCCCGGGCGCAGCGGATCGTCGCCGGACGGACCGGACCACAACCATGCCGCCAGCGCCAGCGCCGCCGCAGCGAGCACCGCCAGCACCATCGGCCAGGTTCCGCGCCGCCGCGGCAGCGCCACCACCGGACACGGCTGCGGCCGCCACCGCAGCGGCTGCAGCGCGCGCTCGAGGGCTCGCACCTCGTCGTCCACCGGCTGCGCCGGGTCGAACAGGTAGTCGTCGCGTTCGTTCACGGCAGCAGAGCCTCCGCGAGCAATGGCCGCAGCAGCGCCATGCCGCGCGTCAGGTTGACCCGCACCGACCCGTGCGTGAGGCCGGTGCGCGCAGCGATCTCCTCGCCGGACAGGCCGCCGACGAGCCGCAGCACCAGCGTCTCGCGGTACGACTCGGGCAAGGTCCGGATCGTCGCCAGCACGCGCTCGGCGAGTTCGCGCCGTTCGGCGGACTCGTCGGGCCGCGCCGTGTTCGCCGCGAGTTCGTCGGCCGACACCATGACCGGAGCGCGCCGTTGCCGCCGCAGCTGGTCGCGCGCGGCATTGCGCGCCGCGGTGCACAGGAAGCCTGCGAACGCCGCCGGATCGCGCAAGGTCGACATCGAAGCGAACACCGAACAGAACACCTCCTGCGTCACGTCGTCGGCCGACTGGGACCCGACGTGCGCCAGCACGATGCCGTGCACGGTGCGCACGAACTGTTCGTACAAGGCCGCCTGCGCCGCGCGATCGCCGCGTTGCGCCAAAGGCACCAGCACCGTCCATTGCGCGTCGCGGTCACCCGCCATGCGTGTGTGACTGGCCGGACGCACGCGCGCCCGAAGTGTTAACGCCGTGCGCGACGAATCAGCGCGACGGCGATTCGAGCTGCAGCGGCGGCGCGGTCGGCACCAGGAAGAAGCGGCCGATCGTCACCGGGAAGCGCGCGCCGTCGTCGCGCTCGAACACGTACGAGCCCTCCATGGTGCCCCAGTTCGTGTCGAGCGGGCAGAAGCTGACGTAGCTGTAGCTCTCGTTCGGCGACAGCTTCGGGAACTCGCCGACGACGCCGCGGCCCTTGACGTCGTCGCGCCGCCCTTCGCCGTTGACGATGATCCAGTGCCGCGTCAGCAGGCGCGCCGCGCGCGTGCCGACGTTCGTCATCGTGATCTTGTAGCGGAACACGAAGCGCGCCCCGCGGCCGCCATCGGCGGCGAGGAACTCCGGCGGCAGGTTCTCCTGCGGCAGGAACTCGGCCGCAGCGTGGATGCGGATGCCTTCCGTGGTGACGTCCGAGTGCGGCGAGGTGGTCATGCGGGGTCGTGGCGCCGAGAATAGGCGGCGCGCCTGGAAATGCGAGGGGATCGGGCGCCGCCGCGGCCACGGTCTGGCCCGTCCGGCCGGACTCAGTGCGCCTTGCCGCCCTTCTTGACGGTGAACTTGTCGGTCCCGCCGACGAGTTCGAGCGTGTCGCCCCCCAACGTGCCCGTCCAGGTGTCGGCCTTGCCGTCGCCGAGCACCTTGCCCTTCAGGGTCACCTTCTTGGTCGCAGCGTCGAACGAGTAGGTGAGGCCAGGCGGATGCACGTGGCCATCGGGCCCATCGACGTGCCCAACGACCTTGTCGCCCTTGCCATCGAACTCGAGGCCGACCTCCAATTCACCGACCTTGCCGACCGGCGACCAGTGGCCGGCGAGCGCGTCGCCGCCGGTGCTGGCGTGGTCGCCACCGCAAGCGGCGAAGAGGAACAGGGGAAGGACGAGCAGGCGCAGGCGCATTCGGAATCTCCGGGAAAGGGGCGCGATCATTCGCGCCACGCCTCGGTAAGGCAATCCCTGAGGTGCCGGGAACGGTTCCGGAGTTCCCGGCGATGCGCCGCCTACGTCACTTCTTCTTGAAGGTCATCTTGACCTTCTTGCCGCCCATGTCGTCCTCGATGGTGAACGACCCGTTGGCGTACTCGCCCACCTTGGTCTCTTCCTTGCCGTCCTTCTTCTTGGACGTGACCGTGAGCTTGGTGCCGTCGAGCTTCCACGTCCCCGTGGCGCTGTCCTCCATCTTCTGGCCCATCATCTCCATCTTCATGTCCATCGCCGCGGTGCCGTCGGCCTTCAGGTCGAGCTTCATCACCATGCTGTCGACCATGGCGTCCATCATCTTGCTCATCTCGGCATTGCCCTTCGCCTCGGCCGGCATGCTGGCGGCCATGGTGGTCTTGAGGGCGGCCTTGTCGATCTCGTAGGTGCCGGCAGCGCTGGCGGCGCCACCACCGCACTGGACCCACAGGTGCTGGAAGCCATGATGCCTTACCTGACCGATAAATTCGGTA
>JAEUHV010000419.1 GCA_016794485.1 Planctomycetota bacterium
CCGGCGATCCCGGTGGCCACGCCGTGAACATGCAGCCGCAGACCAACGGCGGTTGCCTCGTCGGCAGCACGCGCCAGTTCCGCGGCATGGACCGCTCGCTGAACCGCGAACTGCTGCACCGTTCGCTGCTGCGGGCGTGCCGCTATGCGCCGGGACTGGCGGCGGCACCGATCGTGCGCACGTGGGTCGGCCTGCGGCCGTACTCGCTCGACAAACATCCGCTGGTCGGACCGTGGCCAGGACTCGACGGCCTGTGGCTGGCGGCGGGACACGAAGGGCTCGGCATCTCGTTGGCGCCGATCACCGGGCGCATCCTGGCGCAGCAGATCGCCGGCCAGCCGACGGCGATCGACGCGACTCCCTACCTGCCGGCGAGGTTCCTGCGATGAACGACCAGAGATTGCCCGGCACTGCCGCGCGGCCCGAGGTCGCGTTCACCTTCGAAGGCCGCACCGTCACGGCGCGGGCCGGCGACTCCCTGGCGATGGCGTTGTGGACCGTCGGTGACGTCGCGCTGCGGCAGAGCAGCCGGGACGGCGCTGCCCGCGGGGTGTGGTGCAACATGGGCATCTGCTACGAGTGCCTCGTGGTCGTCGACGGTGTCACGGTGCGGGCGTGCACGACCCTGGTGCGCGCGGGCATGGACGTGCGGCGCGGAGGCAAGCCATGAGCGAACGTGTGCTCGACGCGGACGTCGGCATCGTCGGCGCTGGGCCGGCTGGCATGGCGGCGGCGAACGTGCTCGCGGCGGCGGGCGTGTCGGCGTGCGTGCTCGACGAAGGCCATCGTGCGGGCGGCCAGATCTTCCGCCAGCTGCCGGCCGGGGCGGCGGCGCCGTCCTTGCGCGAGCCGCCGAGCCACCACCACGGCCACGACCTGCTGGCGGCGTTCACCCGGTCCGGGGTGACGCTGCGCAGCGGGGCCTCGGTGTGGGATGCGAAGGTGGGCCGGCTGTGGTTCGAACAGGACGGCCAATCGTGGTTGCTGCGCTGCAAGCACGTGCTGCTCGCCCCGGGGGCCTACGACCGCTGTGTGCCGTTCCCCGGTTGGACGCTGCCGGGGGTGCTGACCGCCGGCGCGCTGCAGGTGATGGTGCGCGGCTTCGGTGTCGTGCCGGGCAGGCGCGCACTGGTCGTGGGCTCGGGGCCGCTGCTGCTGCCGACCGTGACGGCGCTGGTGTCCGCCGGGGTGGAGGTCGTGGCGGCGCTCGAGGCGAGTTCGCGCTGGCGGGCACTGCGCGCGTTGCCCGGGGTGCTCGGCAACGGGGCGCGGTTGCGCGAGGCGTTCTGGTACGCACGGCAGCTGCTGCGCGCCGGCGTGCGCCTGCAGTGGGGCTGGACCGTGTTCCGCTGCGAAGGCGACGGGCGCGTGCAGCGCGCGGTGGTCGGCAGGGTCGACGCAGCGGGCAACCCGCGACCCGAGACGGCGCGCACGATCGAAGTCGACGTCGTCGGGGCGGGATTCGGCCTGGTGCCGTCGGTCGAACTCGGCCAGTTGCTCGGGTGCGCGACCACGTTCGATGGGCCGCGCGGTGGCCATCGGCTCGTCATCGGCGCCGCCCAGGCGACGAACGTGCCCGGCGTGTTCGCGGCCGGCGAGATCTGCGGTGTCGGCGGTGCCGAAGTGGCCGCGGCCGAAGGCGAACTCGCCGCGCACGGCATCCTGCAGTCGTTGCGCGGCAGTGCCGTGCCGGCGGCAGTGGTGGCGAAGGCCGCGCGCGAACGTCGCGCCGCCGACGCGATGCTGCGCGCGTTCGCGCCGCTGCCGGGGCTCGTGCGACTCGCAGAGCCTGCGACCGTCGTGTGTCGTTGCGAAGACGTGCCGCTGCAGACGGTGCGCGCGGCGGCCGCGTGCCACGGCGATTCCTTGCGCGCGATCAAGGTCGGCTGTCGCGCCGGCATGGGCCCGTGCCAGGGGCGCATCTGCGGCCCGACCCTGCAGGCGATGGCCACCGGGGACGGGGCGCGGCCCTCGGATCTGCCGGTGGTCCAGGTGCCGCTGAAGGTGGTCCGGACCGAGACCATCCTGCAGGCG
>JAEUHV010000448.1 GCA_016794485.1 Planctomycetota bacterium
CTCGAGAAGCTCACCGGGATCCCCGCCCAGGTCGGCGGAGCCGTGGCGATGAACGCCGGCACGCGCGAAGGGGAGACGTTCGAACATCTGGTCTCGCTGACGATCGCCGACCGCGACGGCGGCATCGCCGTGCTCGGACGCGACCGCTTCCAGGCGACCTACCGCGACGGCGGCCTGCGCGACGCGGTCGTCCTGCAGGCCACGTGGGAACTGACGCCGGACGATCCGAAGGCGATCTTCGAGCGGTTCTCGATGTCGCTGAAGCGGCGCAACGCGACGCAGCCGGTGTCGCAGCGCAGCGTGGGCTGCGTGTTCCGCAATCCGGCCGGCGACGCGGCCGGGCGGCTGATCGAGGTCGCGGGCTGCAAGACGCTGCGCATCGGTGGGCTCGAAGTCAGCGGCATGCACGCGAACTACTTCATCAACGACGGCGGGGGCACCGCGGCCGAGTTCCGCGCGTTGATGGAAGAGGTGCGGGCGCGCGTGCGGGCGAAGTTCGGGGTCGAACTCGAGCCCGAGGTCAAGTTCTGGGGGTTCTGATCCCCACGCGATCCTCGGGCGAACGCCCCGAAAGACGTCTCGGTGCTGCGCACCTCCCCCTTCGGTCGCGGAATCTCCGCGTCGAGACGTTCTTGCATCGCCGCGTGCGGAACGTTCTCCTGGCCACCGATAGCAATCCAGCAGACCCGACACGAGGAATCAGGACCCCGCGCATGAGCGACGAAGCCGTCACGATCGAGTTCAAGGGCCGCCACGACCACATCACCGAGCGCATGCAGGAGCACGCGGCCAAGAAGTTGTCGCGGTTGGCGCGGTTCGGCGATCGCCTGACCCGCATCGAGGTCGTCGCCGACCACGCCCACAAGAATCCCGAAGTCGAGCTGATCGCGCACCAGCGCCGCGGTGCCCCGCTGGTCGCCAAGGACCGCGGCACCTCGTTCTCGGCCACGATCGACCTGCTGGTGGACAAGCTCGAGGCCCAGCTGCGCAAGCAGAAGGAGAAGCGCAAGGACCACAAGAACCCGGACGCCAAGGCCACCCGCCAGAAGGCCGCAAGCCGCGGTGCCAAGGGCGCCCGGGGGGGCGACGACGAGACCTACGAAGAGGTCGTGCGCAAGTCGCTGCGCGGCTGATCGAGGGCCCCGAACGGGTGGCACCTGGACTCGCCGTTGCGTCGTGAGGCCGGTTGTCCGACACTGCGAGCGATGATCGCCAAGTTGATCGACGCCGCCACGATGGTCGGCGAACTGCTCGCCACGGACAAGAAGGGTGCCCTGGAGGAATTGCTCGGCCATGCCGAAGCCGGTGGGGCGTTCCCGCAGAAGGCGCAGAAGGCGCTGCAGAAGCGCCTGATCGACCGCGAGGCGATCGGCAGCACGGGGCTCGGCAACACCGTTGCCGTGCCGCACGTGAAGGGCGACGAGGTCAAGCAGACCAGCCTGGTGCTGGCACGCTGCAAGAAGGGCCTCGACTGGCAGGCCATCGACGGCCGGCCCGTGCACTCGGTGTTCCTGCTGGTGTCGCCCGCGACGCAGCCGGAAGGGCACCTGCAATGCCTGCGCTGGATCGCCGGGCTCGCCCGCAGCGCCGATTTCCGCCGCTTCCTGCTGGATGCCAAGGACGGCAATGCAATGCGCGACCTGTTGCGCGAGATGAGCGGCAAGGTGGGGTCGTGAGCGGAACGGAACCGGCCCGGCTGCGGGTCACGTTGCAGAACCGGCACGGCTTGCACGCGCGCCCGGCGCACCTGTTCGTGCAGACCGCGAACGCCTACGCGTCCAAGCTGCGTGTCGGCCGGACCGACATGGACGAGCGCGTCGACGGCAAGTCGATCATGGGCATGATGATGCTCGCCGCCGAACGCGGGGTGGAACTGGAGATCGAGGCCACGGGGCCCGACGCCGCCGAGATGTTGCGTGCGCTGGCCGAACTGGTCGCTGCGAACTTCGGCGAGGAATGACCGGGGCCGGAACGGCCGGCGCCATGGGGGCTGCCGGACGAATGCACTGAGCGGCCGCGGCTGCCTCAATCCGAGCCGGGCGGACGGTCGATACGCGACCAGCGGGCATCCCCGAAGGAGCCAACCTGGTCATGCTGAAGCAGAAGAAGAGCATCGTCGGTCTCGACATCGGCAGTAGTTGCATCAAGGCCGTCGAGCTCACTCGCGAGAAGTACGACTACGTCATCACCGGCTATGCGCAGGTGGACGTGGCGAACGAAGCAGCGCGTCAGGACGCCATCGCCGAGCTGATGCGGGCGGCGAAGTTCCGCTCCAAGCGGGTCGCCACCGCGGTCAGCGGCAAGAACGTGGTGTTCCGTTACATCGGCATGCCCGAGATGGGCGAGGACAAGCTCGTCCACGCGGTGAAGCTCGAGGCGGAGAAATACATCCCGTTCGACGTGAACGACGTCGAGATCGACGCCCAGAAGCTGGCGGTCGCCACCGACGCGGCCGGCAAGACCGAGATGAAGGTCCTGCTGGTTGCGGCCAAGAAGACCGTCGTCGCCGACCACGCGCGCATGCTGACCGAACTCGGCCTGCAGCCGGTCGCGGTCGGCGTCGACGGCTTCGCCCTCGGCAACGCGTGGGAACTCGGCGACCTGGTGCATCCGGGCATCCAGGATCCGGGGCGCACGGTGGCGCTGATCGACATCGGTGCGACCAAGGCCAGCATCAACATCCTGCGCGACAACGTCAGCTGCTTCGCGCGCGAAGTGCCGATGGGCGGTCAGGACCTGACCAACGCGATCGCGCGCCGCCTCGGGCTCGAGCCCGCCGCCGCCGAGTCGCTCAAGCGCGACCCGGGCGAACAGCTCGCGGTGGTGCAGGAGGCCTGCGGCCAGACGCTGGAAGACCTCGGCAACGAAGTGAACCTGTCGTTCGACTTCTTCGAGAACCAGTTCGACGGCGAAGTGCAGGAGGTCTGGCTGACCGGGGGCACCGCGCTGCTGCCGTTCCTCGAGGAGAGCTTCGAGAAGATCTTCGAGAAGCGCACCAAGACCTGGAATCCGGTCGAGGGCCTGAAGGTCCGCTCCGACAGCGTCGACGTCGAGGCCTTGAACCAACTCGCTCCCCAGCTCGCCGTCGCGATCGGGCTGGCGGCTTCTTCCTGAGGAGACACCCATGATCCGCCTGAATCTTCTCCCTGCCGAACTGCGCCGCGGCAATCGCCTGCCGGCGAAGGTGCTGGCCGTCGCGTTCGCGTCGGCCTTGTGCGTCAGCGCCACCGTTGGCTGGCTCGGCATCGTCTGGTTCGGCGACCTGGCTGCCGCCGAAAGCGCGTTGCAGCAGGCCGAGACGCGGCTCGCCGAGCGCACCAAGCGAGGGGTCTACGTCGACGACCTCGAGGCCAACAAGAAGGACTACGCCCAGCGCGTCAAGATCATCCAGGACATCGGCAAGTCGCGTCGGGTCTGGTCGAAGTTCCTCGACGAGCTGATCGAGACGGTGAACAACAACGGCGACACCGAGCGCCACTTCGCCTGGTTCGACAGCGTCAAGGTCAAGAGCGACCCGAAGGCGGGCGCCAAGGTCGATCTGCAGTGCTCGGTGCAGGGCAACGAGCAGTTCCGCATCGCCAACTTCCACGACGACCTCGACCAGGCCCCGTTCGGCAAGGAGGTCGCACGCAGCGAGCCCACCTGGAAGCTCGACGAGGACAAGGACCGGGTGCCGTCACAGATGCTGCGCTTCCCGCTGACGCTTCAGTTCGCGCCCACCGAGAAGGAAACCAAGAAGCCGGCTCCCAAGGCCGCGCCAGCCAAGTGAGGTCGCCCATGGCCAACTGGAACCAGAAGAAGCTGCTCGTCTCGATCGGTGGTAGTGCCCTGGGCCTGTGCCTGCTTGCCGGTGGCGGCATCTGGTACTCGGTCGGACTCGTCGACGAGACCATGGGCGAGGTCCAGAAGAAGCAGGAGGCGATCGCCGCGGCCGAACAGAAGATCAAGCGCATCCCCGACCTGGAGAAGGACGTGGTGATCCTGCGCGAGAATCTCGACACGTACGTCAAGATCCTGCCCGACAGCAAGGAGCTGTCCGAGTTCGTGCGCATGCTCAGCCAGTTCGACCGACAGTCGGGCGTGCAGAGCATGAGCCTCGTGCCCAAGCGGCGCAGCGACAAGAAGGGCGAGGCGTTCACGCCCATCGAGTACACGTACGAGATGACGGCGACGCTGTGGCAGTGCCTGAAGTTCATGAACCTGATCGAGAACTTCGAGCGCTTCGTCAGCATCACCGACTTCAGCATCGAGTCGGGCGCCAAGGAGTCGGAACAGACTCGCGACGGCGACATCGTGCACACGGTCAAGTTGACGATGCAGACCTACGCCTACAACGGCAAGGCGTCGGGCAAGGAGGTCGCGATCCCCGAGTACGAGGACAAGAAGAAGGCGCTGACCGACGAGATCTGCAAGTCGGCCCAGGAGATCCGGCTGGACCGCTTCGAGTTCAAGGGGCCCTCCGGCCGCCGCGACATCCTGATCGACCCTCGCCAACGCGGCAACCTGCCCGGCGAGACGGGGCCTTCGGTCGACGACCAGCGCAAGCTGCTCGAACGCTACATCGGCGAGGTCACCCGGCTGCGCGACGTGCAGCAGAAGATCAAGAAGCAGGACACCACCCTGTTCGAGCAGTACTCGCTGGAGAAGGCCTTGAAGGAAGGCCTGGCCGCGATGCTGGCCGGCATGGAGAAGGACGCCGAGATCGTGAGCTTCGCGCCGCTGAAGCTGAAGTGGCAGAAGGAGGTCGCGACGCCGTTCGAGGAACTGCGCGGCGCCATGGACGTGGCCGCCAAGGCGGCCGATCCCAAGCGTGACCCGAACCTGCCGTTGAAGGAGATGCAGCAACTGGTCGCCGATCTGGCGGCCGACTGCAACAACGGCCAGCTCGAGGCCGCGAAGGAGCGCTTCGAAACCGTCGCCGGGCGCATGAACGTGCGCGAAGACGATCCGCGCCACTCGTTGGCGGTCGAAGCCAAGTCGTGGCACGTCAAGGCGACCACGGCTCTCGACTTCAAGGGACTCGAACTGCGCATGCAGGGAGTCGTGGTCAACCGTGGCGGCCGCTCCGGCGTGCTGCTCAACGGCGAGGTCTACGAGGAAGGCGAATACGTGTCCGACGACCTGCTGGTGAAGATGGTCGAAGAGGAGCAGGTCTGGTTCGTGTTCCGCGGGCTCACGCTCGTGCGCACGATGTGACGCGCCGTGCGGTCCTGGGCCGACCGACGAGGTCGGCTCAAGGCCGCCATGGCGTCCGACCGAAGAAGGAAGCGACATTGGATCGGCCCGCGCCATGCGGTCCCGATCGACAGGCGAATCAGACGGAAGCAAACCCCCGTTCGGGACGAGGATCGAAGATGCAGGCAATCACGAAGGCAGTCATGTTCGCGTTCGCGGCGCTGCTGCCGCTCGCTACCGCGGGCGCGCAGGAACCCACGCCGCCGCAGGGCGCCCCCCAGGGCAAGCCGGACGAGATCCGGGCCGAGGCCGAGGGCGATCGCGCCAGCCGGCTCACGCTGAAGCTCAAGGATCGTGATCTGCGCGACGTCGTGCAGAGCATCCAGCGCAAGGCCAACGCGAACATCATCATGGACAGCGGCATCGAAGCCGCGGTCACGATCTCGCTGCAGGACGTGCACTGGCGCCAGGCCCTCAGCCTGGTCGCCGAGCAGGCCGGCTGCGTCGTCACCGAGGCCGACGGCGTGCTCAAGATCGAGAAGCCGCCGCGCGTCTACTTCGCGTTCGAGAACACCGACATCCAGAAGGTGATCGACACGATCGCCAAGATCTCGGGCGCCAACATCGTGGTCGCGCCCGAGGTCAAGGGCACCATCACGGTGCGCCTGAAGAACATCCCTTGGCGCGACGCGCTCGATGCGGCGGTCAAGACGCTCGGGTTCGTGGTGGTCGAGGAGGATCGTGGCATCCTGCGCGTCGTCCCGGCGGCCAACATCCAGCAGGACCTGGTCACCAAGTCGTTCCCGCTGCGCTTCGTGCGGCCGGCTTCGGTCTACGTGCCGTTCATCAACTCGGAGTACATCGAGAACAAGCGGGCGAAGACGCAGCTGCAGAAGGGTGAAATCCAGTTCACGCTGCTCGACTCGCTGCGTGGGATGATCACGCCGGAAGTCGGCAGCCTGCAGTACATCGAGGAGACGAACATGATCCTCGTGAAGGACACCAAGCCCGTCGTCGACAGCATCAAGGCGACGATCGACCTGCTCGACATCGAACCGTCGCAGGTGCAGCTCGACGTCAAGTTCGTGACCACGAGCAACGAAGACGTGCTCGACGTCGGCATCTCGCCGGGCGGCACCGGCTGGACGGCCAGCATCGGCCTCGGCCAGATCCCGACGCGCCTGCCGTTCGACCTCGGCGCCGGTGGTTGGGACGACAAGGTCATCGCCAACGACGGCCGCACCGGCCCGTTCAACGACGACGACATCGGCGGCGAGAACCCGAACGGCCTCGCCGACGTCACCATTCCGAACGTCGTGTTCGGCGCCATCAACTTCCAGCAGGTCTCGGCCACGCTGCGCCTGCTGAAGAAGGACGCGCGCTCGGAGATCCTGCAGTCGCCGCAGATCACCACGATGGACCACCAGACCGCGACGATCTTCGTCGGCGAGGCCGTGCGCTACGCGCAGGCCCGCGTCGAACAGGGCCAGGCCGGTGGCCTGTTGCTCGCGCTCGAGGAAGGCGACGAATCGCCGGTCAACATCGGCTTCCAGCTGCTGGCCACGCCGCACATCGTGCCGGGCACCGACAAGGTGATCATGGAAGTGATCCCGCAGCGCACGGCGCTGTCGGGTACCGGTTCGTCCGCGATCGCGCCGGCCGGCTTCGACGTGTTCGAGATCGGCGGTGGCACCACGGCCGGAACGGGCCAGATCGCCCTGCCCCGCGTCGCTTCGAGCACGCTGGCGACGACCGTGCTGCTGCGCAGCGGCCAGAGCGCCGTGCTCGGCGGCCTGCGCACCAAGTCGGAGAGCGAGACGGTCACCAAGCTGCCGCTGCTCGGCGACATCCCGGTGCTCGGCTACCTGTTCAAGGGCAAGGTGAAGCAGGAGACGATGTCGACCCTGCTGGTGTTCATCACGCCGCAGGTCATCCGCAGCGCCGAGGACGTGGACGCGCAGATGCAGCGAGCCCTCGAGGAGCGCGTGCGCGACCACAAGAGCAACATCGCCCGCGAACGCCAGGCGATCTTCGGCGGCTGATTGCCGTCGGGCGTCCGCCGTTCGCGGCGGCCGCCCGCCCCGGACCCAGACGGTCCGGCATGCGCGCCACCGTTCGCGCCGTTGTCTGACGGCGTCGCGCGCACTAGCATCCCGCCACTTCTCCGGGGTGTCCCCGGAAGGGCGGAAGCCGCGTCGTCCGACGCGTGCATCCGGACATGGACTCTCCCATGCCTGCCATCCCGTTCCCGTCCCCGAACCCCGCGCTCCGGCGCGTGGTGCGTCGCCTCGCGGCGCGAGCGGACGTTCACGGATCGGCCCGGCGTGGTTCGTTTCCCCAGGCTTCCCTGCCGGTCGATCGTCGGTCCGGGTGCGTTCCGCGAGGAGCCACCCTCGGCTGCCGCCGCGGTGCGAGCACCGTCGGGCTCGCGACGACCCAGGGGGCCGCCGGCGCGTCCGGCGGTCATTGCGACAAGAAGGTTCTTCGTGAAGAGGATGCTCATCAACGCCATCGATCCGGAGGAAAGCCGGATCGCGGTGGTGGAGGACGGCGTGCTGCAGGAGCTGCACGTCGAGTTGGCCAATCGTGAGGCCTATCTAGGCAACATCTACAAAGGCAAGGTCGTCAACATCGAGCCCAGCATCGGCGCGGCCTTCGTCGCGTTCGGTGGGCGGGTGAACGGCTTCCTGCACGTCAGCGACGTGCTGCCGGCGTACGGTCGCCCCGAGTTCGTGCTCGACGACGTCATCGAGGGCCGCGCCCGCGTCGATGCCGACGACGGCCCCGAATCGGTCCAGGGAGCGCTGGACGACGACGACGACGACGACGGTCCGGAAGGAACCGCGGTGGCCCCCGCGACCAGCGACGAGTCCGGCGGTGACATGGAGCCGCACGACGATTCGTCCAACGTCACCGTCGAGGCCGTCGACGAAGTCGAGCCGGTCGATGTCGCGCACGACGACGAGCCGCCGGTGGAACCCGGCGACGAAGGCGGCCCGGCACCGACGAACGACGCGCAGCCAGGTGGCGACGACGGCTTCGGCGACGGCATCCACGACCGACCACTGGCGATGGCGGCCAGCGGCGGTGACGGGCCCGAAGACGGCAACGACCACCGTGATCCGGCACCGGAGTCCGGTGCGGCCGACGGTCCCGACGTTCCCGTTGGGCACGAACCGGGCCAGCCGAACCAGGGCCAGCCGAACCAGGGCCAGAACGGGCAGAACGGCGATCGCCGCGGGCGCCGCAACCGCCGTGGGCGCGACCGTGACCGTGGCGGCGAGCGCCGGCCGCGCGGGCCGCGGCCGTCGATCGACCAGCTGCTCAAGAAGGGGCAGGAAGTCGTGGTGCAGATCACCAAGGAGGGCATCGGCAGCAAGGGGCCGACCCTCACGACCTACGTGTCGCTGCCAGGGCGATGCCTCGTGCTCATGCCGAGCCTGCCGAAGTGCGGCGTGTCGCGGAAGATCGACGACGGCCGCGAGCGCAAGCGGCTGAAGCGCATCGTGCGCGAACTCGACGAGACCGGCAGCGGCGGCATCGGCTTCATCGTGCGCACCGCCGGTGTGAACAAGAGCCTGCAGGACCTGCAGCGCGACCGCGACTACCTGAAGAAGATCTGGGAGATGGTGGCGCAGCGGCTCAAGGTCACCCGCGCCCCGGCCCTGCTCTACCAGGAGTCGGACCTCGTGCTGAAGGCGATGCGCGACCAGTTCACCCCGGACATCGCCGACGTGGTCGTCGACAGCGAGGACGTGTTCCTCCGGATCCGCGATTTCGCCGAGAAGCTGATGCCGCACATGGCAGAGCGCATCAAGCAGCACGCGATGACGACGCCGCTGTACCACCACTTCGGCATCGAGAAGGACGTCGAGCAGCTCTACCAGCCGAAGGTCGAACTGCCGAACGGCGCCTCGATCGTCATCGACCAGGCCGAAGCGCTGGTCGCGATCGACGTCAACTCCGGCAAGTACAAGGCCGGCGGCGACACCGACGAGACCGCCTTCCGCACCAACCTCGATGCGATCCCGGAGATCGTGCGCCAGCTGCGGCTGCGCGACCTCGGCGGCCTGATCATCATCGACTTCATCGACATGTCGCACGAGAAGCAGCGGCGCGCGGTCGAGAAGAAGCTGATCGACGCGTTGCGCGGCGATCGCGCCCGCATCAAGGTGGGTCGCATCTCCCCGTTCGGCATGCTCGAGATCACGCGGCAGCGGGTCGGTCCGGGCCTGAAGCGCACGGTGTTCATGCAGTGCCCGCACTGCAAGGGAGCCGGCTGGTCGCGGACCGTGCAGAGCAAGGCGTTGTCGGTGCTGCGCGAGTCGCGCGCCCTGGTCAACCTGAAGGGCTTCTCGCTGCTGCAGGTGTTCGTCGCGCCGGCGGTCGCCGACTACCTGGTCAACTACAAGCGACGTTCGGTGCTCGAACTCGAGGACGCGGTCGGCAAATCGATCGTGTTCCGACCCGAAGCGAGCTACCCGATCGACGTGGTGCACTACCGCTTCCTGACCGGCGACGGCCAGGAGGCTCGCATCGCGATTCCGGCCGGGCTCGGCGTGAAGGCCTGAGCCGCGGTCAGCGTGGCGCGACCAGGATCGGTCCGAGGTCGACCGGTCCGGACGTGGTGCCCTGGACCAGCACGCAGGCTCCGACCGGTGCCAGCGCTGCCGCGAACGTCTGCGCCGCCGGATCGAGTTCGACGGGCGTGACGATGCGCACGCCGTCGGCGCGCCGTTGTTCGAGGCTGGTCCACGACGATGGTGACGCACCGAGCGCTGGCCCAAGCACCGGCGCCAGTTCGAGCGGCACGGTGAGGGTCGTCGTGCCGGGTTCGAGCGTGCACGGGATCTCGACGAGCACGTTGCCGAGCGGGCCACCCACGGCCTCCAGCACCAGGAGGTGTGGTCCGCTGCTGCTCGACTGCGCCGCGAACGTGCCGTCGGCGTTCACCGGCGCCGGCCGGCCGCGCCGCACTCCGCTGGTGCCGTCGTGCGATCGCAACAACAGCACGCGCCAGCCGCGCGGGTGGAAACCGGTCGCCAGCACGCGACCTTCCACCCGGCATCGGTCGGCCAGCACGTCCCAGGTCGTGGTCTCGCCCGAACGCACGCGGCAATCCGCGGCCGGCCGGATTGCGCGCATGCCGGGGCCGGTGATCGAAGTCGTGTCGTCTTCGGTGATGCCCGCATCGGTGGTGCGTACTTCGTACTCGCCTGTGCGCAGGCTGCCGAACCGGTAGCGGCCAGCGGCATCGGTCAGCATCGTGCGGGCGTCGCCGTAGAAATCGTTGATGGCGACCCAGGTGCGCGGGCATGGCGCACCGTCCGCGTCGCGCACGACACCTTCGATCGCGCCGCCCGAGTCCAGTTCGATCGCGATGCCTTGCCAGCCCCGCGCGGGTTCGAAGTGGTGCGCGTCGACGACGTGGTTGGCGAAACCCGGTGCGCGAACCAGCAGGCGCAGCGTCGCCGGTTCGGGATGGTCGATCCGGAACCGGCCCCCAGCATCGGTGCGTGCGTCGAACCGTCCGTGGCGTTCCCCGTACGAGAAGAAGCCGTTGCGCATGCCGGGGCTGTCGCAGTGCAGCAGCGACACCTCGGCGTCGGCGACCGGCCTGCCGCCGGCCGTCACGATGCCCGTGATGCCGGTCTGGGGCGCCAGTTGAACCGTGACGTCCGTCTGGCCCGGGCCGATCGGTTGCGTGCTGGCGACGAAGCCCGGCGCGCGCACCGTCAACTCCGCCGGTGCCGCCGGACTGGCCAGCACGGCGACGCCTCGGCGTGCGATCGCGGTCGCTTCTCCGACCGCCGGTGCGGCGGCCTGCCACTGCGCAGTGAACGCCGGCACCGGGCGGCCGGCTGCATCGACGGCCCGCACGGTGGACGGTGGCGTCGCCGGCAGTTCGATCCGCACGTCGTCGTCGCCGCGCAGGGGCACGTCGAGCCAGGCGTGTGCCGTGCCGTCGTCATCGCGCAAGGCGCTGACGACGATGCGCGTGGGGGCCGTGTGGCACGGTTGCAACAGCTCGACCTTCGCCGTGCCGTCGGGCCGCGTTCGGGTCATGCCCGCCATCAGCTGGCCGGCCGGTCCGTCCCAGCGATGGTCGACACGCGCGTCCGCGACCGGGCGGCCGTTCGCATCGACGACCAGGATGCGCAGGGTGCGGGCGAACTGCGGCAGCGGGGTGTCCGCGGTCGGGCGCAGGACGAGGTCGCCGCAGTCGTGCGTCGGGGCGGTGATGTCGAGCAGCGCCCAGGCGCTGGTGTGGCCGGGCAGGGCGGCCCAGGCCATCGCGAAGCCGATGCGTTCGTTGGCGAGTTCGAAGGTGCCGTCGGCGGCCGTTGTCGCCTGCGGATCGCCGTAGCCGCTGCCCTGCTGGCGCGCCATGCGATCGGGAAACGGCTGGAACGGCGGTCGCGAGAGGCGCACGCCGGCGCCGGGCACGGGTGCGCCGTCGGCGAGCACCACGCGGCCGCGCACGGTCGAAACGGCGGTCAGCACGATCTTGCCGAGCCTCACGGTGTCCCCTGGCCGCAGCCGGGCGTGGGCCGGTTCCGGGGCGTAGCCGGGCGCATCGATCGCGAAGGCGGCTTCGGCGACGAGGTCCCGGGCCGGCTCCGGCAGCAGCGCTTGCAGTTCGTCGTCGAGGCCCATCTGCAGGGTTGCCGTGCCGTCCGGGCCACTCTGCACCGGTGGGGCGATGCGCGGCAGCAGACCGTCGGGAACGGCGTCGCGCGGCAGGTCGGGCTGGGTCGCGGCCGCGTGCAGGCGAGTGAGCCGCAGGGTCGCGCCTGGCAGCGGCGTGCCGTCGGCGGCGACCACCGTGGCGGTCGCGGTCGCAGCAACCACACCGGGATCCGCGAGGGGCGGTTGCAGGCTGGCGGCGATCCCGGTGCGGGGGGTGTCGGCGCTCGCGGGGTTCGGCACCGCGGGTGTCGGCGCAAGCGTGGGCCGCTCGCCAGCCACCAGCGTCGTGCGGCGTTCGGGCGCGATTCCGGACGCGGTCGTCCATGGCGCCCAAAGGCCGAGTCCGAGCAGCAACAGCGCCACGAGCAGGAACGGGACGACAGCGACCGACCGGGTCGGCAGCGCCAGCAACAACCCGACACAGGTGCGCCAGCGTTCTGCACCGTAGGTCGATTGCAGCCGTTCGCGCAACAGGGCGTGTGCCCGATGCAGTCGCCATCGCACGGTGCCCTCGGGCACGTGCCCCGTGCGCGCGATCGCCGCCAGAGAGTGGCCGGCGAAGTGGTGCAGCAGGATCGTGCTGCGGAACGGTTCCGCCAACGCGTGGACCGCGGCCGCAACGGCCTGCTGCGCTTCGAACCGTTCGTTGGCCTGCCCGGTCGGGTCGACCTCGGCGTTCGCCGCGGAACGGTCGGCGACCGCCGCCTCGCGACGACGGCGGCGAACGTCGCTCCGATGGTGTTGCCGCAGCACGTTGCCGAGCACCGTGGCCAGCCACGCGCGTCCGTCGCGCAGGGGCAGGCGGCGGCCAAGGGTCTGCAGCCACGTTTCCTGGCTGGCGTCGTCGGCGGCCTGGGGATCGCGGACCAGGCTCCGGGCGAGGTCGGCGAGCCAGGCCCGCTGGTCGAGCAGGTCGTCGAGGGAAGTGTCGATGGGATGGTCGGTCATTGCGGAGCTCGGTTTGCCCCGTGGGATGCCGCCGCCGGCGGGACCGTTTGTACTGGCGCCAGATTCCTTCGCCGAAAAGGCGCCGCGCATGCTGCCGCCGGCCGCCCGGCGCAGGCCATCGAAAACTCGGGCTTGCATCGCGCCGGTGGGCCGCTACCTTTTCCGCCCCTTCCAAGAGGCCAGAGCCCTAGTCATGTACGCCGTCGTCGACGATCGCAACCAGCAGTACCGGGTCAAAGCCGGTGACCGCATCCAGATCCACCTTCGCCAGGGCGTCGCCGAAGGCGACAAGCTGACCTTCGACAAGGTCTGCCTCGTCGGTGGCGGTGACGCCGCCGGCAAGGTCGGCACCCCGTTCGTCAACGGCGCCTCGGTGACGGCCAAGGTCGTCCGCCAGATGAAGGGCCCGAAGGTCACGATCGGCAAGTACAAGCGGCGCAAGAACAGCCGCCGGCGCACGGGCTTCCGTGCCCAGTACACCATCGTCCAGATCGAAGCGATCAACGCCTGATCAGGCTCACCCAACAACACCAAAGGAGCACGCCATGGCACACAAGATGGGTCAAGGTTCGACGCAGAACGGACGGGACAGCAACCCGCAGTACCGTGGCGTCAAGGCATACGGCGGCCAGCGCGTCAAGGCGGGTTCGATCATCGTGCGCCAATGCGGCACGAAGTTCCGGGCGGGCCTGAACGTGCGTCGCGCCGGCGACGACAGCTTGTTCGCGGTTGCGCCGGGCATCGTGCGCTTCCAGTCGAACGGCAAGGTCCACGTCGACCCGGTCGAAGCGGGCGTCTGAGTTCGCGCGCCCCAGCGCGCGCCCTGAGCCCTCGCCGCGAGTTCTCCCATGTTCGTCGATGAACTCGAAATCCAGGTTCGTGCCGGCAAGGGCGGCAATGGCTGCATCTGCTTCCTGCGCGATGCGAAGGCCATGAAGGGGGGCCCCAACGGGGGCGACGGCGGTGACGGTGGCGATGTCGTGCTGATGCCGACGACGCACTGCAACACCCTCTACCACCTGACGGGCCGCGGCCTGTTCGGGGCGCCGAACGGTGGCGACGGGTTGCCGCAGAACTGTGGTGGCAAGGACGCCGAGGATCTGGTGATCGAAGTTCCGGTCGGCACCGTGGTGCTCGACGCCGAGCGCGGCAACGTGCTGCAGGACCTCGATGTCGCCGATCGTCCGTGGGTGCTGGCCCGCGGTGGCTACGGCGGGCGCGGCAACACGCACTTTGCCCACTCGACGAATCGCACGCCGCGCAAGGCCGAGAGCGGTCGGCCGGGCGAGGAGCGACGCGTGCTGCTGAGCCTGAAGCTGATCGCCGACGTCGGCTTCGTCGGCCTGCCCAACGCCGGCAAGTCGACGCTGCTCGCGACGTTGACCAAGGCGCGGCCGAAGATCGCCGGCTATCCGTTCACCACGCTCGAACCGATGCTCGGCATCGCCACCGGGCCAGGCGACGGCACGACGTTCGTGCTGGCGGACATTCCGGGGCTCATCGAAGGCGCGTCGGCCGGCAAGGGGCTCGGCGACAAGTTCCTCAAGCACATCGAGCGAACCCGGTTGTTGCTCCACCTGGTGGACTGCGGCGATCTCCCCTTGGCGCCCGCCGAACAAGCGTGGCGCACGATCCGCCAGGAACTCGAGCACTATTCGCCCGAACTCGCCGATCGGCCGACACTCGTCGTCGCCACCAAGGTGGAGGACGAGGCCGGCCGCAGCCGCGCCAAGGCGTTGGCGACGGCGATCGGCCAGCCAGTGCTGGCGATTTCGAGCGCTACGGGTGCTGGCTTGCGTGAGCTGGTCGCCGCCATCTGGTCGATGTTGTCGGCCCTTCCGCGACCGTTCGGCGGCGGCTGAGACCGGCTGCCATCGGCGCCTCGTCCCGCCCACGGCGTCGTGCCGATAGGGGACCGGAGGACCGCCGAGTGACCAGCCCGAACCTGCCGCCGAGCCCTGCCGCGACCACCCAGACCAGTGTGCCTCCCGGCACCGCGACCAACCTGCCCGGTCGTCTGCCGAAGCTGCGCGACTTCCTGCGCATCATGGTCAAGGAGAGCGCCTCGGACCTCGTGCTGAAGGCGAACGGTTGTCCGGCCGTGCGCGTCGCGGGCGTGATCCGGTTTCTCGGCGATCAGCCGCTGCCGCCCGAGCTCGTGCGCAGCTACGTCGACGAGGTCCTGAACGACCGCCAGCGTCCGGAGTTCGACCGGGCGGGCGCGTGCGACACCGCGGTGGCCCTGCCCGGAGTCGGCCGGTTCCGCTGCAACGCGTTCCACCAGTGCGGCGAACTCGGACTGGTCTTCCGCGCGATCAAGAACGAGATCCCGTCGTTCAAGGACCTCAACCTTCCGGTCGACCCGCTGAAGCGACTCGCGTCGTTGAAGCGCGGCCTCGTGCTCGCGACGGGCATCGCCGGCTCGGGCAAGTCGACGACGCTGGCGTCGATGATCGAGTACATCAACCGGACGATGAACAAGCACATCGTCACGATCGAGGACCCGATCGAGTTCCGGTTCGAGGACAAGCGCTCGATCGTGAACCAACGCGAAGTCGGCGTCGACGTCGCCAACTTCTCGCAGGCGCTGCGCCAGGCGATGCGCCAGTCGCCCGACGTGATCCTGATCGGTGAGATGCGCGACGCCGAGACCGTGTCGGCGGCGATCTCGGCGGCCGAGACCGGCCACCTGGTGTTCTCGACCCTGCACACGGTCAATGCGGTGCAGACCGTCGAGCGCATCATCACGTTCTTCCCGCCGCACCAGCACGACCTCGTGCGCCTGCAGCTGGCGCTCAACCTCGCGGGTGTCTGTTCGCTGCGCCTGGTCAAGAACAAGGAAGGCACCGCGATGGTTCCGGCGGTCGAGCTGTTGATCAACACGCCGACGGTGCGCGAGTTGCTCGAGCAGGGGCAGACGCGTTCGTTGCCGAAGGCCCTGACCGAGGGCAGCTACTACGGCACGCTGACGTTCAACCAGTCGCTGATCCGCCTGTTCCAGGCCGGCAACATCAGCCTCGAGGACGCCTTGGCCGCTTCGGACAATCCGGACGACCTCAAGATGCAGATGCGCGGCATCACCCAGGGTGCGGCGGCGCGTCCGCTGACGCACTGACGGTCGGCTGGCCGGAAGGAAGCTCCACCTCTCCTTCACCGTTGCTTCATCGGCGACGACGCCGAGGCTTCATCGTCGGGTGCACCCTGCATTCACAATGCAGTTCGAAGTGCGCAGCGCCACCGACTCCGTGACAGAAGTAGTCCTTTCCGGTCGCCTCGATCTCGATGGTGTGCAGGCAGTGCAGGACCGCTTCACGTTCGCGATCGCGCCACGCGGGGTGCCGGCCCTGGTCGACCTGGCCGGCGTCGAGTTCCTGGCTTCGCTCGGGATCGGGATGTTCGTCAGCGTCGCGCACGCGTTGAAGGCACACAAGGCGCCGCTGGTGCTGTTCGGCGCGCGCCCGATGGTGCACAAGACCCTCACCGCCGCGGGCGTGCACAACGTGCTCGTGTTGGCGGGGACGCGCGACGAGGCCATGCAGCGCCTGGCCTGAGCCGCGCCGTGGTCGCTTCGCTCCAGCTGGACGTGGCCCCGCGCTTGTCGGCGATCGGTCCGGCGGCCGCCAGCGTGCGTGAGTTCCTGGCCCGGCACGCGGTCGATTCCTCGGCGTCCTACGCGACCGACCTGGTCTTCGAAGAGCTGCTGTCGAACGTGCTGCGGCATGGTCGGGCCAAGGCGTCGGCCGTGTTCGTGCTCTTGTCGGTGCACGCGGCCGAGGTCGAGCTGCGCGTGCACGATCGGGGCATGGAGTTCGATCCGACGATCGCGTCGGACGAACCGCAGGCTGAATGGGGCACAGGCGGCCGCGGGCTGCGGTTGGTGCACGCGTTCGCCCAGCGGCTCGACTACGAACGGGTCGGTGGCGAAAACCGCCTGCGCGTGTGCATCGCCCGGACCGGCTGATCGGGTCTGCCCGGCCAGTTCCTCAGCGCGCTCGTACGACGATCAGGCTGCGGTCGTCGGAGTTCGCGACTTCTTTGCGGAACGTGTCCACGTCGCGCACGATGCCGGCGAGGATGCCGGCGGCGTCGGCGCGGCGATGTGCCTGCAGGGAAGCGGCCAGGCGGGATTCGTCGAACAGTTCGTGGTCGGGCCCCAGGCACTCGACGATGCCGTCGCTGTAGAGCGCGAGGGTGTCGCCGGCCCGCAGTTGCACCGTGCTCGACTGGTAGGTCGCTTCATCGGACAAGCCCAGGGCCATGCCGTCACCCGGCAACGTCGTCACCGTGTCGGCGTGCACCACCAGCACCGGACAGTGTCCGGCGTTGACGATCTCCACGCAGCCGTCGGGATCGAGCACCGCCACGGCCAGCGTGACGAACTTGCCCACCGGCGCGAGCCGGCAGTGCACGCGATTCACGCGCTCGACGGCTTCGCCGAGCGGCCCACCGCGGTGCATCTCCGCGGCGAGCGCGCCCTGCAGTGTCGCCGCCAGCAGCGACGCGGCGATGCCCTTGCCGGCGACGTCGGCGACGACCAGTGCGGTGCGGCCGCCGCCGAGGTCGAACTGGTCGACGTAGTCGCCGCCGAGTTCGTGGCAGGGCACGCACGAGCCGGCGATGTCCCACGCGGGCGTCGAGCGGAAGTGCTCCGGCATCAAGGCCGCCTGCACTTCGCTCGCCATCCGGACCTCCTGTTCGATCCGTCGTCGCTGCTCCGCTTCGCGCAGCAGCCGCGCGTTCTCGACCACCGAGGACGCGTCGCGGGCGAGGCGCGCCAGGATGCCGAGGTCGAAGCCGTCGAAGCCGCCACGCAGCCTGCGGCTGTCGAGATACACCAGCCCGAACGTGGCTGACGACGCGGTGGCCGCATCCGGGGCGGCGACGAAGTGGACGAGCGGCAACAGCACCGCCGAGCGCAGTTCGAGCGAGACGATGCTGGCGGCGAGCGCCAGGTCGGCGTCCTGGTCGACGTCGGCCACGATCGTCGGTTGGCCGCTGGCGAGTGCCTTCTGCACCAAGGTGTCGCTGATCCGCAGGCCGGTGGTCGGCAGCGTGCGGCCGTTGGCGCCGCGGGCCACGCGCGTTTCGAGCGAACCGTCCGCCCGCTGCAGCAGGACGAGCCCTCGTTCGGCGTGCGTCACCTCGATCGCGAGATCGACGACGTCCTGCAGCACTTCGTCGAGGGTGAAGCCGCCGCCGAGCTTCTGGCTGAACTCGAAGAACCGCGCCAAACGGCCGAGGCCGTTCGAATCGGCCGGTTCCACGGCGGCGATCAAGGTCGTGTCGGGCCGCATCTTCGCCGCGCGTCGAACGGTGATCCGCAGCGGCACGTGGGCTCCGAGTTCGATCACGTCGCCGTCGTGCAAGCGATGGCGCTCGACCTTTTGCCCGTTCACGAACACTCCGGCCAGGCTGCCGCAGTCGGCGACGACGTGGTCCTCGCCATCGACGCGGATCTCGGCGTGCCGTTTCGACACGTGCGGGTCGGCCACGTGCAGTTCGGCGTCGCGCCCGCGGCCAATGCGGATGGTGGTCGCGCCGAGCGGCAACACGGTCGGCGGTTCGCCGACGCGCTGGACTTCGAGGTGGCCGCCGGGGACGGGCATGAGGCGGGATGCTCGGCGGGTGGGGGGGCGATCGTCAAGGCGAGCGTAGTGGCGCATCGATTCGTGCGCGGCTGCGGCTAGGCTTTGCCGCGGCATGGATCGGCTGCGCACGTTCGGCATCGTCGCCCACATCGATGCCGGCAAGACCACGCTGACCGAGCGAATCCTGTTCGACAGCGGGTCGCAAGGCTGGATCGGCAACGTCGACGACGGCACTGCGACGATGGACTGGCTGCCGGCCGAGCGTGCGCGGGGCATCTCGATCACCGCGGCGGCGACCCGCGTGCAATGGGGCGATCACCTGCTGCAGGTCGTCGACACCCCGGGGCACGTCGATTTCGTCGCCGAGGTCGAACGGTGCCTGCACGTGCTCGACGGCGTGGTCGTCCTGGTCGACGGCGTGCGCGGTGTCGAATCGCAGACCGAGGCGGTCTGGCAGCAGTCGGCTGCACGGGGGCTGCCGCGGCTGGTGTTCGTCAACAAGCTCGACCGCGAAGGGGCGGACTTCGCGGCAGTGGTCGACGAGCTGGCGGAGCGTCTGGACTGTCGACCGGTGCCGTTCGTGGTGCCGTTGTACGACGAGGCGCGGGTGTTCGCCGGGCTCGGGGACGCGCTGACCGGCAAGGTCCAGTGGTTCGACGGGCGCCCAGGCCCCGATGCGATCGCGCGGCTGCAAAGGGAAGTCGAATCGGCTTGCGAGCGGGTCGCCGAGGTCGCCGCGGACTTCGACGATGCGATCCTCGCGGACGTGCTCGCCGGTCGGCGGGTGGCAGCCGAGCGGCTGCGGGCCGCGCTGCGGGGCCCGGTCCTGGCGGGGCGCGTGTGTCCAGTGCTGGCGGGCGCGGCGCTGTGGAATCGCGGCGTGGATTGGCTGCTGGACGCCGTGTGTGCGTGGTTGCCGGCGTTGTCCGAGTTGCCGCGCAAGGGCCTGTGGTCGGTGGACCGCGCGGGTGAGGCGGACGCGCCGCTGGCAGCGCTGGTGTTCAAGGTGCAGCACGCCGACGAGGTGTGGAACTTCCTGCGCGTCGTGCGCGGGCGGCTTCGACCCGGAACGGCGTGGACCCGCGCACGGCCGCCGTTCGTGCCGCAGACGGCGAACGCGCTCTGGCAGATGCGCGCGGATCGGCACGAGGACCTGGCCACGGCCGAGCCGGGGGCGATGGTGGTATTGCCCGGCGAACTCGGCCTGCGCACCGGCGACACCGTATGCGACCCGTCGCATCCGGTGCATCTCGCCGCACCGCGGTTTCCGACGCCGGTCCTGGCGGTGGCATTCGAACCGCAGCAGGCGGCCGATGCGCCTGCCCTGGCCAAGGCGCTGCGCGAGCTCGCGGTCGACGATCCGACCCTGCGCGTCGACCGCGAACGCGACCGGATCCTGGTGCACGGCATGGGGGAGTTGCACCTCGATGTGACCGCCGACGTGGTGCGGGCCCGCACGGGGTTGGCGTTCACGTGTGGTCGGCCGGTGGTCGATCGGCGGGAAGCGGTGCGGCAGGCGGGGTGCGGCGACGCCGAGGTGCGGGCCATGGTGGCCGGTGTCGAACGGTCGGCGCGGGCGGTTGTCGCCGTGATGCCCGGTGACGAAGGTCCGGCGCGTGTGCAGGCTGCCGGCGGTGGCGCAGCTGCTTCCGTGGCGGAAGAGTTGTCGTCCCGGGCCAGTGCCGGATTGCGGGTGGGGCCCCTGGTTGACTGCCAGGTCACGGTCGAGCAGGCCGTTGGCGATGCCCATGGCTGCCTCGAGCCGCTGCTGTTGCAGGCGGCAACGCTCGCCTTTGAGCAGGCCATGCAGAACGCCGGCTGGCACGAACTCGAGCCATGGGTCCGGATCGAGATCTGGTGTCCGCAAGAAAGTTCGCCGCCGGTGCTCGCGGACCTGAAGGCGCGCGGAGTGGAGGTCCTCGGGGTGTGGGCCGGGCGGCTCGGGGCGCGTCTGGAAGCGAAGGGGCCACTGTCACGTATGCTGGGCTACGTCACCAAGTTGCGATCGATGACCAAGGGCCGCGGCCAGGCTTCCATGCGCCCCTTGGGCTATGCGCCGCCGCCGTCGTCGCCGCAGTAGGCCGGCGTTCCCCCGGCGGAAACTGCAAGGAATTGTCCGGTTGCGTGCTTGACGAGCCTAGGGCAGATCGCTACCGTCCTGGCCCACTTGCGCTCCAGGGAGCACATCTTTTGATGTAACCCCTAGCCGCGCTGTGGGTTACGCAGAAAATCGCGCCCGAGTGGGGTGCGACGTCCCGCGCAACAGCCCGTACCTACGCCACGCCGCAGCGTGGCCCGACCGTCATGCAAGAGCGAATCCAGATCCGGATGGAGGCCTACGACCACGAGGCCCTCGACCAGGCCGCGCTCGACATCGTCGAGACGAGCAAGCGCACGGGTGCCCGGGTTGCCGGCCCGGTGCCGCTGCCGACGCGCATCGAGCGCTACACGGTGCTGCGGTCGCCGCACATCGACAAGAAGAGCCGTGAGCAGTTCGAGATCCGGACGCACAAGCGGCTCATCTACATCAGCGAGCCGACGACCAAGACGGTCGACGCGCTCAGCAAGTTGAACATGCCTGCCGGCGTGGACATCCGCATCAAGGCCTGATCCGCCCGCGCGGGCCACGCCCGCCGCGGCCCCAGCCAACCGCTTACCCGCAGTCGAACATGGTCGAGGTCAAAGTCTTCAAG
>JAEUHV010000458.1 GCA_016794485.1 Planctomycetota bacterium
CGGGCGTCGTTTTCGAACACGAGTTGTTTGACCATCACAACCTCGGGGGGGAACCTGGATACTTCGAGTGGTTGGGGGTGGCAGATCGCCACCTCTCGATGGCGCTGCCGTTTGCGCGAGCCGCCCGTAGAGGGCGGTGAACGTTCAGGGCGCGCGCAAAAGCAACTGTGGTGCCGTCTGTAGGCCGGGCCCGGGATCGAATCCGACATGACGATGCAAGTCAGTGATGAGAAGCAGGTTGTGGAGTGTGTTGCGGCCCTTCTCGGGGCCTCGGGCGCGGCCCGGGCGTGCCAAGGTGACAGCCGGGCAGGACGTCCCACGGAATGCGCGCGCCAATCTGGCATGCGCAGGTTGCTGGGCGCGGCGGCCGTTGCGGCGGTGGCCGGCGTCGGGCTGGCCCAGGCCCCGAGCTTCGAAGTCCTGCTCGCGGAAGGGTCCACGGTGGTCGCGACCGCGCTGCGCGGGGCGGCGAACGGCGCGCTCGTGCTGGAGACGGCGACTGGCCCGCGCACGGTGCCGACGGGAGGCGTGCTGGCGGTGTTCGGCGTACCAACGGTACTCGCACCGCTGCCCGTCGCGTGGCTGCAGGGCGGCGACGTACTGCACGGGGCCTTGTGTGGCGGCGATGCCGGGGGCAACCGTTTCGAACTGCAGTCGCCCGTGGTCGGTCGCGTCGCCCTCGACGTGGATCGGCTGGCCACGTTCGCGCAGGCCTCGGTCGCGACGCCGCGGTTCCTGCGTTTGCCCGAGGGCGTCGAGGAAGCCCTGTTCGTGAAGGCCGCCGTCGGCCACGACATCGTGGCCGGCACGGTGCACCAGTTCGGCGACGCGGGGGTGCGCTTCCAGCCCGACGGTGCCGCGGCGCCGCGCTGGTACCGTCCCGACGAGTTCGTGGCGTTGCGCCTGCAGCCAGCCCCCGCGACCGGTGCGCCCGCAGCGGTGTGGTTGACGACAAGGCTCGGCGACCGGCTCGCGGTTTCCGGGTTGAAGTTCACGGCGAACGGCGCGAGCGCGGCGCTCGCGGGCGATGCCGCGGTGGTCGTGGCTGCGGCCGACCTGGCCTCCGTGTCGTTCGTCGGCGGCGCCATCCCGGTCGGCGACCTCACGCCGGCCAAGGTCGAGGAATCGGGGTTCGACGGCGAGGTCGTGCATCCGTTCCAGGTCGACAGCAACGCGCTCGGCGGTCCGTTGGTGAGCGGCGGGCGGTCGTACGGCAAGGGGCTTGGCGTGCACAGCAAGAGCCGTCTCGTCTTCACCGTGCCGCCGGGGGTCGACCGCTTCTGGACGCGGGTCGGGTTCGACGACAGTGTGCAGGCGCTGCGCCTGCAGCCCAAAGCCGTCGTGCGCGTGCTGGTCGACGGCAAGGTCGTGTTCGAGGCCAGCGACCTCGCCGTGGGCCAGCCACCGCGCACGGTCGGGCCGTTGCCCGTCCTGGCGGGTGGCACGCTGCAACTCGAAGTGGACCACGGCGCCGGACGTGACCTCGGCGATCGAGTCGATTGGTTGTCGCCCGTGCTGTTGCCGGTGGCGAAGAAGCCATGACGGGACTGCTTACGATCGCCGTCGGGGCCCTCGTGTGCGGGGGGCTCGGGGCCGTGTTCGGCAAGGGCGGGTCGCCGGCCGCACGCATGGCCGGTTGGACGGTCGCGCTGGCGTTCCTGGTCGCGTTGCTGCTGCGGCCGAGCGTCGTGTGGTCCGAACGGCGGCAGCCAGCGCAGCGCGTGGACCTGCCGAGCGGCGCGGCCGACCTCGAGCTGCTGGCTGCGGCTGCGCACGCTGCGCCGGCGGCCGCGGCGCTGCAGGTGCACTGGCAGGCGGGAACGGTGCCGCCTGCGCCGGCCGTGTTCGGCGCCGAACTGCGCACGCCGCGGCCGTTGCCGTTCGAACCGGCGACGGTGCTGGTGCGTTTGCTCGACCAGCCCGCCGCGGGGCGTCCGCTGGTTCTCGAAGTGCACGCACCGCGACTCGCGACGCCGATGCCGGCGCGGGTGCGGGTGCACGCGGGTGGGCAGGAAGTGGCGGCGTTCGACGTCGCGCTCGGTGCTCCGCCGAAGCCGCTGTCGCTGTTGCCGACGCAGCCCGGGCCGCACGCGTGGGAACTGCGCGCGGCGGATGGCGATCGCGAACTCCTGTGGCACGGCACGTTCGCCGTGGCCGAGCCGACTCCCGTGCTCGTGCTCGAGCCGAGTGGGCTCGCGGCGGCCGCGTTGCAGGCGCAGGGCGTGCCGGTGCGCGCGTCGCTCGAACTGCCGGCCGATCTCGCTCCGTTCGCGGCCGTCGTCCTCGGCACGCGTCTCCCGGCCGAGGCGGAAGCTCGGCTGGTCCAGTCGGTGCAGGACGGCCTCGGGTTGTTCGTCGTCGGCGCCGGACTCCCGCCCGCGGCCGCACCGTTGGCGGAGCTGCTGCCGATGCGGATCCTGCCGGCGCCGGATCCAGCGGGGCCCGAAACGACGCCCGGGCCGGGATCTCCGGGCACCGCGCCGCCGACGGAGGCGACGCCGCCGCCCGCCGAGCCGCGCGAGCCCAGCGAAGTGCCGCCGGACACTCCGGTCGGCGAGCAGCCGATCGAAGTCGACAAGCACACGATCGCGCTGGTCCTGGTCGTGGACCGTTCGGGCAGCATGGGCTCGGTGCTGGCCGACGGCCGCACCAAGATGAGCTACGCCAAGTCGAGTGCCTTGCGCACCGCGCAGACGCTCGGCGAAGGCGACCAGGTGGCGATCGTCACGTTCGGCACCAAGAACGAAGGCCGCGTCGAACTGCCGCTCACCGACGCCACCGCGACGGCGGTGGTGCGCGCCGGGTGCGAACGCCTCGCGCACGCCAACGAGATGACGTTCCTGCTGAGTGGTCTGCAGAAGGCCTATGAACTGCTGCAGGCGAGCCCGGCGGCGGTCAAGCACGTGGTGGTGGTCAGCGACGGCGAGTTCGACCGCAACGAAGGCATCGCACTGGGCGCGCTCGCCAACCGCATGCGCGAACAGGCGAAGGCGACGTTGTCGGTGATCTCGATCGTCGACCCATTCACCAGCCCGACCTTCAAGACGATGGCGGAACGGTTGGCGCGCGACGGCGGCGGCCAGTTCGTCACCGTCAGCGAGCCCGGATCGGTGCCGGCGTTCGTGGCGGCCGAGGTGACGCGTTCGCTCGAACGGGCCGGTCGCACGCCGAAGCCCGACGGCGGCGTGCCGGCGCCGCAACCGCCGAAGGAACCAACGGAGCGCCGCGATCCGCCGCCGAAGCCGAAGCCCGATCACACGCCGGACCGCTCCCCGCCACCGCGGCGCATCACGGTGCGTGCGGTCGCCGAGTCGACGCTGCTGGCGCCGTTGCCGGCGGCCGATTGGCCGACGTTGGCGCGGGCGCAGCCTGGGACCGCACGGCAGGACGCGCAGGTGCTCCTGGTCGCCGGTGACGAGGGCTGGCCGTTGCTCGCGTCCACCAACCGCGGTCTCGGTCGGGTCGTGGCATTCGCCGCCGACCTGTTCGGGCCGGACGGCGCCGAGTTCCGCGGCGAGGCGGCGTTCCCGGCGCGGCTTGCCGCCTGGCTGCAGAGCCTGCGGCCGGCGGTGCCGACGGCGACCCCGTCGCCCGGTGTGTTCGCGACGTCGACACCGGCTCCGACGCCGAGCGAACATGCCGTGTGGCTGGCGATGGCCGGAGCTGCTGCGGCGAACCCGGCGGGCGTGGACTCGGTTCCGGCTGGAGTCGACCCACGGCGGTCGTCGCCGACGGCAGTCGCGGCGGGCTTGCTGGCGGCGGCGCTGGTGGGGCTGGTCGCGCTCGAACGCCGGCTGGCGGCGCGCGCGCGCCGTTCCGGCGTCGCGTGAGTCCGCGTCGCCGCGTAGCATCGCGGCATGGGAATCCGTGCCGCATCGGTGGTCGCGTTCGTGCTGTCGTTCGCCGTGCCAGCCGCGGCGCAATCGGGTGCGCCGACCGAACTCGTGCAGGCGATGGCGGTGCAGCCCGAACCGGCCGACGGCATCGTCGTGCAGGTGGTGGGCGAGAAGGGCAAACCGGCCAAGGCGCCGCTCGTCTGTGTCTTGCCCGCGGTGTGGACCGACGAACAGAAGGCCAAGGTCGAGGAGTTGCACAAGACCCACGCGCTGCGGCCGAACGAAGCCGCGGCGGCCGTGGCGCACGCGTTCGGCACCGCGTTCCGCGCCGATGCGACCGGCACCGTGCGCGTTCCCGCGGATGCGCGGCGGGTGATGGCGTGCGATGGCGGGTTCGTCGGCGAGGTGGTGCTCGGCAAGGTGCCGGATGGGCCGGTGTCCGTGCGCCTGCTCGGGCCGCGCGCGGTGTTTGCACGGGTGCGCACCGCCGAGGGCAAGGTCGTCGGTGACGTGCCGCTGATGGTCGGCTCGGGCAGGTTCGGCCTCGGCGAAACCTACCGGAGCGACGCGCGCGGCGAGTCCGTCCTGCGCCTTCGTCTCGGCGAACGCATGCAGGAGGACATGTGGGTCGAAGCGGTATTGCCCGGGGCGCGCCAGCGCATGGACCTGCCGTCGCCGTGGCCGCGTTCGGCGATCGATCTCGTCGTGGCGCCTTCGGGAATGCTGCGCGTGATCGCCTACGACGCGAAGGAACAACCGCGCACGGATGTGCGGCGGGTGCGTCTGCTGTGGGATGGCGACTTCCTCGGGGTCGAAGGCAAGGCGGAGCCGTCGGGGGCGATGTTCCGGGTCGCCACCCACATGCGCTACGAAGTCGAGGTGACGTTCGCAGGCACCGGCGGCACGCAGAAGGTGTCGTGTGCGGGGCCCGAACGCGCAGGCGAGATGGTCGTGTGCGAAGTGCGCGGCGTCACCGGGCCACCGGTGCTCGCGGTGCGGGTCCTCGGCACGGATGGCGAGCCGCTGGCGTCGACGACGCTCGGGGTCGTGGTGCGTTCGAGCGAGGCGGTGCGCGGGTTCGAGGTGAAGACCGACGGCGACGGCGTTCTGCGGCAACTGGTCGACGACGAACTGCGCGCTGGCGAGGAACTGTTCGTGGTGCGGCGGGACACGCGCGGCG
>JAEUHV010000477.1 GCA_016794485.1 Planctomycetota bacterium
CGATCAACGCCGCAGGTTCGCGAGCAGCCAGCGCAGCCGTTCGGCGTACTCCGCCGGCTTGTCGAGGAACACGTGCCCGTGCTTGCTGTCGGGCACCATCCACAGCTGCCGCCGGTGCGCATGCATCGGCATCCGATCGAACAGGGCCTCGACCGTCGCGGGTGGTGCGCGCTCGTCGATGCCCGCGCCCACCACGAGCATCGGCAGGTCCACCGGCAGCGTCGCCAGCACGTCGACCGGCCGCAGCGACGCGAGATCGATCCCGGCCCAGGCCTCGTAGGCGGTGAGCACCAGCGACGTCCACGGCTCCCACGTCTGGAACCAGCGCCGCGGATCACCGGCGCGGTCGAAGCCGAGCATGCGCACGGCCGCGGCCTGCATGTCGTCGATCGGTGCATCGAGCACGACCCCGGCGAGACCGTCGATCCGCGGCAACGCGAGGCTCACCGCGACGGTGCCGAGGCTGACGCCGAACAGCACCATCGGCGTGCCGGCGCGTCCCGGCTGCGCGCGCACGAAGCGAACGGCGGCGACGACGTCGTCGCATTCCGTGGCCCCCGCCGTGAACGTGGTCTTCGTGCTGCCGCCGAAGTTGCGCAGTTCGACCAGCCAGCACTCGCAGCCCTGGTCGCGGAACAGCGCCGCGATCGGCTCGAGCTCCATCGCCGAACGGAACAGGCCATGCACGAGCACGACGGTCGCCACCGGCGGTTCCTGCTTCGCTTCCAGACGGAACGCGCGCAGCACCACGCCATCGCTGCTGGGGATCCGGCGGGCGCGCGCTGCCGCCGCCGCGACGATCTCGGCCGACGCGGCCGGCGCGCCGGCGTTCGCTTCGGCTTCCAGCGACTTCCAGGACTGCACCAGCACCGAGCCGGCAGCGTCGAGCCGCGGGCCCGCGTAGGTCCGTTCTTGCGGCCGCGTGCGGATCAGGTTGGCCCCGACCCAGCCCAACGCCGCCGGGAACGTCACGAACAGGTGCAGCAGGAACAGCCCGGCGTGCAGCCACAGCACGCGCCGCAGCCACGCGCGCGTGCGCGCGCCGCGCCACACCAGCGCCGGCGACAACGCGAGCAGCAGCGTCACCAGCGTGGCGATCCCCGCGACGACCAACGGGAAGATCATGCGTCCTCCCGGAACGGCGACCGCCCGGCCGGCAACAGCCCGGCCGCACGGCCGCGCGCGAGCAGCGCCTCGATCGCCGAGCGGCCCTGGGCGCCGAGGTCCACGGAGAAGTCGTTCACGTAGAGGTCGATGTGCCGGCGCTGCACGTCGGCCGCCAGTTCCTGCGCATGCTGCTGCACGAACGCGCGCGGCCGTTCCGGCTCGCGCCGGGCCAGCTCGACCGACGCCCGCAGCACCGTGCCGAGTTCGCGGAACGTGGCCGCGTCGAGGTCGCGGCGCGCGGCGATCACGCCGAGCGGCAGCGGGCCGCCCGTCGCCCGTTCCCACGAGACGCCGAGGTCGGCGAGTTCGCGCAGGCCGTGGTCGCGGTAGGTGAACCGGCTCTCGTGGATCACGAGCCCGGCGTCGCAGTCGCCGCGCGCCACGGCCGGCATCACCTGCTCGAACCGCATCGGCACGACTTCGCGCGGCGGCACCGGGGCCAGCACCGACAGCAGCAGGAACGCGGTCGTGTGCCGGCCCGGGATCGCGACGCGCGCGCCGGCGAGGTCGTCGAGGCCGTGCCACCGCGCCGCCTCGCGGCACACCACCAGCGGGCCGCAGCCGAAGCCGAGCGCGGCACCACTCGGCAGGATCGCGTAGTCGTCGACGACCGCGGCGAGCGCCGGCAGGCTCAGCTTGGTCACCGGCAACGGCTCGCGCCGGGTGACCGCGCGTTCGTTCAGCGCCTCGATGTCGGCGAGCACGGGCTCGAGCACGAACGACGCCGGCAAGCGGCCGTGCGCGGCGGCCCAGAACGCGAACGTGTCGTTCGGGCAAGGCGAGAAACCGAAACGCAACCGGCGGAGGCCGCTCACGCGAATGAGCCTAGCCGTCCGCCGGGTGGAAGCGAGCCGCGCCGCAGGCGCGACGGCTCACTGCAGCGTGAGACGATCGACGTTGCTGACCGCCGCGACGTCGGCGCCGTTGAACAGGATCATCACGCCGTCGACCTGGATGCCGGCGAGGAAGCTGATGATCGACGGATCCGGGAACACGAAGTTCGCGAACGGATAGACGCCGCCCGTGTTGGTGAAGTGGAACGGATTGCCGGCCGCCGCCGCGGTCGACCAGCCGAGCACCGTCAGGCCGTCGTCTTCGATGCCGAAGAACTTGCCGAAGCCGAGGCCACGCGTCGTGTTGAACGACAGCGCCGTGTAGCCCTCGGTCCAGCCGGATGCCGGCACGTTGCTGGCGGAGAACGTCAGGTTGCCCGGACCGGTCGAGTTCAGGTCCAGCGTCACGCCGCCGGTGCGGCGGTAGCCACCGCCCATCGGGTGCATGACCAGCGCGAAGTCGGCGTCGACCTGCGGCGTCTCGACCTTCGCGTCCTGCACGATCGACGCGGCGGCGACTTCGACCAGATAGATGCCCGCGGCCGGGTTCTGCAGGTAGACCGCTTCGAGGTTGTCACGGTCGTTGGCGACACCGCCCGAAGTCGAGAAGTTGCCGGCGGCGAGGCCGTTGTTGCCGAACCAGAACGTGCCGGTCGACAGCTGCGTGACCTTCAGGTTCAGGTTGTTGACGAGGTGCACCGCCGACAGCGCGACGCCGGCCGGATCGGTGTAGACCATCGTCACGCGCAGCTCGGGCGTGCCCGGCGCGACCCAGATCGTGTAGGTGCGGTTCTGGCCGACCTGCAGCGTGTCGTACTCGTCGGCGACGACGATGCTGTTGCGGTTGTCGTAGAGGCGCTGCAGGCCCGGGAAGCCCCAGCCCTGTTTGTAGCGCGACAGGTTGGCACCGGTGCCCGAGAAGGTGTACTGCGCCGCGGTGTTGCAGAGCAGCGCCTTCGTCGTCGACATGTGGGCGCGGTTCTCGAACCGGTTGGCCGCCGTCGCCGGCAGCGGCAGCGGGTTGCCGAACAGGCCGTCGGTGTACATCTGCTGGATGAGGCCGACGTGGCCGTTCACGATCGGCGTCGCGGAAGACGTGCCACTGAACGCCGTGTAGTAGTCACCGGTCGTGTAGCCCGACGTGCCGGTGCGATCCGACGTCAGCACGTTGTCGTAGTAGGCGCACACCTCGGGCTTCAGGCGGCCGTCCGAGGCCGGGCCGATGCTCGCCGACGACCACACGTCGTCGGCCGGGTTGCTGTTGTTGCCGTGCGAGACGCCGCCGACCGAGATCGTGTTCTTCGGCCACGCTTCCGGGCGCACGTTCTGGTTGCCCAGGTTGCTCATGCTCTGCGTGCGCACGAAGTCGGCGTCGAACAACGCGTCGTCGACCGACGCCGAGATCGTCGTGTAGTTCGGCGTCTGCGCCGCACCCCAGCTCGACGTCGCCTGCATCGAACGGTGCACCGCGGTCGGGTTCACGCTCTCGATGATGTTGGCGTAGTGCACGCCGGTGTTCGGGTAGTAGCCGTTCTCGATGACCGTGCAGGCCGGCAGCATGCCGCGCGCCGCGGCGTTGCCCGCACCCGCGCCGGCGACGATGCCCGCCGTGCAGTGGCCGTGGCTCTGCACCGTGTTGGCGACGGTACCGCGCACGATGAAGCGGCCGGCGAAGTCGGGGTGCGTCTCCTGGAACGGCTCGGTGATCTCGGCGCGCACGCCCTGGCCCGTGTAGCCGCCCATCGTCTCGACATAGTTGCCGCCGCCCTGGATGCGGGCGTTGTCCATGTCGATGCCGGTCTCGGTGACGAAGTCGGCATACAGGAACGTGTCGAACGCGAGCACGGCCTGCAACTGCGCCGGCGTCAGCGACGCGCGGATCATGATCGAACCGTCGCACAGGTCGGTGACCTTGCCGCCGATCGCCGCGACCTGCGCCGCCAGCGCCTGGCGGTCCTTCTTCGCCGCGAGCTGCAGGTTGAGTTCCTTCGCCGCTTCGTTGCTCCCCGCGAACGCCCGCGCCTCGTCGTCGAGCTTGAATGCGTTCGCCATCGCGCCCGTCCACCGCACGAACGGCAGCGCGCGCAACCCTGCGACCTGCGCCGCGTCGCCGCGCACGAGCAGCGCCTGCGCCGGCAGGAAGTGCAGGATCTCGACGCCCGCGTTCTGCAGGGCTTCGCGGTACTGCGGCATCACCTGCGTGTGGAACTGCACCACGTGGATGCGCGCCCCGGCGGCGACGCCGAGCACGCCCGCGAACTCGGGCTCACCGGCGCGCGGGTCGAACGAAGCGAGCCGGAAGCGCAGCAGGTCGTCCGCCTCCATCAACTGCGTCCACGACGCACCGCCGTCGCGACTCATCGCGACGTGATCGCCGGCCGCGTCGTGCCAACGCTTCATCGTGATGCCACCGACGCTGAACTGCAGGACCTGGGCCGAGGCGTCGGCACGCACCGCGGTGACCGCGGGTGCTTGGGCCACGGCAACCGGCAACATGGACAGGACGGTGGAACAGAGCAGGGACGAACGCATTTGCATGGTGCTGCTGGGGTGGAGAGAGGGGCCGTTCGCAACGGCGGGCAGGTCGGAGAAGTATGGATGGCAATGCGCACTCGGCAACCCCCGGGCGGGGAGAATGCGCGCATTCGCCGCGGCCGCGTTGGCATGGGGCGCACCGCTGACTTTCGACCGCAATCGATCAGACGCCGGCGCCGGACAGGCACAGGCGGAACGGCACGGCGGCGCGGGTGAGCACGGTGTAGGCGCCGGGTGCAAGGTAGCGCAGCGGCGAACCGACCATGACGACGCCACCCTGCAGCGTCAGCGCCAACTGCTTCAGGTCGAACTCGAACGGACCCATGACCACGGTTCCATCCGGCAGGTAGAAGGCCGCGGCCCCCCATTGGTTCGGCAACGCGACCCACGTCGCGGCGAACAGTGGTCCCTGCGCGGGCGGGGTCAAGGCGAGCCCCGGCGGCAAGACTCCCATCAAGGCGCCGGAACTGCCGGCGTAGAGCGCCTCCCCGGCACTGCCGTGCACGAGCAGGTCCGCCGGGACGCCGTTGCTGCTGCCGAGTTCGGGCGCCCCGAGCAGGTCCTGCTGCACGACCGCTTGCGCCCCGGTCAGCGGGTCGATGCGCCGCAGGTTCACCGACGTGGCCCCCTGCTCGACGACGAGCAGGCTGCCGTTCACGCTGGCGGCATCGACCGGCGCCAACGTGCCCGAGGGGAACGGCTGCGCCAGCGAGCCCGTGCCGGTGAGGTTGATGACCGTGCCGCCGAGCGGCGCCAGTTCGACGCGGAACCAGTCCATCGCGGCCGGGTCGCCGATCGCGACGGTGAGCCGATCGGCCGCGAACTTCGGCAGGATGTGCGAGCCGATGTACGGCTGGAAGATCGTGCTTTCGGTGATCTGCAGCGGCGGCAGCGTGCCAGTGAGGTCGAGCAGCGACAATTCGTCGCGCACGTCGGAGTCGATGAAGAACAGGCGCGTTCCGGCGTGGTTCAACAGCATCGCCGGTTCGCCCGGGCCCTCGGGCAGGTAGGCGGGCTCCTCGTACTTCGACGCGAGCGGCGGCAACACGGTGGCGGAGCCGGTGAGTCCCACCTGCCACAAGCGCTGCTGCTGTTGCGGCCCATACAGGAACACGCAACGCGAGCCGTCGCCGGAGATCGCCATCTCGTCCTTGGTGATCGCGTTGGCCTGCACCGGGGCCGACACGTCGACCGGCAGGGCTCCATCGGCGAGGTCGCAGCGCATCACCTGCACGGGGCCGGGATCGAGTTGGAAGAACACCGCCACAGGCCCCACCAGCACCGATGCCGGCACGACGTCGCCGCCGTTCGGCACGACCTGGCGCGCGGGCGTTCCGGTACTCGCGAACACACCGCCGTCGAGGCGCACGACGAACATGCCGCCGTTCGCCAGCGCGATCGCCGCGTGCTGGCCGTCGGCGGCGACGGCGAAGCGATCGAAGAACGGATCGGGCGAGGGTCCGGGCAACGCCGGCCGCTCGAGCACGACGCGCGCGGCGCCGTCGGCGGCGATGTGCAGGAAGCCGTAGAACGTGCCCGTGCCCGCGGCGCGGCGGTAGCGAAACAGGCGACCGCCGCCCGGCAATTCGACGCGCTGGACGCCGTTGCGTTCGATCCGGCGGCTCACGGTGGGATCCAGCGCCTGCGCCAAGGTGCGGCCGGTGGTTTCGAGCGGCAGCAGTTCGACGTTGGCGAGCACGACGGTGTCAGGGCCGTTCGGGTTCGCTTCGGCAACGGTGACGATCGTCAGGGCGCCGGGGGTGCCCTCGGCGAAGGTGATGGTCTGCGCGGCGAGCGGCAGGACGGTCAACAGGTGCAGGAGGGCGTGGCGTCGCATCGGCAGGAACGGGGAAGTGTAGCTGGGGCTGCGGACCGTGCCGGCGCAGGGCCGGGCCGGAACGGGCGGACACGTTGCCCCGCCGGAGCGGCGCAACGTCGGCTCCATGCGATGGCCGTGCCGCGCCGGGTTCACGGGGCGATCCGTCCGGATTCCGGACTCCGGACCGGTCGTTCCGTCTGGGTTCCGGACACCGGCTCCACCCGTTCAGCCGCGCAGCATCAGACCAGCGGCAATCGCGAGGATTGCCGCGAAGCAGGTCGCGTTGCCAAGGACCCGCGCCGCGTTCGAAGTCCATGCGCCCGCCTCGCGAGATAGGATGCCGCGCCGATGACCTCGTCCCGCATCGACCTGACTTCGCTGTGCATCGCCGGCGCCTGTGCAGGTGACGGCAAGAGCCGCGATCGCCTGGTCGAACGGTTCACCCCGGTGCTGCTGGCGCAGGCGCGCTTCCGCATGAGCCGCCCGATCCCCGGCATCGAGCCGGAGGACATCGTGCAGGACTGCTGGGCGAGTGCGCTGCCGCAACTGCGCAACCTGGCACCGCGCGACGGTGGCTGGACGCCGATGCTGCTTAAGTTCCTGTCGGTGATCCTGCTACGCCGCGTGAACGACCACCTGCGCCGGCACGTGCGGCGGCGCGGGGCGGACGCCGGCGTCGGTGGCCGCGACACCGACCAGCACGACCCCATGGATGCGGTGCCCGCCGAGGTCACCGGCATCGTGTCGCGCCTCGCGCGCCAGCACCGCGAGTGCGTCGTCCAGCAGCAGATCGCCAACCTGCCCGACGACGAACGCCGGGTGCTGTTGCTGCGCGGCATCGAGCAACTGCCGAACCGCGAAGTCGCGCGCCAGCTCGGTGTCGACGACGCCACCGTGACCCGCCGCTACCAGAAGGCCCTGGAACGGCTGCGCCAGAGCCTGCCCGAGTCGATCTTCGCCGAACTGTGATGGCCGACAGCGACCACGACGACCTCGAACCGGCGGTGCGCAACGCGGTGTTGACCGCATGGCTCGCCGACCAGGCCGCCGGCGTGCGCCGTTCGCTCGCCGAGTACCAGGCCATGCACCCCGGCCACGAAGCGTGCATCGCCGACGAGCTCGGCCCCGTGCTGGACGCCCCGGCGCCGACACCGCTGCGCCAGATCGGCCGCTACGAGGTCCAGCGCGAACTCGGCCGCGGCGGCCAGGCGACGGTGTTCCTCGCCCGCGATCCGCGGCTGCAG
>JAEUHV010000484.1 GCA_016794485.1 Planctomycetota bacterium
CAACCACCCGATGGCCGGCCAACGCCTCAACTTCGCGATCGAGATCATCGACGTGCGCCGCGCCACGGCCGACGAGAAGAAGCACGGCCACGCGCACGGCGCCGGCGGCCACCACCACTAGGCCGGCACCGCAGCCCCTACTTCGGCGGCAGGTTCGCCGCGTACTTGGCCGGGTCCTTCTGGAACGCGGCCTTGCACTTCGCGCAGCAGAACCCGATGCGGCGGCCGTCGTGTTCGACGGAGTGTGCCGGATCCACCTTCTTGTCGGTGGCGACCGGGCACATCTCGTTCACCGGCTTGTTGCGCGCCGCGCGTTCGTCGATCTCCTTCTGCGCCGCGGCCAGGCGCCCCTCGACGTAGTCGCCGAGGTCGAGCTGCAACCGCGGTTGCGCCGCCAACGCCGCCTTGCCGCCTTCGGCAGTGACCTTGCTCTGCCACGCATAGACGCGCTGCACCTTCGGGCCTGCCGCCAGCGCCGCGAGCCCACCGTCCCCCATCGCCGACCCGTACGCATTCACGTACTCGAGGTGCGGCAACTTCGCCGCCACCGTGAACGCCGCGTCGCCGAGCTTCGTATTGGCGGCGTGCAAGCGGCGCAATTCGCGCAGCTCGCCGAGGTCCTTTGCAATGGCGTCGCCGACCGCGGTGCGCGACACGTTCAGCCACACGAGGCGCGGGGCCAGCGGCACCAGCAAGGCGAACTCGGCATCGGTCACCTTGTCGCGCAGCAGCGACAGGTTGACGTCGAGGGCTTCGGTGTCGGCCGCGACCGGCTGCACGACGGCACCGATCTTCTGCAGCGCCTGCACGGCCTTGGCGATCGCCGCCTTCTGCGCGTCGTCGACCGGGGGCAGGTCGAAGGTGATCTTCGGGATCACCGCCGCGGCGATCTCCTTCTGCAGCCACTCGTCCGCTTCGGCCGGCCAGACGGCCCCTTCGGCGATCCAGCGGCGGAACAGTTCCTGCTGCTCCTTGGTCAACGGTTCGCCCTTGGCGGGCATCACGTCGTCGTCGTCGGCCGGCAGGCCGAGGCGGCGCAGGAGGTCGCTGTCGTCGGGCTTGCCCGGGACGACACTCCACTCGGCCTCGTCGCCCTGCGGAAACAGGTGGGCCTTGGCATCGAGCCGCAGGTCGCCTTTCTGCTCCTTCGGGCCATGGCAGTCGATGCAGCGCGCCAGCAGCATCGGCGCGATCTGCTTCTGGAAGTCGACGGGAGCGACGGCTGGTGTCGGCTCCTGGGCCACGAGCAAGGCCAACGGCGCTGCGAAGGCGAAGACGAATACGATCGAGGCGAAGGCGCGCATCGCCGCATCATGGCGTCGGGTCGTTCCAGGACAAGGCGGGCTGACCATCCTCGACCGCCCCGACTGCGGCAGCACATCGCCAGCCATTGGCGCATCGGCACGCTGGCCTTGTCGTCCGATGCCGGCGTGGCCGGCTTCGGGAAGCGACGGGGGCAGGTGGAACGATGTCGCGATCGCGGGTGCTCTGGCCGCGGGGTGAGGTCTACGCTGGTGGCGTGCGCCTTCTCCGTTCGTGCCGCGTCGCGGCGTGCGTTGGCATGTTGCTGCTGATCGCCTCGTGTCGAACTGCGCCGGAGTTCGCGGCGGCGCCGCGTGCGCGGCCGCCCAACATCGTCGTGCTCTACGCCGACGACCTCGGCTACGGCGACCTCGGTTGTTGCTCGGCCGACTCCAAGATCCCGACTCCCAACCTCGACCGCCTTGCCGCCGAGGGGCTGATCTGCACCGACGCGCACAGCTCGTCGGGCATCTGACCTCCGCGCGCAGCGATGAGCTGGTCGAAGCCGCCGGCACCGACCTGGTCGCCATCGCCGTTCGCGCCAAACCGAACCCGCCCCGCGGACGGCCCCCCCCGGCCGCAAGCTCCCCGCACCGATGGCACCCCCTACCATGGGCTGAACGGGCTGCGCGGAGCCTCCGCCATGGAAGCGAACAGCGCCAACTCGACGCCTGGGGCACCCGCCCGTATCCTTTGCGCCCCGCCTGCCCCGGCGGACGGCGTCGCCGACCCCTGCGGCGCTTGCACCCGAAGTCCGAGACCATCCGCATGCGCTACGCCGCCGTCCTCCTGTTCCTGCTCGCCGGCTGCAGTTCGCTGGACAGCGACCAGCGCGCCCGGCTCGCGAGCCACCAGGCCCAGGCCAAGATCTACTACGAAGGCGGCGAGTACGGCCGCGCCCTGGACCAGGTCGAACGCGGCCTCGAACTCGCCCCGGACGACTACGGCCTCCTGTCGATGAAGGGCGGCATCCTGCTGCTCGCCAGCAGCAACGCCAGCGGCACCGACCATCGCCTGCTCGACAAGGCCACGACGCTGCTGGAGCAGCAGTTCGCCGAACGGTCGATGGCACGCCACGAGCCACACCTGCTGCTCAACCACGCGCGCGCCCAGCAGAAGCAGGGCCTGCGCCATCTCGGCGAGGCGATCCGGCTCGAGGGCCAGGCTTCGCGGGCGCCGACCGGCGACGCCGAAGCCCTGCGCCAGAAGGCCGTCGCCGAACGCGCGCTGTCGGACCAGCACCTGGACGAGGCCTGGCGCGTGTTCGACGCGATGGTCGAACGCGGCGAACTGCTGCGGGTCGTGCACAACCATCGCCTGCAGATCGCCATGCAGCGCGGCCGCAACGCGGACTTCGAAGCGGCGGCCAAGGCCTACCTCGAGCAGTCGGCGCGCGCGGTCGAGATCACCCAGAAGCGCATCCAGGATGCACAGAACGTCGACTTCGAGAACGAGCAGATGCGCGTGCGGCGCGAGTTGCTCGACGAGGAGCGCGAGGTGCGCAGCCTGATCGCCGAGTTCCACTACGCGCGCAAGAACTTCAAGGACGCCCGGCTGCAGCTCGACAAGGTCGTCGAACTCGACCCGCGCCAGTTCGTCGCCTACTACACCCGCGGCCGCGTGCTGCTCGAACTCGGCCTCGTCGACGAGGCCAAGGCCGACTTCCGCCGGTTCCTGGCCGATCCGTCGATGCCGGCCGGCAACGAGAAGGCCGTGTTCGCGATGCAGGTGGTCGACCGGTGACCGGACCGGGCGATGCCCGAGCGACGCTGCCGCGCCTGCACCGGCTCGTCACGCAACAGCACTTCCGCACGGTCTACCAGCGCGGCCGCCGCGCGACCGGCCAGTGGCTCACCGTGGTGGTCCTGCCCCAGCCGGTCGCGCACGGCCCGCGGCTCGGGGTGTCGGTCAGCAAGGACCACGGCGGCGCTGTGCGGCGCAACAAGTTGAAGCGGCTGCTGCGCGAAGCGTTCCGGCTCGAACGGCACGGCCTCGCCGCCGACCTGGACCTCGTGCTGATCCCGCGCCAGCGCGCCGAGAACTTCCCGCTGGCCGAGCTGCGGGCCGAACTCGTGCAGCTGGTGCCGCGGGCGCTGCAGGCGAAGGGCGGCGGGCGCGGGAGAAAGCACTCGTGAAGTGGCTGCTGATGGTGCCGGTGTGGCTCTACCGCGTGCTGGTCGGCCCGTGGAAGCCGGCGACGTGCCGGTTCCATCCCACCTGTTCGGCCTACGCGATGCAGGCGTTGCACGTGCACGGCGCGCTGCGCGGCAGCTGGCTCACCGTGCGCCGGATCTGCCGCTGCCACCCATTCACCGAACCCGGGTTCGATCCGGTGCCAGAACGGGTCCCGAGCACGGTCACGGCGCCTCGCTGACGGACGCCGCGACGACGCCCGCTGCGAACGTCACGCGCTTGCCGATCCGCACCAACCCGTCGGGCAGGTCGGCCGCGCGCAGCAGCCCGCGCAGGCCTTCGTCGTCGACGAACCAATCCGGACGTTCGTGCGTCGGCAGCAGACATCGCGCCAGCACGGTGGGATCGTCGCCGACGATCTCGGGCGTCGGCACGGCGGCGACCGAACGGTCGGGAGCGGCCGCGGGCGGCGGCGCGGCGCCTTCCGGCCAGAAGGTGCGAACGACCAGGCCGACGAACACCAAACCGACGCCGGCGCGCAGGGCCCGACGTCGGCGCCGGCGCGCGCGCACTTCCGCCAGCAGATCCGGCAACCCGGCGTGCATGCGCTCCTGCGCTGCCGCCGACATCGTCTCGACCTCAACCATGCCACCACTCCGCGGCGAGGCG
>JAEUHV010000503.1 GCA_016794485.1 Planctomycetota bacterium
GACGCAGCAGGAAGCGATCGCGCAGCGGCTTGCCGCCGTCCACGGCATCGATCGACCAGTGGCCGGCGAGTTCGTCGCCGGGCGCGTCGAGCGTGCCGCGGTACTGCACCGCATGGCCCGGCGCGGTGAAGTTCATCGTGCGCCCGGCGACCGACACGGTGGTCGTGCTCTTGCCGTGGTACCGCTTCACGAACGTGACGACACGGCCTTCGGCCTCGCCTTCGACCGTCGAGTGCTCCGGCAGCGTCGACAGCACGTCGGCTTCGCCGAGCAGTTCGGCGTCGTCGGTCGGCGCGCGCAGTTCCTGCCGGCTCGCCATCAAGGTGTCGACGTCGCGCATGCGGCCCACGAACGAGGCCCCGCGCTGCACCACACGCATCGAGATGCCGTGGCGCCCGCCGTTCTGCACGTAGTGGCCTTCCCAGTCGCCGGTGAGGTCGATCGTGGTCATCGAGGGGTGTGCAGCAGTGCCGCGAGCGAACGAGCGGCGAGCGTGGGTGCCGCCAGTGTGCCGTCGAGGCGGGTGGACGCAAACCCCTCGGCCGCGGCCGGCGGCACGAATTGCGCGTGCCGTGCCGCGGTCACGTCGGGGCCGGCGTCGCTGGTGGCGAGAGGGTCGTGGGCGCGCTGCGCGGCGCGCGCGACTGCGGTGGCGGCGTCGACGTGCACGTGCACGAACCGCAGCGGCACCGCGGCATCGGCGGCGTGCCGAACGGCCGCGGCGCGCAATTGCGTGGTCGCGAAGTTGCCGTCGAGCAGCACGACGCGCTCGCCGGATCGGGTCGCGGCGGCGGCGCGCGCGAACAACGTGGCGTAGGTGCGCTCCGTGAACGCAGCGGTGTAGTGCTCCGCGCGCGCGTGCGTCGAGGGCGCGAGGCCGGCGAGTTCCTTGCGCAGCACGTCGGTGGCCAGCACCGGCCACTGGGCGATCGCGGCGAGTTCGGCCGCGAGCCGGCTCTTGCCCGAAGCCGGCGGCCCACACAGCACGACCCACGTCGGGCCACGTTCCTCGACGGCGAACGCGGCCGCGAGCGCCAGGTGGCGGGCGGCGGAGGCTCGGGCGCCGTCGCGGTCGGCAGCGGGCAGTTCCGCTTCGCCGGCGGCGAGCATCGCCACCTTGGCGCGCACCATCGCGCGGTAGCCGCACAAGGTCGGCAGCAGCGGCAGCAGGTCGCGGTCGCCGCTGGCCTGCACGTAGGCCTGCGTGAACCCGGCGGCCAGGTCGCGGGCGTGGCGGTAACGCAGGTCCATCACCAGGAACGCGATCTCGGTGGCGACGTCGCCGATGCGGAACGCGGGCGCGAACTCGATGCAGTCGTAGATCGTCGCCGGAGCGGTCAGGCACACGTTGCGCGCGTGCAGGTCGCCGTGCCCGTCGACGACCCGGCCGTTCGCGGCACGGCGCCGCAGGTCGGGAAGCAGGCGCGCGAAGTCGGCGGCGCCGGCGGACGCGAGGGCGTCGAGCAGGTGCGGGTCGAGGCCGGCCAGCCGCGGGTCGCGCAGTGCGGTGAAGTTGTCGGCGGCGAAGCCGGCGAGCTGGTCCGGCGTGGTCGCGGCGAGTGCGGCGGTGGGCCGTTCGCAGCGTGCGTGGAACTCGGCGACCTGCCGTGCCAGGGCGACGATCTCGGCGGTCGTGACGGCGTTCTGTCGCAGCAGCTCGTCGAGCATGCGTTCCTGGGGCAGCCGGCGCATGACCACGGCGACGTCGAGATCGGCGGGGCCGTCGTCGTCGCCGGTCGCGGCGAAGTGCAGCGTGCCGTCGGCGGCGCGCCGCAGCGCCGCGGTGCCGAGGTAGGTGTCCGGGCACAGGCGGCGGTTGAGGCGCACCTCGTCGCGGCACGCATTCCGTCGGTTGGCGAGCGGTGCGAAGTCGACGAATGGCAGCGTGATCGACTTCTTCAGCTTGTAGACGAGATCGTCGGCGAGCAGCACCACGGACAGGTGCGTCTGCACGACCTGCACCGACGACGGGGCGTGCGGGAAACACGCGGGGCGCGCGAGTTCGGCCAGCGACTGCGGGCCGGTCACGGCAGCATCCCGAGCGCCAGGTAGCCGACGTAGAGCAGGACGCCGAGGCCGAGGCCGGCGGCGACGACCTTCATCGCGTGCAGCAGTGGGCGCTTCACGACGCGCCCAGCAGCGCCGCGAACGCCGCTTCGTCGTGGATCGTGATGCCGAGCTGGCGCGCCTTGTCGAGCTTGCTGCCGGCGTCGGCGCCGGCGACGACGTCGGTGACCTTCTTGCCGATGCTGCCCGCGGTCTTGGCGCCGAGCGCTTCGACCTTCGCCTTGGCCTCGTCGCGCGACATCGTCGTGAGGCCGCCGGTGAACACGAACACGCGGCCGAGCAGCGGACCTTGGGCCACGGCGACGGCTTCTTGCGGACGCACCCCGGCGGCGGCCAGTGCGGCGAGCGTGGTGCGGTTCTTGTCCGACGCGAAGAACTCGACCACCGCGGCAGCGACTTCTTCGCCGACGCCGTCGACGGTCATCAGCGCGTTCGCGTCGGCGGCGGCGATCCGTTCCAGCGTGCCGAAGTGCGTGGCGAGATCCTTCGCGGTCGACTCGCCGACGTGGCGGATGCCGATGCCGTGCAGGAAGCGGGCCAACGCTGGCGTGCGGGCGCGGTCGATCTGTTCGAGCAGGTTCTGGGTGCTGCGTTCGCCCCAGCGCTCCAGTTCGAGCAGGGCCGCCTTCTTCGGCGCCAGCGCGAACACGTCCTCGATCGACGCGACCAGCTTCGCGGCGACCAGCTGCTCGACCTGCTTCGGGCCGAGGCCCTCGATGTCGAAGGCGCGGCGGCCGGCGAGGTGCACGATGCGGCCGACGAGCTGGTCCTTGCAGTCGAGGTTGCCGCAGTAGACGAACTTGCCTTCCTGCTGCAGGGGGCCCTGGCAGGCCGGGCAGGCGCTCGGCGGAGCCGGCGGCACGGCATCGGCGGGGCGACGGTCGAGGTGCACGCGCACGACCTCGGGGATCACGTCGCCGGCGCGCTGGATCTCCACGGTGTCGCCGGCGCGTACGTCGCGTTCGGCCAGCAGGGCCCAGTTGTGCAGCGACGCGTTGCGCACCGTGACGCCGGCGAGGTCGACCGGTTCGAGGTGGGCGACCGGGGTGACGGCACCGGTCCGGCCCACCTGCGCACCGATCTGCAGGACACGCGTCGTCGCGAGGCGCGGCACGAACTTGTAGGCCAACGCCCAGCGCGGCGTGCGCGAAGTGCGGCCGAGCTGGGCCTGCCAGTCGAGGCGGTCGACCTTGGCGACGATGCCGTCGAGTTCGTACGGGAGCGAATCGCGGGCGGCCTCCTGTTCGTCGCGGAACGCGAGCACGCCGGCGATGCCGTCGACGACGCGGAACGGTTCGGCGACCTGGAAGCCCCAGGCGGCGAGCTGGCGGCGCAGCTCGGCATGCGTTGCGAATGCGGCGCCGTCGACGTGGCCGATCGCGAACGCGATGAAGTCGAGCGGGCGGCGCTTCACCACGCGCGGGTCCTGCAGCTTGAGCGTGCCGGCGGTGGTGTTGCGCGCGTTGCGGAACTGGCCGTCCGCGCTGGTCTCCTCGCGCTCCTGCAGCAGGGCGAAGCCGCGCTTGCTCATGATGACCTCGCCGCGGATCTCGATCTGGCGCGGGAACGGGCCAGGGCCGGCGAGGCGCAGGGGCAGGTTGCGGATCGTCTTCAGGTTCGTGGTCAGGTCCTCGCCCGCGGTGCCGTCGCCGCGCGACAGACCGCGCTGCAGCACGCCGTCTTCGTAGAGCAGGTTGGCGGACACACCGTCGAGCTTGGGCTCGCAACTCCACTGCAGAGTGGCGTCCGCCGGCAGGGCCAGCAGCTTCGCCGCGCGTTCGCCGAAGGCGACCACGTCGTCGGCGACCATCAGCGATTCGATGCTGCCCATCGGCGCAAGGTGCGGCAACGTCGCGAACGAACCGCCTTTGGGCAGGGGCGCCCCGACCCGTTGCGTCGGGGAATCGGCGGTGACGAGCCCGGGATGCGCGGCTTCGAGCTTGCGCAGCAGCACGAACAGCGCGTCGTAGTCGGCGTCGGTGAGGTCGCTGTGGCCGCGGTTGTAGTACTGCTCGTCGGCGGTGCGGATGCGGCGGCGCAGGTCGTCGATCTCGGACTCGGCGGTCACCCGCTCTTGGTAGTCGCCGCCGCTCGGGCGGTCAAGCGCTCGCGAGCCGAGGTCGGCGAGTCGACTCAGCCGATCGCGACCGGGGCGCAGCGGAAGATGCCCGCGGCGGCCTGCGTGGCTCCCTCGAGGAACTCGTAGGTGGCGTCGGGGCACTTGCAGGCGCGCGCGAAGCGGCGGCGTACCTGCGCCTGGAGCGCGTCGCCGATCTGCTCGCGCGTGACGTAGCCGAGTTCCATCGCGACCTCGCCGAAGCGGTCGAAGCCACCGGCGTCGACCCGACATGCGACCTCTTCGGCCTGCTCGCGTGAGCAGTGGCCGCGTTCGACCAGCAGTTCGCCCAGTCGTTCCTCGCGTGGGCAGCGGTCGGTCGAAGTGGCGGTGATCGCGCCGTTCATCAGGTCGAACGCGATCTGTTCACCGCTCGCGCGCACGATCATCGTGCCCTGCTTGTTCTTGCGGCCGAGGAACTGGAACACGCTCAGCAACGGCATGCTCTGCGCGGTCCCGCGCAGGCCTTCGTTGCCGGCCGGACGGGTGGCGCGCGGCGAGGCTGTCGGCCCCGCGGCCGTCGACTGCATCGGCCGGGCCGGGGCCGGGGGCGGTGCGGGGGGTTGCGGCGCCTGGACGTTGCTGGGCTTCGGTGCGGGCCTGGCCGTGGGTGCCCGACCCGGAGCGGAACCCGAACCCGTCGCCTGCTGCACGGGTGCTGGTGCTGGTGCGGGTGCTGGCGCGGCGGGTGCGGGCGCTGGCGCTGGCGCTGGCGCTGGCGCGGCGGGGCGCGCGGCCGGAGCCGAGAGGTTCGGCTCCTTGTTGATGACCGGGCCCAGTTCGGTGCTGACCTTGCCGCGTTCGAGCAGCTCGTGGATCGCCTCGGCGAGGTTGCGCATGCCGTTCTCGATGCGCGTGAGCGACGGCTTGCTGCGGTCGATCGAGATGCCGCGGATCGAGATCTGCTCCAGGGTCTGGGCGAGGATCGCGGCGAGCGACACGAAGTCGTCGCAGTAGCCCTCGATCAACGAGTTGGCGGCGGCTGCCGGGAATTGACCGACCTGCATGGTGGGTGCATCGGCAGGGCACCCGCCGGAGGTGATGTCGCGGGGCCGGTTCGTTCGGGAACGGGACTCTCAGAACGGGACGTCGTGTTCGGACGTGCCCCCATCGGCCCGGGCCGTGCTCATGGCGGGACGGGCTGCCTTCGGGTTGGGGCTGCCATCGGCAGCGCGGTAGCCGTCGTACGGCACTTCGTTGCGGCGCACGACCTCACCGCCGGGCGTCTGGTATTCCGCCGGCCGGATCTCGACCAGGGCGGTCCGCCCTTCGAGGTCGCTGGGTTCGATCTGCACCTTGCCACGCGACGGCAGTCCCAGGGCCTGCAGCACCGCACGGGCGCGCGTGCGGCCGCGGCTGCTGAACACGAGGCTGTCCCAGGCGGCTTGCTTGCCGACGTGCTGGCCTTCGGCGACGACGAGGCGCAGCGACCAGCGTTCGTCACCGGCGCGGGTCGTGCCGGGGCGGATGTCCGCGATCCGGCAAAGGTATGTGCCGGCGGGAATGGTGATGAAGTCGGACACGCGGTCCTTGGCGTCGAAGTCGAATTCCATGGGCTCTCCTCGTTCGGTTGGGTGCCGTGGTCGGCATTGCCATTGGTGCCCGCTCGGCGCGATCGGTTGCACTCGGCGCGGAAAAAATCGCCCGAGCCGCTAGCCTCAAGCGGCCACGCCGCCGTCGGCGCCCGAACTTGGCCACTCTCCCGCCTGCCACTGCTGGTTCGCCCATCGCCGCGCCCGCGGCCCACCTCGAACTCGCAGCGCGGCACTACGAGAACTTCCCGGTCGGTTCGTGGCTGCTGCCGGCGCAGGCGCGCCGGCACCTGCACCGCATCTACGCGTTTGCCCGGACCGCCGACGACCTCGCCGACGAGCTGCGCGATCCGGTGGCGCTGGCGGCGTTCCGGGCCGAGTTCCTGCGCCATCTGCAAGGTGGGGCGCGCGACGTGCCGCTGTTCGCCGACTTGTGCGCGACGATCGCCGAATGCCGCTTGGAGCCGGGGCTGTTCACCGACCTGTTGGATGCGTTCGCGCAGGACTGCGTGCAGAAGCGCTACGACCTGCCGCAGCTGCTCGACTACTGCCGCCGTTCGGCCGATCCGGTGGGCCGGCTGGTATTGCGCGTGCACGGCGTGCGCGAGCCCGGGCTCGACCGGTTGTCGGACACGATCTGCACGGCGCTGCAGCTGCTCAACCACCTGCAGGACCTGGGCAGCGACCTGGCGACGCGCGACCGCATCTACTTCCCGGCGGAGGATCTGGCGCGGTTCGGCGTCGGCGAGGCCGACCTGCGCGCGGCCTCGGCCGGGCCTGGTGTGCGCGCGTTCGTGCGGCACTGGGCCGAACGGCTCGGACGCGACTTCGCGTCGGGCTGGCCGCTGTGTGCGCGGGTGCGCGGTCGCCTTCGCTGCGAACTGCGTGCGATCCTGCGCGGGGCGGCGGCGGTGCTGCGTCGGATGCGCGCCGTCGACTTCGACGTACTGGGCGGGCGGGTCCACCTGACGAAGTGGGAACGGGTGCGCACGGTGTTCGGCGGCCTGTTGCTGCGTTCGGCCCCCGACTTCGGCGGTGGTGGCGCATGAGCATTGCCGAGCGGCCGGCATCGGCGGCGTTCGCGCCGGCCGACGTGACCCGGAGTTCCGGGTCCAACTTCCTCGCCGGCTTCGTCTGCCTCGACGCGGCGCGCCGCGACGGCATGACCGCGATCTACGCGTTCTGCCGGGTCGCGGACGACGCGGTCGACGACGCGCCGGATGCGGCGACCGGTGCGGCCCACCTGGAGTTCTGGCGCCAGGAGCTGGATGCGGCGGCCTGCGGCCGTGCCGCCACGCCGGTGGGGCGGTCGGTCCAGGCGGCGATGCAGCGGTTCGGGGTGGCGCCCGGCCCGCTCGCCGATCTGCTCGATGGCGTCGCCACCGACCTGCGGCCGCAGCCGTTCGCCGACGACGCCGAACTCGAACGCTACTGCTACCGCGTCGCGTCGGCAGTCGGGCTGGCGTGCCTGCCCGTGCTCGGCGCCGACAGTGCCGGGGCACGCGTCTATGCCGAAGCACTCGGCCACGCGCTGCAGCGCACCAACATCCTGCGCGACCTGAAGGGCGATGCCGCCGACGGGCGGTGCTACGTGCCGGCGACCTGGCTCGCGGCTGCTGGCTGCGAACGGGACTGGCTCGCCGGCCTCGGCCCCGATGCGGCCTACGCGCCGGACGGAGCGGTCGCGCGGATCCGCGCGCAGCTCGCGGCGGCGGCGGCGGCGTGTTTCGCGCGCGCCCACGCGGCCCTGCGGCAGTTGCCGCGCGCCGAACGCCGCGCGCTGGTGCCGGCCCGGATCATGGGTGCGATCTACGGCGAACTGCTGCGCGTGCTGCGTTCGCCCGGCGTGGACGGGCGCGGTCCGCGCGTGCGGATCGGCAAGGGCCGCAAGGCGTGGCTGGCGCTACAGGTGTTCGCCGGAGTGCGGCCGTGAGCAGCGACCGGCGGGTGCGCCGGGCCGTCGTGCTCGGTGGCGGCGTGGCTGGGCTGACGGCGGCGTTCGGCCTGGCCGAGCGCGGTTTTCGCGTGCAGTTGCTCGAGTCGCGGGCCCGGCTCGGCGGTCGCGCGTTCTCGACGCCGGACCGGACGTTCGGTGACGAACTCGACAACGGCCCGCACGTGCTGCTCGGTTGCTACCGCGCGCTGCGTGCGCTGCTGGCGCGACTCTGCACCGAGGATGGGTTCCGCCAGGAACGCAGCCTCGCGCTCGCGTTCCGCACCAAGGAGGCGCGCACGCTGCGGCTCGCGCTGCCGCGCTTGCCCGTGCCCCTGGCGATGCCGTGGGCCCTGCTGCGCCTGCCGGTGCCGTTCGCGGCGCGGTGGCGGGCGCTGCGCGGCATGGTCGCGACGTTGCGGCGCCCCGGGGCGAGCGACACGCTCGGCGACTGGCTGCGTCGGCACGCGCAACTCGGGGTGCCCGATGCGTTCCTGTGGCGGCCGTTGTGCCGCGCGATCATGAACGTCGAGCCGGAGCAGGCCGCCGCCGCGGACTTCCTCGCGACCTTGCGCGAAGCGTTCACCGGCAGCGCCGCGCACGCGGCGTTCTGGCTGCCCCTGCGGCCCTGGCACGAACTGCTCGGCGGTCCGGCGGTCGCCGCGCTGCGGGCGGTGGGGTGCGATGTGCGGACGTCGGCGCGGGTCGTGGCGGCCGAATCGGTGGCTGGACGGGTGGCGGTGCTGCGGCTCGGCGACGGCGAACGGATCGAGGTCGGGCCCGACGACGTCGTGGTCGCGGCGGTGCCGTGGTTCGCGTTCGCGGCGTTGTGGCCCGGTCTCGGCCCGCGCTGCGGCGAACTGCAGTCGTCGCCGATCGTCACCGCCTACTGTCGGCAGCCCGCGACCGCGGCCCCGTTGCCGGACGACGGCCCGGTGACGGCTTTCGTCGACGGCGATCCGTTCCACTTCCTGATCCGCAGGCCGGGCGACGACACGCGGCACTTCGCGATGCTGGCCGGCGGCAACCGTTCCTTCGACGGCCAGGACGTGGCGACGATCGCCGAACGGGCGCGGCGGCAACTCGCGGCTTGCTGGCCGTCGGCGCAATTCGACGCGCTGGAGGTGCGCATCCGCAAGGAGCACCACGCGACGTTCGTCGCGGCGTGCGGTACGCGCGATCTGCGGCCGGTGCCTGGCCGGTTGCCGGATGGGCCGGCGAACCTGTTCGTGTGTGGCGATTGGACCGCGACCGGTCTGCCGGCGACGCTCGAAGGGGCGGCGCGTTCGGCCGAGGCGATGCTGGTGGCGATGGCCCGTTAGCCGGCCCGGTCCGCCACGACTTCATCCGCGGAGTTGGCGGGCAACACGCGCAGGGCCCACGCCTGCAAGGTGTCGGCGTCGGCGGCGGCGATGCGGGCGAGCACGTCGTCGGCCACCGATCCGAACTTCTGGCGAAGCTGCGCCGTGAGCATGTTGCGGAGGCCCTGCAACCCCTGCTGCAGACCCTGCTGCAGACCCTGCTGCAACCCCTTGGCGAGGCCGGTCACTTCGCACCTCTCGATCAAGACATCGAGGGCGGAGCGCGCCGGCGGAACTTGGCTGTGGATGTCGGTCATCACGGTGTCCAGGGTTTCGGGGCTTGGTCGGCGGCTGGCAATGTACCAGGACAGGAGTGCGAACAGGACCTCATGACCCCGATCGCAGGTGAGCATTCCGGCCACCAAGGGCATCCAGCGGCGCAGCAACGGCACGACCTCGGTGGGTGGGCACGTGCGCAGGAACTGCAGGAAGCGCAGGGTCAGTCCGGTGACCGCGGAAAGGCGCATGGCATCGACCTGTTCTTCGTCGAGGAGCGTCAAGTCGAACAGCACGAACGGCAGGTGCAGCTGGCAACCGCGGAGCCAATCGGCCACGTCGGTCGGCAAGCCGCGCCAGTCGACCAGTTCGTGCGGGCTCGTCGGCGAGCGCCACGGCCGATCGCCGTGGTAGAGCACGAACGGCAGGACGATCGGCAGCGCGCTCGCGTCGGGATTCTCGCGTCGCCATTGTTCGAGGATGCGGACGACGTAGGCCGAGACCTGCCACGCCGTCCAGCGGTCGTCGTCGCTCTTGTGCTCGGCGACCACGTACAGGAGCACCTTGGCCTGCCCCATGCGGGCGGTGAACAGCAGGTCGGTGCTGCGGCCCTGCAGAGCCCGGTCGACGAACGAACCCGGAACCCTGGCGAGGGTCGACCAGTCGATCGCCGCCGCGACCGCCTTGGGCAGGCGGGCGCGCAGCAGCTCGGCCATCTGGTCCGGTTCGCCGAAGACGAACTTGAACAGTGCGTCGTGCGTGCGGATGAGCTCCATGCATGGTGCCATGGGGCCCGCTCGCGGCGAACGGGTGCACGGAAACCCGGGATTCCGGGCCCGCGGCGCCGAGATCAGCCCAGCGCTTCGTCGATCATCGTGACGATGCGTTCGAGCAGGTCGCGCAGGCGGCGACGGTCGCTGTCGAGTTGCTTCACCACGGCGACCAGCTGTTCGAGGTTGCGCACGTCTTCGAGCTGCTTGGCGAAGCGGTCGGCGGCGACCGACTCCACCTGCTTGAGCACGCGCGGTGCCTCGGGGACCGGGGCCGCGGCGTTGCCGGCCGCACGCCGGACGCGCTTGCCGCCCTGGCCGCGCGGGCGGACCGGGACGAGGCCGAGCACGGCCTTGGCGCGGCCGTACATGATGGGTGCGATCGAGAAGCCGACCGCGGTGGCGCGTTGCTTCAGGTCGGCGAACAGGGCCGCTGGTTCGCGGCGCAGTTCGGCGATCAGCCAATCGAAGGCGGGCGAGCCACGGCGCCGTGGAGCGACGATGTCGTTCGTCGCCTCCGGAGCGGCGGGTTCGGCGACGTCGTCGTCTGCAGAGGCGTCCGTGTCGTCGTCGGCTTCGTCGACGGGCTCGGGCTCGGACGACGCAGCGGGCCTGGGTTCGCGATCGAACGGCGAGGGCGTCGGCGTCGAACTGCCGAGCCGCGGTTCACTGCGCGTGCTGAGGGGCGGCAGGCCCAGCTGCTTGCGGGCGCGGCCGTACTGGATGGGTTGGATGCTGACACCGGCGGCTTCGGCCTCGCGGCGCAACGTTCCGTAGTCCAGGTCCGGGTTCTCACGCAGGCGTTCGACGGCGAACGCCTCGCCCGAGATGCGGAGCGGTCCTGACATGATCATTGATGGGTGGTGCGGACAGGGAATCAGGGGGGGCGAAGATGCAACGGCGGCGCCGGGTGCCGCGCAAGTGCGAAAACACGCTAGTCGCACGCCTACGTCATTCGACGTGGATGTGCCGCCCGCCGTTTTCCGCTGCCATGGCGGCGAGGAAGTCGGTGTCGTTCTTGTCGCCGAAGGTGATGCAGTGGATCGCGATGCGCCGCAGGCCGTTGGTCTCGCGCACGCGGCGCCGGATCTCGTCCTTGTCGGTGACGGACCCGGCCGAAGGGGCGCCGTCGGTGATCACGTACAACGTGTCGAATCCCGCGCCGTAGTACTTGTCGTGCAGACCGCGGCCGCCGAAGGCCAGGGCAAGGTCGAGCGCGTCGTAGAGGTTCGTCGGCCCGTTGGGGCGCAGGCTGTCGAGGAAGGTGCCCAGCAGGTCGTCGCGAGCGGAGTCGTCCAGCTTGACCAGCGCCGGGCGGCCGCCGTCCTGGCGCCAGGCGCGCGCGGTGTCGCCGAACACCACGAAATTGACCAGCGCGCCGTCGGGCAGCGACATCACCATCTTCTTCATCTCGGCAACGATCAACGCCGCCTTGGTCGTCTTCGTGCCGGGGCCGGCGACCGTCGTGCGCGCCTTCAAGGTGACCTCTTCCGCCATCGAGCCGGAGAAGTCGAGCACGAACAACACGCGGTCCGATTCGATCTCGAGATCGAAGAACTTGCCGTACTTCTCGGACCCCGGCGACTGCTTCTTGCCCGCCTCGCTCGCGGGCCGCACCACGAAGCCCGGACCTTCCTTGGTCCAGAACGCCTTCCACGGGTCGATGCTGCCGCGCACCACGCTCTGGCCGGTGAGGCCTTCGAGCAGCTTGTGCAGGCGGACGTCCATCGCCCACGGGTCCTTCTTGCGCTGCAGCTCGGCGTCGAGGCCGCGGATCAGGATCGGGATCACGGCCTTGCACTTCTGGATCGCCAGCGCGGTCGCGGCCGCACTGCGCACCTGCCACACCGCATCGCGCACCAGCAGTTCCTCGAGCGGCTTGTTGCACTGGTCGCGCAGGGCCACCGTGGCCGCGTCGGGCTTCTTGCCGGTGGTCTCGTCGGTGTGCGGCTGCAGTGCGGTGCCGATCGCGGTGGCGGCGGCGATGCGAACGTTCGGCTCGCTGTCGCGCAGCATCTCGACCAGGGTCGGGACCAGCTCGAGCGTGCTGTCGTTCGCCATCGCGTTCACGGCTTGCACGCGCAGCTCGGGCGGCATCGTGTGGCAGGCGTGGATCAACTCGAGCTTCGCTTCGAGGCTCGGATGTCCGCCGAGCACGCGCAGCGCCGCCGCCGCCGCCTTCTGGTCGATCTGCTTCTTGGCGTTGCGCGCATCGGGGCTCGCGACCAGCGACAACAGGAACGGCACGACGCCGTCGCCGGTCATGGTGCGCAGGTGCTTGGCGGCGAGCTTCTGCACGCGCCACGGCTGGCGTTCGCGCAGGTGGTCGGCCACCGCACCGGCGGCAGCGCCCGACGGTGCCAGGGTGTCGACGCTGGCGGCTTCGAACAACAGGCGGGCGGCCGCGAGCGTGTTCCACTGTGCGATCTTGGCCATGCGCACGTCGAGGTCGGCGAGTGCCGCCTCGTCGACCTGCCCGTCCTTGCTCAGGCGGACCTTGCCGGCGTGGTACTCCTGCAGCCAGCCGCGAAACCCGGCGATGTCGTTCGCCTGCACTTCGTCCTGCGGGGCCGGTGCTGCGGGCTTCGCCGGCTGCTGGCCGGGCACGAGGCTCTGGGCGGCGAGCAGGACGAGGAGCGACGGGAGGGCGGACGGCGCGCGCATGGCGCCACGTCTACGGCGACTGTGGTTCGGGGGGAAGGGGCGGGCGGTCCGGCATCGGGGCGCGCGCGGCGAGCAGGCACGCGGAAAAGCGCACCGACGGATCGGACGGGCGCGTCGCCTCGACTGCGACGATGCCGCCGCCCATGCGCAGCGGCACCCAGGGATCGGTGGCGGTGATCGTCGCATCGAGCGCGCGGGTGCCGTTGAGCGACAGCACGAGCGGGAACGCGATCGCCGGGCGCGGCCAGCCCGGCAGGTTCGCGGTCGGCGCCGGGCGCGCATTTTCGAGGCTGGCACCGAGACGCAGGGTCACGCCGAGCGAGGCCACGATCGCCAGCACACCCGGCTTGTCGACCACCTGCCACAGGATGTCGGCCAGCAGCGGGTCGTTCTGCAGGATGCCGAGGAACGACACCAGCGCCGCGTGCGCGCCGCAGATCGTCGAGTGGCTCGCGAGGTCGGTTTGGCCGGCGCGCTCGCATTCGCTCGCGTCGAGGAAGCTGTAGCGCAGGAAGTCGTACGGCACCTGAACCCGGCTCGTGCCGCGCGGGGTGCCGTCGGCGTCGAACACGTCGACCTGGAACGGCAGGTACGGCGACATCAACGTGAGCGGGTCCTTGCCGTCCGATTGGAACGTCATCGACGAGATGCCGTCGCGGCCCGGGTTCGCGGTGCCGTCGAGCAGCGTCAGCTGGACGAGCCATCGCTTCACCTCGGCGCCGCGTTCGAGGCGGAGCGCGTAGAGGACCGTCTCGCCGACGAGCCAGGCGTTGCGCTGCACGGCCGGGGTGAATCCCTGCAGCAGGGCCGCGGCCCCCGGGTAGTCGGTTGCGGCGATCGCGACCGGAGGCGGCAGGGGGGTCGGAGGTGCCGTGCTGCACGCGGCCGCGAGCAGTGCGGCGGCGAAGCTGGTCGGGGTGCGGAGCGCCATGGCGTCGAGATGACGGAAGGGCGGCGGCGAGTGCAATCCACGACTGCTCGGGCAAGGCGCAACCGGGCAACGTTCCGGAGCTGCCCTCCGGCGCCCGAGGCCAACCGGCGAATCCTGATCCGTCGCGGCCAGCGGCCGCGCTTCTCCGGTGGCGGCGCGTTCCGGTCGCTGCGCTCCGTCCGGGGCGCGTGCCGTCGTTCCCCGTCCGCCGAGTCCATGCCATGAGCCACAAGCCCGATGCCGCGCCCGATCGCCGTTCGGTGCTCGATCTGCTGGGCACCCGCCACGGCACGGTGTCCAAGATCCTGCTGCCCGATTCCGGTTCGGAACACGGCGGTTCGCCGATCGTGGCGCCGGGCTCGGCGCCGACCAAGGTGCGGCCCCAGGGGCGCGACAAGTACCGCATCGTCGGCGAGATCGCGCGCGGCGGCATGGGCGTGATCTTGAAAGGGCACGACGGCGACCTGGGCCGCGACGTGGCCCTGAAGGTGCTCGATCCGGAGCTGGCCAAGAACCCCACCGTGGTGTCGCGCTTCGTCGAAGAGGCGCAGATCGGCGGCCAGCTGCAGCATCCGGGCATCGTGCCGGTCTACGAGCTCGGCGTGATGGCGGACGAGGCGCCGTACTTCACCATGAAACTGGTGAAGGGACGCACGTTGTCGGCGCTGCTGTCGCAGCGGCGTTCGATGGCCGAGAACCGCACGCGCCTGCTGCAGATCTTCGAGTCGGTGTGCCAGACGATCGCCTATGCGCACAGCAAGGGCGTGCTGCATCGCGACATCAAGCCGGCCAACATCATGGTCGGCGCGTTCGGCGAAGTGCAGGTCGTCGACTGGGGCCTCGCCAAGGTCCTGCACCGCGGCGGTGTCGCCGACGAACGGCGCGCCAAGCAGGCGCAGCAGAGCGTGTTCACGATCATCGAGACCGTGCGCAGCGGCCCCGGATCGTCGGGTTCCGACTCGATCATCGGCTCGGTGATGGGCACGCCGGCCTACATGTCGCCGGAACAGGCGCAGGGCGAGATCGAGAAGCTGGACGAGCGAGCCGACGTGTTCTCCCTGGGGGGCACGCTGTGCGAGATCCTGACCGGGCGGCCGCCGTACGAGGGCAGCGATGCCGAGCCGACGCTGGTGCTCGCGGCGCGCGCCAAGCTCGATCCAGCCCGCGAACGGCTCGCCGCGTGCGATGCCGATCCGCTGCTCAAGCAGCTCTGCCTCGACTGCATGCTGCCGGCGCGCGACGCGCGGCCGCGCGACGCCGAGGCGGTGGCGCGGGCGGTGCACGACTACCTGTCGTCCATCGAGGAGCGGGCGCACACCGCCGAACTCGCGGCGGCGGCTTCGCGCATCAAGGCCGACGAACAGCGGCGGCGGCTCCGCCTGACGGTGGCGCTGGCGGCGGCGGTGCTGGCCCTGGTCGGCCTCGGCGGCGGCGGTTGGCTCTGGGTCCAGCGGGAACGGGCGCAGCGCGCCGAGCAGGTGCGCACCTCGGTCGAGGCCGAGTTCGGCGCGTCGATCCAGTCGGCCCAGGCCGGTGACGTGCAGGGAGCACTCGAGGCCGCGCGGCGTGCCCTGGCGCTGGCGCAGGCGGGCGACGCGGACGCCGCGCTGCGCGACCGCGCCACCCAGTTCAAGGCCCAGGCCGAGGTCGCCACCCAGGCCGCCGACCGGGAGCGCGAACTGCACGCCCAGGACGAACGGCTGCAGCAGCGCCTCGTCGAACTGCGGCTCGAGCAGATCCCTGCGCTCGGCAATCGCGACCGCGAGACCGAGCTGCACGAGCAGTTCCTGCAGGCGTTCCGCGACTACGGCGTCGACCTCGACGGACCGCAGATCACGCCGGCACTCGAACGCATCCGCGAACGGCACATCGCCGAGCAGGTGGCGTTGGCGCTCGACGACCTCGGGCGGCTGCGTCGCATCCTGTTCGGGCCGCAGTCGGTGGAATACCAGCGCACGTCGGCGCTGGCGATGGACCTCGATCCCGAGCCGCTGCGCATGCGTCTGCGGCAGGCGATCGACGCGGACGACCTCGGCACGCTGCTCGAGCTCACGGCACCCGACAGCCTCGGCGAACTGCAGCCCGGTTCGATCTGGGTGCTGAGTGCGACCCTGTGGGACCGTCACCCCGAGCATCGGCCGGACGTCTACCGGATGTACGACCAGGCGCTCTACCTGTACCCCGACGACTTCGTGCTGCAGTCGATCGGCGCCAACATCTACCGCATGGCCGGGCGCAACGAAGCGACGTTGGCCTGCCGCGCCGCCGCGTTCAGCCTGCAGCCCGACAACACGCAGGCGCGCTACATGCTCGCCGACGCGATGTTCTTCGCCGGCCGCATGGCCGACGCGCTCGGCGTGTTCCGCGCCTGCGTTGCGCGCGCACCGAACGACGGGGCCGCGCACAACGGACTCGGGTGGGCCCTGTTCCAGCTCGGCGACTACGCGAACGCGGCCGTGAGCATGCAGCGGGCCGTCGAACTCGAGAACAACCCGCAGTGGCACAGCGACCTGCTGCTGGCGCGCTACGTGACCGGTCAGGTCGACAAGGCCGAGTTGATGCGCACGATGGCGATCTCGGTCGTGCCCGAGCACCAGCTCAACTACGCGTTGGCGCTGGCCGACCATCCGGATCCGGCCCGCCGCGACCCGCAGGCGGCGATCGCCGTGGTGCGCGACAACGGTCTGGAACCGCTCTACCCGCTCGCCGGTGCGGTGATCGATGCGGTGGCCCGGGTCCGACTCGAGGACTGGCAGGGTGCGCTCGACGCACTCGGTCGCCTCGATCCGCACTCGGAGTTCCTGGTGATGACGCCGCAGGCCCTGCACTTCCTGCGCGCGCTGGTCTACCAGAAGCTCGGCCAGGCCACGACGGCCCGCGAATGCCACGCCCGAGGCATGGAGGCCTGGAAGCTGGTCGTCGGCACCGACGACGCCGCGTGGCAGCACTCCGACGTGCGGCGCTGGCGAACCGCCGCGGAACAGGCGATGGGCCTTTGAACTCCACAGAAGGATCTGCCATGGCGACTCTCCACCGTTCCCTCCTGATCGTGCTGCTCGCGGCGTTGCCGGCGACGGCGCTGGCGCAGAAACCGCTCGCGAAGGAGAACCCGGTTCCCGCGGTCAGGGCAGCGGGCTCCGACGTCGGCAAGCTGCTGCAATTGGCGAAGGACTGGGCCGAAAGGAAGCACGTCGAAGGCGCCCGCACCGCCTGGAAGCGCGTGCTCGAACTCGATCCGGACCAGGCCGAGGCCCGGGCCGGGCTCGGCCACCAGCGCTACGCCGGCAAGTGGTTCGAGAGCCACACCGCATTGTTCGACCACAAGCGTGCGGAGGACGCGCAGCAGGCGAAGCTCGGCCTCGCCCGCGTCGCCGACGGCTGGGTGCCGATCGCCGATGCGCCGTTCGTGCGGCTCGGCTGGGCGAAGGACGAGCAGGGCGCCTGGCAGCATCCGCTGGCCAGGCTGCGGGCCGAGAAGGACCGGGCGATGCAGGGCAAGGGCTGCCAACAGCAAGACCTCGAGTGGATCGACCCGGCCGAGTTCGAGCAGTGGAAGCAGGGACTGTGGAAGTGCGGCGAGAAGTGGCTCGACACCGCCGCCGCCAATGCGTTCCACGCCGACATGAACCAGCCTTGGTACGTCGCCAGCGAGCACTTCGTGGTCACCACCACCGTCGACCGCGAGCGTGTCGAGTGGTGCAAGTGGTACGCGGACCAGACCTGGCCCGAGTTGGTGCGCCTGTTCGGCATCGCGCCGGGCGCGCGACCGAGCGCCATCGACCTGATGGGGCCGAAGAACGACAAGCCGGAGATCGTGGTCTGGAACAGCCTCGCGCAGTTCAACAAGTTCGCGGCGGGCGCCGAGAACGAAGGCTTCTCGTCGCTGCACTACGCGTTCTTCGCCGATGCACTGTTCGACCCGACGGTGAAGCCGGCCGCGTTCGCGGCGATCGGCGCGGCCTACTGGGACGCATCGACCCCGCAGTCCGGCGCGTTCGGGCAGCATGCGATCCGGCATGCGGCGGCGTTGTCGTTCGTCGAGGCGATCGATCCATCCTGGCGCGCGCTCGGCGACGTGGCGATGGGCACGCAGGCGAAGTCGACGGCGGCGTTCTGGGCCGAGAAACGCATTCCGCGCTGGCTGCGGCACGGGGCGGCGTCGTACGTCGAGCGCTGGTTCCACGACAAGAACGTCGGCGAAGGCGGCGACCCGGAGTGGGCCCGCAAGTGGGCGCGCGCGAGCTTGAAGAAGGACGGCGGCCTGCGCGACCTCGCCAAGGTGTTCGAGTTCAAGCTCGCGATCGCCGACGTGCCCGGTTCGACCCGGCTGCTCCACGAAGCGGGTTTGGTGACCGCGTTCGTGCTCGATGGCGGCGACATGAACGTGCAGCGCGCACACGAGGCGCTCAAGCAGGCGCTGGTGTCGGGGGCGTCGACGACGGCGGCGGTGGCCGACCTGCAGAAGGCCCTGCTCGCGGCGAAGGGCGCGATCGCCGCGTTCGCGGCGCGGTGAATCCAACGCCTGCCGGATGTGAAGATCGGGTTGGCCCCCTGCAGCGCCCGGGGATCGAGCAGGGTGAGCTCGATGCCGCTAGCATCCCGCTTCGATTCCGCGGCCACATCCAGGATCCACAATGCTCAAGTCACTCCCTCTCCTGCTCGCGTCGTTCGCTGCATCATTGACCGCCCAAGGATGCCCCGACCGCACCTTCGGCACGTTCCTCGGTGTCGGTGACGACACGGTGTTCACCATCCAGCCGATCGGGTTCGCGTTCCCGTTCGCCGGCGCGACCTACACCGACGTGCACGTCTGCGCGAACGGATACCTGTTCTTGTCGAACGGCGGCGTGCCGGCTCCCGCCGCGGGCGACTTCTCTTCGACTCCGCTCGAGTTGACCACACAGGCGCCGCGCATCGCCGTGTTGTGGAACGACATGAACCACCTCGCCGCGAACAACGCCGGCATCTACGTCAACGCGACGGCCGCCAAGTGCACGATCACGTGGGACAACGCCGTCAACTACGGCATGACGACCCGCTTCCTGTTGCAGGCGCAGCTGTTTCCGTCCGGTGAGGTGCAGTTGTTCTGGGGCAAGGGCGCCACGAACAACTCGACCTACAACTTCGCCGCCGGTTCGGGTGTGGTCGGCCTGTCCCCGGGCATGGGCGCCGCCCTGCCGGCCGCGAGCGACCTGTCGACGGCGGGCAGCTCGCCGTCCGACACCGTCTTCGAGCACTGGCCGCTGCAGGGTTCGTTCGACCTGACGCACCGCAGCCTGCAGCTGATTCCGACCAACCCGGGTTGGGCCTGGGTGCCGTCGACGTGGGCCGCGTGCGCCGACAGCACCGACTACGGCATCGGCTGCCTCGACGCCGCGGACAGCTTCTACGAGTTGATGGCGCCCGCCGCGTTCGACCTGGCGAACACGCATTGGACGATGGTGCGCACCGCCACCGGCTACACCGTCACGAACACCCTGCCGGCCGCGCTCGTCGTGCCGAGCCCGGCCGCGACCATCGTCGCCAACGGCGACGACATCGTCACCACGGTGACGCTCGCCCAGCCCATGCCGGTGCCCGGCGGCACCACGACCCAGCTGTCGATCTCGTCGAACGGCAACATCGCGTTGTCCAGCCTCGGCAACGGTGCAGGCTTCGCGCCCGACGTGGGCAACTTCCTCGCGTTCGCGCAAACGTCGATCGCCGCGGCGTGGCACGACTACAACCCGGCGCTGGCGGGCAGCGGCAAGGTCCTGTTCGAGCAGGTCGGAACGACGGCCTACGTGACCTGGGACGGCGTCTACAGCTACCTCTCGACGGCTCCCGACAAGTTCCAGTACCAGTTCGACCTCACCACCGGCGACGTCACGGTCGTCTATTCGGTGATGTCGCTCGGGGCCAGCGAGTACCTCGTCGGCTACTCGCGCGGCGGCGCGTCGCCGCGCACCGAGCCGATCGACCTGTCGGTGGCGCTGGGCGGTTCGCTCACGATGGCCGACACCGGGGTGCAGGGCCTCACCCTGACGACGAACGGCCTGCCGTTGCTCGGCAATGCCGGCTTCCAGTTCGACGTGTCCAACATCCCGGCCGTGTCGCCCGTGGGCCTGCTGTTCTTCGGTGACCAGCCGGCGCCGGGCCTCGACCTGGGGTTCCTCGGCATGCCCGGGTGTCGGGCCTACTCGTCCGCGAACCTCACTTCGGCGGTCTTCCCGGCCGTGCAGCCCGCCGGCACCGGCACGCAGGGTCTGCCGATCCCGAACAGCGGTGCGCTGGTCGGGGCCGGCCTGACGGCGCAGGCGCTCGCGTTCACGCTGGCCACGCCGCTGAACCTCGTCGCCTCGAACGGAACCCAGCTCGTCCTCGGTCTCTGAGCCGAGCATGGTCGTTCGCGAGCCGCGCATGTGTCCGGTGTTCGAACGCCCGCTGGCACAGCCGCCGGCGGCGTTGTTCGCGGCCTTGGCGACGGCCCTGGCCGACAAGTCGTGCGCGGTGCGCGGCCAGATCCACCCGAACGGCGCGCTGCTGCGTCTGCGCAGTGGCGACCAGCGCGTGTGGAGTCCGGCGCTGCACGTCGAGATGCGCGGCGAACCGGGCGGACCCTGGACGCTGCGCGGTTGCTTCACGCCGAGTTCGCCGGTGTGGACCGCGTTCGTCGCGATCTACCTGGGACTCGCCATCCTGTTCCTGGCGGCGATCAGCTGGGGCGGGGCGCAGATGATCCTCGGCGAGACCCCGTGGGCGTTCTGGGGGGCAGCGCTGGCACCGGTGCTGGCCGGGTTCACCTACGGCGCGGCCTTCATCGGCCAGGGGCTCGGCGCCGAGGACATGTACGAACTGCGCTCGTTCCTCGAAGGCGTCGCCGACCGGGTCGCGGTCGGGGGCGGCGGCGCGACGGCGGCGGTCGGCTGAAGAGCTGGCGAGCGAGGGCTCAGCCCTTCGTGCCCGCCGACTTCGCCGGTGCCGCGGCGTCGGGCGCCTGGCGCGGATCGACCACCCGACCGACGAACAGCACGAGCCCGGTGCGGCGGTCGCGCAGTGTGAACGCGAACGGCCGATCGGCGACGAACTCGATCGCCTTGCCGGCCCGGCCGCCGCGCTTCAGCACGACCGCGGTGGCGCCGGCGGCTTCGCAGCCCTTCTCGTCGACCTGGATCCAGGTTTGGTGCACGACGTCGTCGACCATCAACCGTTCCGCGGCGATGCCCGAGAAGTCGGCTCCGGCACCGAACGCGGTGCGCACGCCGAGTTCCTGCAGCACGGCGCGCAGCCGGTGCGCGGCGGCGATCTTGAAGCGCGGCAGCTTCACCAGGACCCGGGTCTCGGCGGCCTTCTGGCCCGGCTCGCCACGCAGCAGCGCGGCTTCGGCGGCGACGAGCGTGGTGCCGGCCTTCGGCAACACCAGTTCGAAGCCGAGCGACGAGTCGTCGAACGGCAGCACGACGCATTGCCAGGCGTCGGACTCGGCGTAGCCGAACTCGTCGGCGACCGCCATGGTCGGCACTTCGGCGGTGCTGCCGTCGTCGAGGTGGAACGGTGCTGGTCGGGTGCCGCGTTCCGCGAACGCGTGCAGCCAGGCGGCCTTCAACCAGATCGTGTTGGTGAGCACGACGCGCGTGTCGCGCGTCACCAGGTCCGGCGTCAGCAGTTCGGGGATGCGGTCGCGGGTGGCCTTGGCGACGTGGCGGTTGATCGTGGCCAGGGCCGCCGGCGGATCGCCGGCGAAATCGACCGTGTGGTGGCCGGCGGCGAACGACTCGCGCAGCACCGCGGCGAACGCGGGTACGGCCTTGAGCTCCCGTGCGGTCCACAGGTCGTTGGTCACCTGCAACTGCGTGCTCTCCGCGTCCTGTCTCGGGGTGCGGATGCCGAGGTCGTCGAGCAGCCGCGCGGCGGCGGCGTGCAAGCGGGTTCCGGTGAACTCGGCCGGCAGGTGCAGCGCCGTGCGCAGTTCGTCGGCAGTGGTGCCGCGCGCGCCCGGCAGCAGCATCGTGAGGGCCATCGCGATGCTGGTCGGCGAGCAGGTGGGTGGACCGTTCACGGCCAGCTTCGCGTGCAGGTCGGCCGCGAACTGGTTGCACGCGGCGGCCAGGGTCTTGGCGTCGGCTTCCGCCTGCGCGCGCGCTTGGGGCGCGGCGCCCGTGATGGCGAAGCAGGCGAGCAGGAACGACGTGGGCATGAGTCGCATGGGTGGATCGGGCCGGAGTGGGCCGGCGCAGCCGCGCGCGAACGCGGCGCACGCCGTCTGGTTCCCGGCCCGAGCGGGAACGATGCCCGCGGTCACCGTGGCGTGAAGCGGTACGACAGCGCGAACGTCTCGATCATCGGCGCCACCGGCGGGTCCACGTCGACGTTGTTGCCGGTGACGAACCGCCAGTTGACGTAGCGCACGTCGCGCGGCCGGAACGGATCGGTCGGTCCCGAGTACTGGTTGCAGAACGACGGCTGCATCAGCTCGTTCGGGTGCTCGACGTAGCGGGTGACCGTGCGGTTGTAGAGGTGCGTCCACCAGTTGCGGCCGGCCCGCGTGTCCCACTTGCGGATGTGCGCGTCGCCGGCCTTGAACGGGTCGAGCGGGAAGTTCGTCGAGTTCGGGCGCAGCGCCGCGCGCATCGCCGCGGTGAACAGCGGGCTCTGCGGCGACGCGGCCGGGAACAGCGGGTTGGTGGTGTTCGCCCAGCTGTTCCAGTACCACGGTTGCGGGTCGACCGCCGACGCGCCGCGGAACTGCGGCACGATCGACGTGCCCGCCGGCAGCTTGCTGAGCGGCGGATCGAACTCGTAGGCGAAGTCCGGCAGCACGTTCGCCGGCAGCGTCGAACTGCCGCCCTGCAGGTAGAACGGGCCGAGGCGCGGATCGCCGAAGCCCTCCGGCACGCGGTGCGGGTTGTGCAGATCGACGAAGCCCGCGGTGATCACGCTCTGCCGCTTCACCACGTCCATCATCATCCAATAGAAGGTGTTGTCGCCGGCCGGCGTCGCGACCCACGATGCCGACGGGGTGGCGCCAGGCCCCCAGCCGCCGTTCGCGAGGCTCCAGAAGGGCGACGACGTGGTCAGCGGCAGGCCACCTTGCGGCGCCGCCGACGGCCGGCCGGCGCTGAGCACGCGGAAGTTCGGCTGCGCCCCGGATTGCACGGTGATCGCGACCTGCCAGCCGTTCGTGCCGAACGCGGTGAACGGATCCTCGATCGGCAGTTCCGACGAATCGACCATGGTCCTGAAGTCCGCGAGCAGCGGCATCGCGATGGCGCCGCACAGGCCGTCGGTCTGGCCCTCCTGCGTGGACGGCTGGTCGATGCGGTGGTTCGGCGCGTCGTTCCAGAAGGCGTTGACGAATGCGATCGACGGCGACGGGCCGGTGACGTCGACCCACTTGCCGCCGAGGCCGTTGGCGAACGGCGACACCACGTACGGCGCGTAGTCGAAGCCGTTGGCGCCGTTCGAGAGGTCGGAGCCGCGGCCGGCGTCGCCGCCCTGCTCCATCACGGTCTCGTCGCGGAACACGAAGTACGGCTTCTGGAAGGTCGGCAACGGCAGGTAGCGGTTGACGCCGGTCGGCTCGCGCACGACCCACGACGGTTCGATCGCCAGCGGCTGGTCGACGTAGGCCGCGGTGCGCGGCGCCAGCGATTCGACCAGGGCGCCGTTGCCGGTCGGCTGCTTGTTCGCGAGGCGGTTGCCTTCGAACTGAAACCGCAAGCCCGAGTTCGGCATCGACGCAAGCGCACTGGTGTTGCCGACGCACGGCGCCGGTCGGTACTCCGAGTGGGTCAAGAACAGCGAGGTCGCGTCGAACTCGTCGAACAGGATGTTCGTCCCCGTGTAGGGCGCCCAGTACATCTGTTCGATGTCGAGGTTGAAGTCGAACGGGTCGGTGCGCGACAGGCTGAGGTCGACCTCGCGCCACACGGTCTGCAGGCGGCAGCCGTACGGGTTGAGCGGGTTCTGGATGCCCTGGTTCAGGACGTTCGTCGCGGTGTTGCTGGCGCGCTGGAACTGGCCAGCGACGGTCTGCGGGCACCAGCCGAGAGGATCCTGCGGCCCGGTCTCCGGTTGCTGAACGACCGGCGACTGGTTCTGGTTGTCGGCGACCACACGGGTGCGCGTCGTCGGGCGTGGCAGCAGGCGACCGTCGAGGTAGACGCAGGCGCCGAAGACGTCGTCGAGCGGTACGGCCGCCGCCCGCTGCGGTCCGCCGGGGCCGCGCACTTCCTCGGGCAGGAACCAGCTCGGGCGTGCGTCCTCGTCACGCGACGCGAAGCGGCGCACGATCGACACCGCGAGGTTGTCGGGGAACAGCGGTTCGGCGCCGTTGCTGCGTGTGTCCAGCGTGAACGGGATCACCACGGCGTTGGCCCGTTCGGCGGTCGTGCCCTGCAGGTCGAGCCGGTTGCCGGCGAGGTCGCGGATGCCGCCGACCGGGCTGTCGGAGATCAGGTGCAGGTAGTACGGGTAGGTCACGCCCGCCGGCGGATTGCGCATCGTGTCGTCGAGGTAGAACCCCGACGTGGGCTGCAGCCGCAGCGAAGTCTGCGAGCCGTCTTCGTCGAACACGCGGGCGGTGACCAGGAACGGCGTGCGGTACTTGGCGTCGTCGAACGCCCCTGGATCGATGCCGACGCCGCCGTCGGCGTTCGGCAGGCCTTGCAGGAACTCCTGGCGCTCGGCTTCGCTGGCCAGGTCGCGCATCGCGAAGAAGAACGTGTCGGCCCAACGCACGGTCGACAGGTCGACCGGTTTGGTGAATCGCACGACCGCACCCGCGAACGGCGACACGAACTCGTCGGCGCGCGGGGTGTAGCCGCCGAGCGTCAGTGGCTCGGGCGAGAACCGCAGGAAGTTGCGCGGGTCGTCGCGGCCTTCGCCGCCGCCGGCGGTGAACTCGGCGATCAGCACGGCGATCGGCGCGTTCGTGCGCAACCACGCCTCGCGTTCGGCCAGCGGTTGCGGGAAGCCGGCCAGGTCGCTGGGATCGACGGCGTCGAGGGCCTTGCCGATGCGCACGCGCACCCGCACGTGCTGCACGCCGGGCACGTCGCGATCGTCGATCGGATCGACCACGACCTCGCCGAGCGCGATCTCCTCGCCCGAGCCGGGCGACAGGAAGCGGAACACGTCGCCGCGGTCGATCTCGTGCGACAGGCCGCCCTTGAAGACCGTGACTTCGAACACCGAGGAGCTCACCGGATCGACTCGTTCGACGAACATCGGCAGCTCGCCGAGCACGCGCAGCGGCAGCGGGTCGCGCACGAAGCCGCCGGCCAGGTCGAACGACGTGTCGGCGGAGTTGCCCGAACGGAAGTCGCGCACGATCGCCGGCAAGCCGGCGTTGTTCTTGCCGATCAGGCTCGTCGACTCCTCGCGCAGCATCGGCAGGGCCAGCGGGCCGTCGAGGGCGATCGCGATGCGGATGTTCGCCGCGAGCTGGTCCTGGCTCGCCGGCATGCCTTCGGCGTTGTTCACGGTCTGGTACTGCACGCCTTCGTCGCCGAGCAGGACGGGATCGAGCACCAGGGCGCGGTCCTTCACCAGCACGCGCACCGGCATCGGCACGAACGCGTCGTCCTGCGCCGGGTCGCCGACGATGCGCAGCAGCTGCACCGCCTCGGTGTTGCGCAGGCCGTTGACCTTGCCTTGTTCGTCGCGGGCGACGAAGAACTCGTCGTCCACCAGCAGCGGTGCCGACAGCACGACACGGATCGCGGCGTTGCGTGGCACCACCGAGTACGGCAGGCCGGGCCCGCCTTGCCCGTGCGCCATCGGCGTGACCGTGCGCAAGCGTGCACCCAGCCGGTCGAACGCGGCCGTGAACGCGGGGCTGCCGATGCGCCGCGGGATCAACAGGCGCGGCTGCAGGGTCACGGGATCCGTCGCGTAGAAGTCGTAGGTGACCTCGCCGTCGCCGAGGCTCGAACCCGGCGGTCGTTCGTCGGCGATGTCGTTGCCGACCACGACGTCCTTCTGGAACAAGGTCAGTTCGGCGCCGCCGTCGCCGTCGTAGCCGTAGACGTCGACGAGGCGGCCGAACTCGACGCGTTCGACGCGGACCTTGTCGCCGGCCACGGGCGTGACGCCGGCGGTGGGCGACTTCTGGTCGCACGCGGTGAGGGCGAGCAGCGACAGGCACAGGCACGCGCCCATGCGTTCTGCGGCATTGCGGGGGAGGGAGAAGGAGCAGGCAGTGGTCATGTCGGTTCCGCGCGGTGGGGGGACGCGCCGCGGCCTTCGCTGGGGTCTGCTGTCCGGACGGGCAGCGTTCGGCCGCAGACAAACCCCATGCCAACCGCACGCCACTGCTCGCGAACGGCCCCGAAAGTGCGGTTTCGATGGCTCTGGAGGTGTTCGAGTGCAGACGACCGCACCGTCGGGCGCGCCGCGTCGGCGCGATTCCGTGCGGTGCCGCGGCGCGACTCCGCACGCGGCAACGTTCCTGAGTCGAAACGACACCGAAGCCGTGACTTCGCGCGTGAGCGGTTCTAGTGGCTTGCAGCCGGCGCCGAATGCGCGCGGGTCGTGTGGCTTGGCATGGTTGTCCACGCGGCTCGACGGGCAGGGTGCACCGGTCGCGCCCGACGGCCGATGTGCGTGAGCTCATCGGCCGTCGCGCTGTACTTCGCCCGAACTCAGCCTTGCAGCGCCTGCGCCAGCGTCGGCTGGGCGAACGCGAAGCCCGTTGCGAGCAACCGCGTCGGCCGCACCCGCTGGCTCGCCAGCAGCAGTTCGTCCGCCATCGCCCCGAACAACAGCCGCAACGCGAACCGCGGGACCGGCAGCACCGTCGGCCGCCGCAGCGCCGCGCCGAGCGCCTTGGTGAACGTGCGGTTCGTCACCGCGTCGGGAGCCACCGCGAGCACCGGGCCGCGCAGCCGTTCGTCGCCGAGCGCGGCCTGGATCGCGCGCACCAGGTCGTGCCGCGTGATCCAGCCGAGCCATTGCCGACCCGAGCCGAGCACGCCGCCGAGGCCGAGCCGGAACGGCGGCAGCAATCGCGCCAGCGCTCCGCCGCTGCGGTCGAGCACCATGCCGATGCGCAGGTTGACGACCCGCACGCCTGCTTCGGCGGCCGGTCGAGTGCCCGCTTCCCACGCCAGCGCCACCTCGGCCAGGAAGCCCGAGCCGTGCGCGCTGTCCTCGTCGAGCGGCATGTCGCCGCGGTCGCCGTAGATCCCGGTCGCCGACGCGGCGACCAGTACCTTGGGCCGCACCGGCAATGCCGCCAGCGAACGGCACAACCGCCCGGTCGCCGGCCCCCTGCTGTCGGCGATCGCCTGCCGCCGCGCCGCCGTCCAGCGCCCCGCCGCGACATTCTCGCCGGCGAGGTGGACCACGGCGTCGAGCACGCCGAGCCGGGCCGTGTCGAGCTCGCCCGTGGCGGGATTCCAGCCCACGGCGTCGCCGTCGTCGTCGGCCGAGCGCACGAGGCGCACCACTTCGTGACCGGCGGTTCGCAAGGCTGGGACCAGGGCCGAACCGACGAACCCCGAAGCTCCGGTGATGGCGATGCGCATGCGAGGAGGAATCTCGCCCTTCGCCTGACGGGCGTGGGCGGATGCGGTTCTAGGGCGTCTAATGGGGCGGGTCGACCCTGATGCGCCCTCTCTCCCTGTTGCCACCGCTCGCTGCGGTGCTGGCCGGTGCCGTTCCCGCCCAGGACACCCTGCGCGAACGCGTCAACCACGCGTTGGCGGAGGCGCGTCCGGCCTTGCTCGCGCATCTGCAGGAAGCCACCGAGAGCGCCGGCCGGCCGGGCGAACTCGCGCTCGTCCTGTTGGCCGCGATCCACGATGGCGTCGACGCGAACGAGCCGCGTTTTCCGAAGGCGGTGCAGCGCCTCGCCAAGGCGAAGCCGAGCGAGACCTACGACCTCGCTCTCCGCCTGATGGTGATGGAGGCGTTGCCCACGTTCCCCGATCGCGAGGACCAGGCGAAGGACGACGCCAAGCAGCTGCTGCGCCATCGCCATCGCGAAGGCGGCTTCGGCTACGACGACAACCCGGGTTCGTGGGACCTGAGCAACACGCAGTACGCGGTCCTCGGCCTGCGCGCGGCGAAGGCGCTCGGCGTCAAGGTCGAGCGGGTCGTCTGGAGCCAGCTCGTCGCGACGATGCTGGACAACCAGGACGCCTACGGCGGCTTCGGCTACGGCCGCAACGACAGCGGCTTCGATTCGTACGCTTCGATGACCGCCGCCGGCGTCGCGGTGCTGGCGATCTGTCGGCAGATGCTCGACGACGGCGGCCGGCCGCCGCAAGCGCTCGACGGCCGCATCCAGCGCGGATGGCAGTGGTTCACCCGCAATCCGGACACGATCGGCTCGGCGAAGGAACGCTGGTCGTTCTACTTCCATTACGGGCTCGAGCGCGCCGCGATCCTGTGCGACGTCGACAAGGTCGGCACGATCGACTGGTACGCGGAAGGGGCGCGCATGTTGTGCGACCTGCAGGACAAGGGCGGCGGCTGGTCGAGCCTGACCGACGGGTATCCGGGCGGGCATCTGGCGCGCGGTCGCGGTGATCTCGTGCCGACGTCGTTCGCGGTGCTGTTCCTGCGACGCAAGTTCCAGAAGGTGGTGGGGGCGGTGACGCCGCACGTGGTGCGGCTGGTGAACCTCGGGCCGAACAGCAAGCCGGCCGACGTCGAAGCGTGTGCGGCGGATCTGGTGAAGCGCGGCAAGGAAGCGTTGCCGGAGGTGTTCCAGGCGCTGCGCAGCGACCACGAGCCGGTGCGGCGGGCGGCGGCGCAAGCGCTGCGCGGGATCGCCGGCGAGCCGTTCGGCTACGACCCGGCGCTGTCGGCCGCCGACAATCGTGCGGCGATCACCAGGGCGGAGCTCTGGTACCTGAAGAATCGCTGAACGGCGGTCGCTGCGGCGCAGCCGTTCGCCCGAGTGGCCCGTATCATCCGCGCCCCGCTCGCCACGCTGCATGAACGACCTCCACCCCGCCTTCGCGCGCACGGCCGCGCGCCGGCGCCATCTCGACCAGGGCAACCTGCTGCGCTCGCTGACCCTCGTCATCAACGCCGTGCCCGGCGGCATCAACCTCGGCCAGGGCGTCTGCGACCTCGACACCCCGGCCCCGCTCGTCACCGGGGCCCTGGCGTCGATCGACGGCGGCGATCGCCAGCTCTACACGCCGTACGCCGGCCTGCCCGACCTGCGCGCGGCGATCGCGAAGAAGCTGCAGCGGCACAACGGCCTGCCCTACGAGGCGAACAACGTCGCGGTGTGCACCGGCAGCAGCGGCGCCTTCTTCGCGGCGGGCATGACCCTGATCGAGCCAGGCGACGAGGTCGTGCTGTTCGAGCCGTTCTACAGCTACCACTGGACCACGGTGCCCCTGTTCGGCGCGGTGCCGGTCGCCGTACCGCTCGATCGCGCCACGCTGGCGTTCGACGAGGCGGCGTTGCGCCGCGCGTTGACCAAGAAGACGCGCGCGGTGGTCGTCAACACGCCGGGCAATCCGTCCGGCAAGGTGTGGTCGCGAGCCGAACTCGAACGGCTCGCCGCGGTGCTCGACGGCAGCGACGTGCTGGTGCTGACCGACGAGGTCTATGAGTACATGTGCTTCGACGGCCGGGCCCACGTGTCGCCGGCCACCGTGCCGGGTCTCGCCGAACGCACGCTGACGATGAACTCGTTCAGCAAGACGTATTCGGTGACCGGCTGGCGCATCGGCTTCCTCGCGGGGCCGGCCGCGATCGTCGAGAAGTGCGGCATCGTGTTCGACCAGATGGAAGTGTGCGCGGCGCGGCCGATGCAGCGCGGCGTGCAGCGCGCGTTGGAGCAGTTGCCCGACGCGTACTACACGGACCTGCAGGCCGGCTACGAGAAGAAGCGCGATGCGTTCTGCGCGGCGCTGCGCGACGCCGGCTTCACGTTCCTCGTGCCCGAAGGCGCCTACTACGTGCTCGCCGACTACACCCGCGTGTTCGGCGACAAGGCGCCGCATCCGGCCGTGCTCGAGATGATCGACCGCATCGGCGTCAACGCGGTGCCGGGCCATCTGTTCTTCGCGCGCCCGGACGGGGTGCGCAGCATGCGCTTCCAGTTCGCGGTCGACTGGCCGGTGCTCGAGGATGCGATGAACCGCCTGCGGAGCCTGGCCTCGTGAGAACCTTCCTTGCCGTGTCGCTGCTGCTCGCGGTGGCGTCGTTGCCGGCCCAGCAGGCCGAACCCGAAGCGGGGCTCGTGGCGCTGCACCAGGCGTTGCTCGACGCGTCGACGGACGCGGTCGTGTTGAACGTCGCCGCGCACCCGGACGACGAATCGTCGCGCACCAACACGATCCTGCGCCGCAAGTACGGCATGCGCGTCGTGACCGCCTACACGACCTACGGCGACGGCGGCCAGAACGCGATCGGCCGCGAGATCGGGCCGGAACTGGCGGCGCTGCGCGTGCGCGAGACGCTGCGGGCGGCGGCGATGAGCGACGTCGAGGTGCGCTGGCTCGGCATGGAGGACTTCGGCTTCTCCAAGACGCTCGACGAGACGCGCGCGAAGTGGACCGACGCGAAGCTGCTGGCGGCGATGCGCCAGGTCGTCGATGCGGTCGATCCCGACTTCGTGCTGACCAACCACTCGCTGACGCAGGGCCACGGGCACCACCGCGCGACGTTCTGGGCGATCGACACGGTGCTGCGCGAACGCGCGGCGCAGAAGCAGTTCGTGCCGGCGCTGCTGACGCGCGCCAAGGTCGACGAGGCGCAGTGGATCGTCGATCCGTCGGAGCTGGAGCCGGCGCGCGGCGAGACCTACGCCCGGCTCGCGCATCGCGCGTGGACGCAGCACGTGACCCAAGGGCCGTGGGGGCCGCACGACCCGCTGCAGGTGGGCAAGGACTTCTGGAAGGTCGTCAACGACGACGTGCGCACGATCGGCGCGATCGACGGGGTGCCGCCGGCGATGCCGTGGTTGTGGGTGCGGCCGGGATTGGCGTGGGGGCCGCGGTTGCCAGAGGGTGCGCGCCAAATGGACCCGCCCGGCCTGCAGAAGGCGCTGCACGCGATCGTCGCCGCCAACCCCCATGTGGTCGACCTGCAGTCCACCGACGGAGGCGAACTCCGGCGGGTCCACCTGGCCGGTCGCTACCGCGAGGCTCTCGACCGGGCCTTGCTGGCGTTGTCGAACGTGCGCGTCGAATCCTGGTTGGCGCGCGACGAGATCGCGTTCGGCAGCGACGGCATCGCGCACGTCGTCGTGCAGGGCGTCGACAAGGTGAACGACGCCGCGGTGCGCTGCGCCGATCGGGTCGGGACACCGATCACCGCCGCGGTGCGCACGATGGTGTTCGACGGGGTGCCGGTGTCGCCGGCGATGCCGCTGCCGGGATTGCCGACGGATCCCGCGCCCCAGCAGGCGGCAGCACCGCAGGCCGCGGGACCGGCTGGCCGCTTCACCGTACCGTTCGCGTGTGCGCCGATCGTCGACGGCCCAGAGCCTCGTTCGGTCGTGGTGGACGTCGCGTTCACGCTCGACGGACACCCGCTCCGCGTGCGCAAGGAGTTCCACTACACCCCAGTGCCGCCGGTGACGCTCACTTGGGACCGCGAAGTGCTGATGGTGCCGAAGGGCAAGAAGGTCGAGCGCGTGCTGAGCGTCGCGGTGCGCTGCATCCGCGACGAGGACACCAACACCGCGGTCGCGCTGTCGATGGGGCCCGGCATCACCGCGGAGACGATCCCGGGTCGACTCGCGTTGGCGAAGGGCGATGCCGAGACGCGAGTCCTGGTGCGCGCGACGATCGACGCGAACGAACTGCTCGCGGATGCGGCGCTGACGTTCCGGTTCCAGGGAGCCCTGGCGGCGCTGCCGGTGCGGGTCGTCGACGTGACCGTGCCCGAAGGCGGGCGCATCGGCCTCGTGCGCGGACCCGACGACACCACCGAGAAGGCGCTCGGCGACCTCGGCGTGCCGTTTTCGGTGCTCGACCGCGACGCCCTGCTGCTGGCGCACCTCGACGACTACGCGACGATCCTGCTCGACATCCGCGCCTACCACCATCGCCCCGAGCTGGCCGAGATGCGCGACCGCCTGCTCGCGTACTGCCGCGGCGGCGGCCGCATCGTCGCGATGTACCACAAGCCCGGCGAGTGGAACGAGCGCACCGGCCGGCCGCTGCTGGCGCCGTTCCCGCTGACGATCGGCGACGAACGCTGCACCGAGGAGCACACCGGCGTGACGTTCCTGCAGCCCGGACACGCGCTGCTGACGAAGCCGCACGCGCTGGCCGCCGGCGACTTCGCCGGGTGGGTGCAGGAGCGCGGCCTCAACTTCCCGAAGGCGTGGGATCCGGCGTGGGTGCCGCTGCTGGCGATGCAGGACCAGGCCGATGCGAAGGCGCACGAAGGGGCGCTGCTGCACACCCAGTACGGCCAGGGCGACTTCGTCTATTGCTCGCTCGCGCTCTACCGCCAGCTGCGCGTCGGCAACGTCGGGGCGTCTCGGCTGCTCGTGAACCTGCTGGCGCGCTGACCTGCGGCGCCGTTCGATGCGGCGATGGCGCACGCCACCGCCGCGGTCTTCCCCGCTCCCGATCGTCCGGTCGAACTGCGCGAGTTCCCGCTGCCCGAACTGCAGCCCGGCGAGGCGCTGCTGCGCGTCGACTGCAGCGAGGTGTGCGGCACCGACGTGCACTTGCACCACGGCAAGCTCGCGGGCGTGCCGTACCCGCTGATTCCCGGCCACGTCACGGCCGGCACGCTGGCGGCGGTGCGCGGCGACATGCGCGACGTGCACGGCACGCCGCTGGCCGAAGGCGACGTGGTGACGTTCCTCGACGTGCACCGCACCTGCCATCGCTGTTGGTACTGCCTCGTCGCCAAGGCGAGCACGCGCTGTCCCGAGCGCAAGGTCTACGGCATCACCTACGGCGCCGCGGACGGACTGCTGGGCGGCTGGGCCGACACGCTGCACCTGCTCGCCGGCACGCGCGTCATCAAGCTGGCTGGCACGCCGCGCGACTTCCTGCGCGGTGGTTGTGCGCTGCCGACGGCGCTGCACGGGCTCGAACGCGCGAACGTCGGCCTCGGCGATGCCGTGCTCGTGCTCGGCATCGGTCCAGTCGGGTTGTCGTGCATCGCGTTGGCGCGCCTCGCCGGGGCGGGCACGGTCCTCGCGATCGGCGCTCCTTCGGTTCGGGCTGCGGCGGCGCGGGCGATGGGGGCAGACGCCGTGCTCGACCTCGCGACGCCGCCGGCAGAGCGCGAAGCGTGGGTGCGCGCGCAGACGGGCGGCAGAGGTGCCGACGTCGTGATCGAGGCCGCGGGTGCACCGGCGGCGGTGGTGCAGGCGATGCGCTGCGCGCGCGACGCGGGGCGCGTCGTCGTGCTCGGCCAGTACACCGACCACGGCGAGGTGCCGTTCTCGCCGCACGCGGACCTCAACAAGAAGCACCTCGACGTGCGCGGCTGCTGGGGCAGCGACTACTCGCATTTCCACCGTGCGGTGCAGGTCGCCGGCCATGCACGGCTCGGCGCGCCGTGGCGTTCGCTGCCGGTGCGCGAGTATCGATTGGCCGACGTCGGGCAGGCCCTGGCGGCGGTCGAACGCGGCGAGATCGTGAAGGCCCTCGTGCTGCCGTAGCGGTCAGCGTCGCTCGCCCGTGCGCGCGAGTTCGGCCCGGATGGCGGCGAGCTCCGCTTCGAGTTGGGCGACGCGCGTCTGGAGCGCCTCCATCTCCGAGGGCGGAACATGGCGCGGTCGATGCTGGGCGTCGACGAGCAGGGCGAATTGGATGACCGGCACGACCTGGTCGCGGAAGCCGTGCAGCACGAGCCAGCGCGGGTCGCTCGCCGACGCGGTCGGCATGCCGGGTTGCCACATGCCCTGCAGCGAGAACTGCGCGCGCAGGCCACTGGCGACCTGCTGCGCGTCGACGAACTGCAACGGCACCGCGACCATGGCGAGTTCGCGCAGGCGCGGCCGCCGCAGCACCTCGTCGACCGTGCGCCACGGGATGTTCGCCGCCGCGGCTTGCGGGTCCTTTGCCAATGACACGATCTGGTGCAGCCCACGCAGTTCGTCGACCGGCAACACGACGAAGCCTCGCGCCGAGAGCAGTGCGTAGAGCAGTTCTTCGCTGCCGAGTGCGTCGAGTGCGATCGTGCGCTGCAGCCGGAAGCCCTCGGCTTTCTCGAGAGCCGAGAAGTCGTAGAGGTAGTTGCGGCACAGGAAGCCGGCGACCGCCTCGACCAGGTCGGTGACCGCGAACTCGCCGGCGGCGAGCGTCAGTCCGTCCTTGGTCGCGACGATCGGGCCGTGCGCCGCGGTGGCGAGCACCAGCGGAGTCTGCGCGGCGGTGCCCGCCGCGATGGCGAGCAACACGAACGGGGTGAGGCAGCGCACCGCAGCCTCACTTGGGCGCGTTCTTCGGAGCGGCACCACCGAGCTTGTCCTCGAGGGCCTTCACCCGATTCATCAGGTCGCCCAGCAGTTCTTCGGTGCTCGGCGCGAGCTTCGGCGGCGGGATGTCGCATTCGCGCACGAGCCGGATCGCCTGCACGACCTGGTCCTGGAAGCCGCTGATCAGCATGGCCGAGTTGTTGCCGACGTTGCCGATCGTCAGCGACGGGCCGGGGCCACCGGTCGACGCGAAGAACGGCCGCAGCGCGTTCGTGGCGATCGTCGCGTTGATGTGCTGCAGCGCCACCGTGACGGTGACCGGGACCTTGAGGTTGGGCCGGGCCAGCACCTGCTCGACGGTGCGGTGTTGCGCGCGCGTGGTCACTTCGCGGCCGCGTGGGCCGTACATCGACACCACCTCGAACATGCCGCCATCGTCGAGCTGGATCACCGCGAAGCCGCTGCGGTAGAGCAGCGACGTCATCACTTCTTCGCAGCCGGCCTGGTCGGTCTCGATCTTCTGTTGCAGACGCACGACGAGCGCGCCGGGGCCGCCGGCGCCCTGCATCTCGGTGGCGTTCATCAGGATGTTGCGGCCCAGGTAGCCCGCGCAGCGGTCGACCAGCGCCGGCAGCTGGACCTCGCCGGCTTCGAGCACGAACGGGGCCTTGGGCGCTTCCTTCTGGCCCTGTTGGGCGATGCACGAAGGCGAGCAGGCGAGCAGCGAGAGCAGGAGTGTGGCGGTGCGCATTGGGTTCCTCGTGGCGGCGTCGGACGGGCCGCCGGTCCCCTTCTTCCCCGGGGCGGCTCGGCGGCTACGTTCCGTGGGTGTTCCCGCGCCTTGCCGTCGCCGCCGCCGTCGCGATGTTCGCCGCATGTTCGGTGTCGCCGCCCGGGCGGGGCGCCGCCGTGGATCCGGCCCGGCACCTGCACGGCCACAACGACTACCTGCAACCCGTGCCGCTGGCGAAGGCGCTCGAACTCGGCCTCGGCAGCGTCGAAGCGGACGTCTTCCTGGTTGACGGCGAATTGCGCGTGGGGCACGAGCGTTGGCAGCTCCGCCCCGGCCGCACGTTGCGTTCGCTCTACCTCGAACCGCTGCAGCGCCACGTCGCAGCGAACGGTGGGCAGGTACACGCCGGTCCCGGGCCTCGGTTCGTCCTGCT
>JAEUHV010000520.1 GCA_016794485.1 Planctomycetota bacterium
GGAGGCCTCGGCCCGCGAGCTGCTGGCGAAACGCGGCAGCGACGAGGCGGCGGCGATGGTGTCGATCCTCGCGCAGCAGAAGAAGGGCATCTTGGCCACGCAGAAGAAGGAAGACCGCGAGCTGCTGGGCTTCGAGCAGCAGTTGTTGCCGGGCATCCGCGAGCAGCTCGATGACGACCTCCGTCAGCTGCACAGCAACCGCAAGCACTGGGAGCGCCGCTTGGCCGAGATCGACGCCGAGGCGAAGGACGAGCCCAAGCGCATCCGCGCTCTCTACGAAGTGCAGGCCGCCCGCATCGAACCGGTCGGCATCGCCTACCTCTATCCCCAGCATGGGTGACCGGAAGCACTGACCCATGTCGAAGGACCCCCAGATCGAACTGCACAAGCAGTGGCTTGGCTACCTACAGCCGCAGGGGCTGGTCGTCGCCCCCGCGGCCCTGGTCGACTGCCAGGCCTACCTGAGCCAGAACGTCGTCGTCGAGCAGCAGCGCCTGCAGTCTCTGCTCGTGACCAAGCCGGTCACGGCGACCGAGTCGAAGCCGGGCCTCACGCTGACGCAGCTGTGCGTCGACCTGCTTGGCTGGGAGCGCGCGGACCTCATCGATGGCGCCGCGACGGGCATCGAGTCCGTACTGGCCGAGTACCACGAGACACTGCGTCCCGACTTCGCCGTGCGCGATGAGGATCCCCAGGACCCGGCGCGGCCGTGGGTCCTGCTGATCCGCGACTTGCCGCACGGCACCGACCCGGACCAGGACGCAGACCTCGAGCACGACCGGCAGTGGCGTGCCACGCACCAGGCCCGCTTCGAGCGTCTGCTGCGTGAGAGCCAGGTGCCCGCGGGCCTGCTGCACTTCGGCACCGGCGTGCGGCTCGTCTACGCGCCGAAGGGGGAGTCGTCGGGCACGTTGACCTTCCCGTTCGCGGCGATGACCGAGGTCAGCGGTCGGCCGATCCTGGCGGCACTCGTGCTACTGCTCGGTCGCGAGCGGATGTTCGCGTACGGGCGGGCGGAGCGTCTGCCGGCACTGCTCGAGAAGAGCCGCAAGTTCCAGAACCAGGTCTCAACCGAGCTGGCCGAGCAGGTCCTGAAGGCGCTTCACGAGCTGCTGCGCGGCTTCCAGTCGGCTCACGCGCACTCGGGCGAACTGCTGCTGAAGGACTGGCTGCGCGCGCACCCCGACGACATCTACGGCGGGCTGCTGACCGTCATCCTGCGGCTGATCTTCCTGCTCTATGCCGAGGACCGCGGTCTGCTCGGCAACGACGAGGCGTGGCAGAGCGGCTATTCGGTGCTGTCGCTGTTCGAGCGGCTGCGCAGCGATGCGGACCGGTTCCCCGACACGATGGAGAATCGGCACGGGGCCTGGGCGCAGCTGCTGGCGACGTTCCGCCTGGTGTTCGACGGCTGCAAGCACGGGGCGCGGCAGCTGCCGCCGCGACACGGCTACCTGTTCCACCCGGACGGCAGCGAGACGACCAACTACCAGTTCCTCGAAGGGCGACCGTTCGGGGTCGCGCGGCAGATCGACGAGGTGGTGACGCCGCCGCGGGTCAGCGACAAGGTGGTGTGGGAGGTGCTGCAGAACTTGATGGTGCTCGACGGCGAGCGCATCTCCTACCGCACGCTCAACGTCGAGCAGATCGGCTCGGTCTACGAGACCATGATGGGCTTCCGCTTCGAGGTGACGAAGGGGCCGTCGCTCGCGATCAAGCCGCAGAAGGCGCACGGTGCGGCGACGGTGGTCAACCTGCTGGAGCTGCTCGATGTGCCGAACGGCAAGCGTGCGGCGTGGTTGAAGGAGCACGCGGACTGCAAGGTGACGGGGGCGGCGGAGGACGGGCTGAAGGCGGCGGCGACGGTGGAGGACCTCGCTGCGTGGTTGGCGAAGAAGGTGTCGAAGCTGCTTCCGGGCATGTTGCCAGCGGGCTCGTTCGTGCTGCAGCCGAGCGATGCGCGGCGCAAGTCGGGGTCGCACTACACGCCGCCGCAGCTGACGCGGCCGATAGTCGAGACGACGTTGCGGCCGGTGCTCGAGCAGTTGGGCGAGAAGCCGACGGCCGAGGCGGTGCTGGAGCTGAAGGTGTGCGATCCGGCGATGGGTTCGGGCGCGTTCCTGGTCGAGGCGTGCCGCCAGTTGGGGGCGGTGGTGGTGAAGTCGTGGGCGTCGCATCCGGCGAGCAAGCCGGTGATCCCGCCGGACGAGGACGAGCTGCTGTTGGCGAAGCGGTTGGTGGCGACGCGGTGTCTGTATGGCGTCGATAAGAACCCGTTCGCGGTGGCGCTGGCGAAGCTGTCGCTGTGGTTGGAGACGTTTGCGAAGGAGCATGCGTTCACGTTCGTCGATCACTCGCTGCGATGTGGCGACTCGCTGGTGGGGCTGTCGAAGGCGCAGATCGCGGCGTTCCACTGGGACGTGACGCAGCGTGGTGCGTTCGTCGAGACGGTGTTGAAGAAGAAGCTGAAGGAGGTCGAGGCGCTGCGCGCGAAGATCCTCGGGGCAGATGAGGGCACGAAGGAGGGAGTGCTGCGGCGATGGCTGCGGGAGGCGGATGAAGCGTTGAGCGATGTGAGGTTGATCGGGGATCTGGTCGTGACGGCGTTCTTTGGTGTGGCGCATGACTGGATGAGGCCAGGGAGGAGGGCAGAGTTGGCGGAGCGGGTGGATGCGTGGTTGCGAAGTGGTGGTGAGTTGACGAAGGAGAAGGAGGATCTGCGGCGCGAGGTTGCAGAGCTGCGTGCGGGAGCGAGGGGCGTGCAGCCGTTCCACTGGGAGATCGAGTTTCCCGAGGCTCTTGGGGGGGGCGGGTTCGATGCGTTCGTCGGCAACCCCCCGTTCGCCGGCAAGAATTCGATCCTCGGCAGCAATCACGATCAGTACGTCGACTGGCTGAAGACTGTGCACGTCGAGTCGCACGGCAACTCGGATCTCGTCGCGCACTTCTTCCGGCGTGCGTTTGGGCTGCTGCGGGATGGCGGGACGTTCGGACTGATCGCGACGAACACGATTGCGCAGGGCGACACGCGTGCGAGCGGGTTGCGGTGGATCTGCAAGAACGGCGGGGTGATCTACGGCGCGAATCGGCGGACGAAGTGGCCAGGGTTGGCGGCGG
>JAEUHV010000041.1 GCA_016794485.1 Planctomycetota bacterium
TGCGACGTGGGGCCGCATTGGGGCGTGGGCGCGCCTGACAGCCGGCGCCGCCCAGCGCCTCGAAGTGCCGTCCGCCGTGCCGGCACCGACCGGAACCGATGGTGAGCCGGCGACCGCCGTGGCGCCGGCGCGACCGGTCACCGTGTCGCACAAGGAAGTCGAGGTCGCCCACACGGCGTGGCTGCAGCGGCTCGCACGCGAGCTGACTCGCTTCCTGACCGCTTCGGGCCGGGCGTCGATGCTGCGCTCGGTCTGGGTGACCGGCGGGGCGAGCCGGTTGCCGGGCACGCACGAGATGTTGTCGGCGGTGTTCGGCGTGCCGGCGCGCGAGCTCGACCTGCTCGCGCGCCTGCAGCACGACCTCACGCCGGAACAGGCGGCCGACTTCGGTCCGCGCCTGGCGACGGCGCTCGGCCTGGCCTTGCGGCGGCTCGGCGGCCCGGACGGGTTCGAGCTGCGCCAGGAAGACCTGACGCTGACGCGCGGGTTCGAGCGCGTGAAGTTCCCGCTGGCGATCGCCTGCATGGTGGCGTTGCTGGCGATGTTGGTGTGGTGGAACCAGAAGCAGCGCGAGCTCGGATTGCTCGAGTTCAAGATCGGCAGCACGTTCACCGGCAAGCAGGACGCCAAGGCCGACACGCTGTTCTACGGCGGCCTGAACGCGGTGTTCGCCACCGACTGGTTCAAGAACCACTTCCGCATCGAGCAGGCGTCCGGCAAGGACTACACCCACAAGGACCTGATCGCGGACCTGGCCAAGACCCCGGTCCAGAAGCGTCTGCAGCTCGTGCGCGACAAGCTGCGCGAGATGGCGGATCGCAAGCAGAAGGAGTCCGGCATTTTCGAGGACGTGTCGCTCGAGTCCGGCCTCGCGGTGCTGGTGCGCTGGGCCGAGATGATGCGACCTGCCGAACCGCAACCCGGTGTCGAAGGGCGACTCGGCCGCTACGTGATCACGTCGTTGCACGTGAACATGAAGGCGGACACCAACGCCAAGAGTTCGGCGTCGCGGCGGCTGGAGTTCACGATCGCGTTCCGTGGCCCGGACTTCCGCACCCGGCGTGAAGAGCTGCAGCGCATGATCGAGGCCGAGATCGCGCGGCCCGATTCGCCGTTCGCGCCGCCCGATTCCCCGCCCACGGCCAAGGACGAGGAGATCTTCCGCGACACCAAGGAGACCGGCGTCGAAGGCGCGTACTACCGGGTCACGATGCACGTGAAGGACTCGTTCGAACCGTTCGGACCGAGTGGCAACGACCGCGTCGGCATGGCCGAGCCGACTCCCAAGGCGGCGAACTCGTTGCCGGTCGCGGCGGGAGGTGGCAAGTGAAGTTCCTGCGCAATCTCGATCTCTACAAGGCCATCGTACTGGTCTCGCTGGTGCTGCTGCCGGTCGGCTACTACATGGTCCGCGGCCTCGACGAGAAGATCGTCGCGTGCAAGCGCACGATCGACGATGCGTTCAAGGCCGGCGGTCTGCTGGAGCAGATCGGCGCCCTGCAGCGCAAGGTCGAGGTCGTGCTCGAGAACAAGAAGCAGGGCGGCCAAAGCCTGACCCAGCCGCGCACCTACTTCGAGGGCCAGATCCTGGCGTCGGTGACCGGCGGCCTGAAGTCCTCGGACTTCCAGCCGCAGGAGCCGAAGCTCGAGAACGGCGTGATGGCCAAGGGCAAGCAGCCGATCACCGACTTCGTCGTCGACGTGTTGTGGCTCAACAAGGACCTGTCGGTCACGCTCGAGTTCGTCTACGCCGCGCTGCTCAACTGCGAGGCGAACACGGCGGCGGGCGGTTCGAGCGAGGCGCGGCAGTCGATCTGGAAGCTGCGCGAACTGCACATCACCAACGCCACCGACGATCGCCTGTTCTCGTCGTACCGGACGCCACCCGCCGAGATCTCCGACAAGTGGTCGATCAAGACCATGAAGTACGCGCGGCGCGAGCCTCGCCTGGCGAAGGACAAGTCGTGAACGGTCCGGGCCGGCGGTTGCTGGCCGGGCTGCTCGCCGCGGCGGTGCCCGCGTGCACGCCGCTGGTCCGCTACACCGACAAGCTGGTCGACGCCCGCTACGACCGGTCGTGGTTCACGCGTTTTCCGGCGACCCTCGGCGGCACGGTCGGCTTCGTGGTCGGGGTCCCGGTCGACGTCGCCGCATTCGTGCCGGCGTGGCTGGTCTACCGCTCGCAGCCGAAGGAAACCCGCGATCCGCTGTCGGTGTTCCTGTTCCCGTCGTTCGTGCTGTGGAAGGTCGGCGTGCTGGTCGGCGCCCCGTTCGACGCCGTCGAATGGGCGGCGTGGCGCGCCTGGCAGGCACCACGGCCGGAAACGCAGCAGGAACGCGAGGCGATCGAGCTCGAGTGGGACAGCCGCGGCTTCTACCCCGAGTATCCGGTGACGCAGGTGCATCCGATCCCGAAGGTGGCGCCGTAAGCTGTCCGGATGAACGACGGGTCGGTCGCCTTGAAGAAACTCGCCGAGCGGGTGCTCGGCAAGGGCGCGGACCTGCCGTTGGCGCTGCTGCTCGAGCTGCTGGCGCCGGTGCGGCAGATGCGCGAGCTCGCCGCCGAGTTCGGCCTGTCGCCGAAAGGCGGCTTCCGCCTGGAGAAGGCGCCGGCCCATGTGCTGGCACCGATGCTGGCAGAACTGCGCGACGGCAAGCAGCTGGACCGGGTGCTTCGGCTGCTGCTGCCGCCGGCTCGAGCCCCGGGCAAGGCCGCCACGGAGCACGAACCCGATCCCGCCCTCGCCGAGGCGACCGCGTTGGCCGAACTGCGCGGAGCCGATCTGGCCCGTGCCCGCGACGAACTCGAACGTGCCCGTGAGACCGCTGCGCGCGCGCGCGAACGCGAAAGCGACCTTTTGCGGCGACTCGAACTCGCCGAGCAGGAGACGGCGATGGTCCGGCGTGCGGCGGCGCCGCGTCCGTCGGCCGCCGCTCCCGGCAAGGCGACAACCGGCCTGGGCGACGACAAGGAGCTGCAGGTGCGTGTGCACGAACTCGAAAGTGAACGCGAAGGCCTGCTCGACACGCACGAGGCCCTGCGCCGGCA
>JAEUHV010000049.1 GCA_016794485.1 Planctomycetota bacterium
GGAGCGGTCACCGTCGCCAGCCTGCAACCGATGCGCACGGTGCCGGCGCGCTGCGTGTTCGTGTGCGGTCTCGACGACGCGTCGTTCCCGCGCCGCCGCCAACCGCTGGCGTTCGACCTGATCACCCAGCACCATCGCCCCGGCGACCGCGATGCGCGCCTCGACGACCGCCAGTTGTTCCTCGACGTGGTGCTCGCTGCGCGCGAGCAACTGCACCTGACCTACGTCGGCCATTCGCAGAAGGACGACAGCGAATGCGCCCCGTCGGTGCTGCTGGCCGAACTGCTCGACCTGGTCGACGGCACCTGCACCACCGTCAACGGCCATCCGGCGCGCGGCGCGTTGACCGTGCGGCACCCGCTGCAACCATGGAGCCCGCGCTACCGCGATGGCCGCGATCCGCGCCTGTTCACGTTCAGCCGGGCCAGCCTGCCGGCGCTCGGTGAGGGCCACGACGAATCCGCGTGGTTCACGGCGCCGATGGCCGGACCACACGACCTCGGCGGGGGCGACATCGCGCTCGACCACCTGCTCGATTTCTGGAAGCACCCGTCCCGGTTCTTCCTGCGGTACGTGGTCGAGGCCTACGTGCGCGACGAGGCCGACGCCGACCTCACCACCGAACCGTTCTGGCTGAACTCCCTCGACCGCTGGCGGGTGCAGGACGTGCTGGTGCGCGGCGCCGCACGCCCCTCGACTCCGGAGGTCCGGCTCGCGCGGCTGCGGGCCGCCGGGCAGTTGCCGGCCTTCGGGGTCGGCGACGCGACGTTCGCCGAGCTCGACGACGAGGTGACGGAGTTCCTGCGCCAGGTCCATGCCCACGGCGAACGGCGCCGGATGGCCGTGCACGTGCAAGGCCCCGATTTCCGCATCCACGGCGAACTCGACGGCATCACCGACGAGGTGCTGGTGTGCCACCGCATGGCGAAGCTCAAGGCCAAGGACCGCATCGGCGCCTGGCTCGTGCACGTCGTGGCGGCACTGGCGCGGCACGCCGGCGCTCGCCTGCCCGAACGCACGGTCTGCATCGCCAAGAACGCCACCATCGCGTTCCGGGCGCTGTCCGCTGCCGATGCGATGGCCATGGCGACGCTCGCCGTGCAGGGCTTGCGCCAAGGACTCCGTGCCCCGTTGCCGTTCTTCCCCGAGTCCTCGCACGCGTTCACCGAGGGCCTGCCGGATCGCGACAAGGCCGCGGCGAAGGCCCGCACGAAGTGGCTGCCGGGCCACGGCGACATCCCGATGGACTCCGAGGATCCGTCCAACGAACTGTGCTGGCGCGGCCAGGAGCCGCTCGACACGGAACCGTTCGAGCATTGGGCGCGCGCGGTGTTCACCGCGATCGGCAGCGTGGAGGTGTCGCTGTGACCGACGCCGCGTTCGACCTCGCGACGACGCCGCTCGACCCGGGCACGGTGCTGCTCGAAGCGAGTGCTGGCACCGGCAAGACCTACACACTGGTCGGCATCCTGCTCCGCCTGCTGGTCGAAGGCCGCATCGAACGGCTCGATCAGGCCCTGGTCGTGACGTTCACCGTCGCCGCGACCGACGAACTCAAGAACCGGCTGCGCAAAGCCCTGCGCGCCGCGTTGCGCGCCTGTGCCGAACCGGGTCCGGATGCGTTCCTGAACGCACTGGCGAAGCGCCCCGGCGCCGCAGCGAAGTTTGCCGCCGCCCTTGCCACGTTCGACCAGGTCGCGATCGCGACGATCCACGGCTTCTGCAAGCGTTTGCTCGAAGAGGCGGCGTTCGAGAGCCACGAACCGTTCGCGGTCGAGTTCACGCCGGATCCGCTGCCGCTGCTGCAGCGCGCGGCCGCCGATGCGCTGCGGCTGCAGTACGAGCCGGGCATCACGACCCGCAGCGCTCTCGTGCATGTGGCCAAGTTCGAGCCGAACGCGCTGGTCGAGACCTACCGCCTGTGGCGACGGTATCCCGACGCCGTGCTGCCCCCCGACCCGCCGGACCTGGCGCCGGCACTCGCGGCGATCGATGCAGGGCTCCAGGACTGCGTCGCGACGTGCGACGATGCCGCGCTAGCCGGGATCGCCGGCATCACGTGGAAGGACGGCAGATCGCCGTTCGCACTGCCTCTGGCCGTCGAACTGCCGCGGCTGCGCGAACGCCTGCAGCTGTCGCCAGCCCTCGTGTTGCCGACCTTGTGCGCGCTGGGACCACGCAATCGCGAGACGCTGCACCACCGGCGGTCGACGTCGATGGCCACCTACCAGGCGCCGTTCTTCGCCGCGTGCGATCGCCTGGCGGCTGCGACCGACGCGGCCGTACCGCACCTGCGCGCCGAGTTGCTGCGGGCGATGCACCAGCGCGTCGAACTGGGCAAACAAGACGAAGGCGTGGCGACCTTCGACGACCTGCTGCTGCGCGCGCACGCGGCGATCGTCGACCCGGAGCGGCGCCCGGCCCTGCTCGGCGCGCTGCGGGCGCGGCACACGGTCGGGCTCATCGACGAGTTCCAGGACACCGATTCGCTGCAGTACCGGATCTTCGCCGACTGCTTTGCCGAACGGACCCTGTTCCTGATCGGCGACCCGAAACAGGCGATCTACGGCTTCCGCGGTGCCGACCTGCGCACCTACCTGAAGGCGCGCCGCGAAGCCGTGCGGCACTACACGCTGGCGCAGAACCACCGCAGTGCCGCCCCGTTGGTCGACGCGGTCACGCAGTGGTTCCGCGCACACCCGCGGCCGTTCGTCGACGACGGGATCTCGGTGCCGAAGGTGACCGCGGCCGCCGCTCCGGGACGGCTCGCGTTGCACGGCGATGGCGACGCGGTACTGCGGTTCCGCTTCGCGACATCCACCACCGGGGACTTCATCACCAAGCCCGCGGCCGAGGCCCTCGTCGCCAAGGACGTCGCCGCCGAGGCCGCCCGCCTGCTCACCGGCCCGTGCCGCCGCGACGGCGCGCCGCTGCAGCCGCACCACATCGCCGTGCTGACGCGCACCAACCACCAGGCGACCCTGGTGCAGGAGGCGCTGCGCAAGTACGGCATCCCGTCGGCGATCGGCAAGGCGGGCGACATCTTCTTGACCGACGAGTTCGCCGAACTGCAACGGTTCCTGCTCGCCGTGCTGCAGCCGAGCAACCTGCGGCGCGTGCGCGCGGCCATGGCGACCCGGCTGTGGGGCCTCGACGCGGCGACCCTCGTCGGCCTGGAGGGCGACGAGGCCAGGTTCGACGAGTGGCTCGAACGGCTGGCCCAATGGCGCCGGCTGTGGCTGCGGCACGGCTTCATCGTCATGCAGGAACAGGCGCTGGTCGACCTCGCCGTGCACGAGCGCTTCCTCCGCTGGCACGCGGGCGAACGCCGGCTGACGAATTTCCGCCAGCTGTTCGAACTGCTGCACGACGCCGAACACACGCACCGGCTGTCGCCCGAGGGCCTGTGCGAATGGCTCGCGCACGAACGGCACAAGCAGGAAGACCTCGACTACACGCTGCGCGAGCTGCGGCTCGAGAGCGACGGCGACGCGGTGCAGATCCTGACCGTGCACGGCAGCAAGGGCCTGCAGTACGAAGTCGTGTTCTGTCCGTTCCTGTGGGCCGCGATCGAAGCGCGCCCCGGAGGCACCGACGTCGCGGCGACCGAGACCGGCCACGAGGTCGTGTTCAGGCTGGTGAAGAAGCACCCGCAGCACGCGGCGATCGCCCGCCAGCGCCTGGAAGAGGAGCTGCGGCTCGCCTACGTCGCGGTGACGCGCGCGGTGCGACGGTGCTACGTGTATTGGGGACACCTGGCCAGCAGCGCCGCGAGCAGCGCCGTCGCGTGGCTCGTGCACGGCACCCGCACCGTACCAGGGCTGGTCGACGGCAAGGAGGAACGCAACTGGCTCGAGGTCTGGCAAAAGCGCTGCGAGGACGACCACCCGCAGTGGCTCCCGCTCGTGCACGGCCTGGCCGCGGCCAGCGGCGGCACGATCGACGTCACCACGTTCGGCGAGCCGCCGCAACCGACCCGCATTCCACAACCCGTCCACGGCACCTTGCCGCAGCCGCGCCGGCCGGAACGGCAGGTGCGGGCGCACAGCCTGCACAGCTTCTCGTCGCTGGTCGCCCGGAGCCACGACGCCGAACCTGCAGCGGCCACCGAAAGCGATCGTCCGGCACGAAACGTCGACGCGGCCGGCGACGCGATCAGGCCGCGCGGCATCTTCGCGTTCGCGCGTGGGCCGCAAGCGGGGCAATGCCTGCACACGATCCTCGAACGCATCGATCTGCAGAACGCCGGTTCCCCCGAAGCCCGCACCGTGGTGCAGGACGTGCTGCGCAGCACCGGCCTCGCCGAAACCGAGGCACACGCCGGCGATCTCGACCCGGTGGCCGCCGTTCAGCAGGCCTTGCAGGACCTCGCCGCGGCGCGCGCCCACGCCGGCGGGCCGTCGCTGGCCGCGCTGTGCTCCGGCCCACGCGCGATCGAGTGGCAGTTCACGCTGCCGGCACTCGATGCCGACTTCCACGCGCTGGCCCGCATCCTCGCCGCGAGCCCGGGTGAAGCGGCGCAGCGGCAGGCCCAACGGCTGCTGGACTTGCCGTCACACGACCTGCGCGGGTTCCTGGTCGGCTTCGCCGACCTGGTCCTCGAACACGACGGCCGCTTCTGGGTGATCGATTGGAAGTCGAACCACCTCGGCAACGACGCGCAGGACTACGCCGCCGACCGCCTGCTGCCGGCGATGGTCGAACACGACTACGTGCTGCAGTACCACCTCTACGTGCTGGCCCTGCACCGCCAACTGCGCGCGCGGCGGCGCGACTACGACCCCGAACGCCACCTCGGCGGCGTCGTCTACGCGTTCCTGCGCGGTGCCGTGCCCGACAGCACTTGCGGCATGTTCTTCGATCGCGTGCCGACGCCCATCGTCGAACGCATGGACCGCTGGCTCGCAGGCCAACGGGAGGTGCCGCGATGAAGCACGAACCGCCGATCGCCGATCTCGGGGCGCGCCTGGCCGAAGCGCTCGGCGCGCATGCGCCCGCGGCGACGCACCCGCTGCTGGCGCAGTCGCTGCGGGTGTTGTGGCGCGAACGGGAACAGGGCCACGTCTGCCTGCCGCTGCCGGCGTGGGCCGGCCGCGTCGCCGATGGCGAATCCGAACCGTTCCCCGGCCTCGCGGCGTGGCGCTCGGGCCTCACTGCTACGGGCCTGTGCGCCGATGGCCGTGCCGACGAACCGGCGAGCCCGCTCGTGCTCGATTCCGGCGACCGCCTGTACCTGCGCCGCGACTTCGTCGCCGAACGCACGATCGCACGCTGCCTGCAACAACGGCTCGCCGAACCCGAACGCATGCCCGCCGCCACCGTGCGGGCCCATCTGCAGGCACTGCGCCTGCTGCCACCCGAGGGCACCGTTCCCGATCCGCAACTGCTCGCGACGATCGCGGCGGCGCGCAGTTCGTTCCTGGTGCTGACCGGCGGACCGGGCACCGGCAAGACCACCACCGTGGCCCGCATGCTGGCCCTGCTGCTGCGCGCCGAGCCGCACCTGCGCATCGCGTTGTGCGCGCCGACCGGCAAAGCCGCAGCCCGACTGCTGGAAGCGTTGCGCCAGCGCGCCGCCGCCGAGCCGGAGGTCGCGGTGGTCGCCGAACGCTGCCAGCCGGTCACGCTGCACCGGCTGCTCGGCTACCTGCCGGTCGACGATTCGTTCCGCGTCGGCCCGCAGCAGCCGCTGCGCCATGACGTCGTCGTCGTCGACGAAGCCTCGATGGCCGATCCGGTGCTGCTGGCGGTGTTGTGCCGGGCGATGCCGCCACAGGCCCGCCTCGTGCTGGTCGGCGACAAGGACCAGCTCGCCGCGGTCGCCGCGGGCCAGGTGCTCGGCGACGTCTGCCGGGCCGCGGCGCCCGAACGCGGCGTCGGCAAGCGGTTGGCCGCGTTCGTGCAGGCCGTCACCGGCAGTGCGCCACCGACCAACCCGGCGGCGCCGGCGATCGCCGACCACACCGTGCACCTGCAGCACAGCCATCGGTTCGGCACCCGTCCCGGCATCGGTGGGTTCGCTACGGCCTTGGCGCGGCGCGATGTTCGGACCGCCCTCGCGGTGCTCGCCGAAGGCCACGCCGACCTGCAGGCCCCCGGTACCGTCGACCATGCTCTGCAGGCGATCGAAGCGGCCGTTCTGCGGGTCGTGCGCGGTGCTGCAACCGACGTGGCGCAACGCCTCGCGGCCCTGCGGGTGCTCACCGCGACGCGGCACGGTCCCGGTGGTGCCATCGCGTGGAACGCGCGCATCGAGCAGCTGCTGCAGCGGCACGGCGTGCGGGTGCAGGACCCGTGGTACGAAGGCCGACCGATCCTGGTCACCGCCAACGACCACCAGAACCACGTCTACAACGGCGACCTCGGCCTCGTCGTGCGCGACGGCGACGGTCGGCTGGTGGTCGCATTCCCGCGCGGCGACGGACGGCTGCGGCACGTCGCCCGGCAGCGGCTGCCGGCGCACGAGACCGCGTGGGCGATGACCGTGCACAAGGCACAGGGCAGCGAGTTCGACGATGTGCTCGTGGTGATGCCTGAGCGCGACGGGCCGCTGTGGCAGGCGTCGTTGGTCTACACGGCGATCACCCGCGCGCGGCAACGCGCGTGGCTGCTCGCCGATCCGACGCTGCTCGCCGCCGCACTGACGCGATGGCCGGAACGCAGCTCAGGACTCGCCGACGCCCTGCGCTCCTGAGTCGCGCGCGTCGTCGCCCGGACCGAACCAGATCGTGTCGACCAGCAGCTGGCGCAGCACACTGGTGGCGTAGGCGCCTTTGCCCAGCGTGAACGCGAGGCGCAGCGAACGTTCGTCGACCTGCTCGGCCTTGCCATCCTGCAGCGGCACGCGCAACGGCCGCCGTTCGCCGCGGCACAGACCGAACGGCAACCGTGCAAACGCGTCCGGCGGCACGTCGATGGCAGCCAGGGCTTCGGCTTCGAGCGCCAGCACGTCACCGCGCGGCTGCAGCATGTCGGGGCCTGGCATCGGGCCGGACGGCGAGATCGCCATCGTTTCGGCCCGCGGCTGGTCGCGCACCGGATCGTCGACGGCGAACACCGAACCGTTGTCGTGCCGGAACGCGAGGTCGCCGGCCCGCAGCGTGCCGAGCGCTTCGACGCGCGCGTTCACGACGCGGTTGAACACTTCACTCTGGACTGCCGACAGCACGAGCCCGAACACCCGCCGCGGCATGCGGGCAGCCATCGCCCGCGCATTGCCGCGCAGCACGTCGATGCCCTTCTGCAGGTTGGCGCCGCGCTTGCCGAAGCGCTGCTCACCGAACCAGTTCGGCACCCCGTGCCGCTGCAGGTCGGCGAGGTTGCCGAGCGCCTTGTCGAGATCGCCCGGGGCCGTGCCGCGCAGCGTGATGGTGAAGCGGTTGCCGCGCAGGTGGCCCATGCGCAGCTTGTTGCCGTGGCGCGCCACCTCGAGCACGCGGAAGCGTTCGCCGCGCAGAGCCGAGCACGCGGCCGGGTCGGCGTGCTCGATGCTGACCCACTGCCGGCTCACGGCCTGCGCGTCCTTGAGCCCGGCGATGCCGAACGAACGTTCGTCGCGATCGAGTCCCGCGGCCAGGTCGTGCAGCAGGTCCATCGTCGACAAGCCGCGTTTCTCGACCCACAGCCAGACGTGGTCGCCCGTGCCGGACGGCAGGTAGGCCGGCACCTCGTCGACGGCGAAGTCCTCGGGCGTGACCTTGTAGCGGCCGCCGAATCGCGGCATGGGCATGGACCGCGGCGTCGGGCGGGTCGGCTTCAGCGGAGGCACGGCGTCAGGCCTTCTTGGCCTTGCCCTTCTTCTTCGCCTTGCCGTCGTCGGCGACGTCGCTCGCGGCGACCGCGACCGGCTCGGCCGCCGCCGGCTGCGGCTTGAACGCCGCGACCGCGTCGCCACCCGTGGCGTAGGCGAGCACGCGGCCGAGTTCGTCGCGCAGCGCCGAACGCGGCACGATGCGGTCGATCTGGCCCTTCTCGAGCAGGAACTCCGAGCGCTGGAAGCCCTTCGGCAACTCCTTCTTGATCGTCGTCGCGATCACGCGCGGGCCGGCGAAGCCGATCAACGCCCCCGGCTCGGCGAGCAGGAGGTCGCAGACCGAAGCGAACGACGCCGTGACGCCGCCCGTGGTCGGGTGGGTCATCACCGAGATCGTCGGGACCCCGGCCGCATTGAGCCGCTGCAACGCGCCGCAGGTCTTCGCCATCTGCATCAGCGACACCGCGCCTTCGTGCATGCGGGCGCCGCCGGAGCAGGCGAACAGCACGACCGGCAGCCGGTTGTGCAGACCGTGCTCGCACAAGAGTGCGATCTTCTCGCCGACGACCATGCCCATCGAGCCGCCGAGGAACTGGAAGTTCATCACGCCGATCGCCGCCGCGATGCCCTTCACCTTGCCGGTGCCGGTGACGATCGCGTCGGACTCGCCGGTCTTCTGCTTGGTCTGCTGCAGCTTCTCGCCGTACGGCACCGCGCCACGCGAACCCATGTCGGTGAAGCCGAGCACGTCGTGCGCGCGCAGGTCGGCCCACTTCTCCTCGAAGGTGCCGGGATCGATCGTCAACGCGATCCGTTCCCGCGCCGGCAGGGTGAAGTGGTAGCCGCAGGTGCCGCAGACCCGGTGGCGTTGCTCGAACTCCTTGCGGAAGAGCATCGCCCCGCAGGACTCGCACTTGATCCAGAGTCCACCGGGCATGTCCTTCTTCTTGCCGAAGCGCGTCCAGGCCATGTCGTTTCGATTCCTGAGGGAGAGGGCGTTGGGTCGGGAACGGTAAGGGAACGGGGTGGTCGCGGCAAAGCCGCGGTCAGGCGCCGGCCGCGGCCCCCGCGGCGAGGGTGCGCAATTCGGCGATGCTGGCGGCCCGGTCGGGCTTGCCGAACACCGCCGTGCCGGCGACGAACGCATTGGTGCCCGCCGCCGCGGCGTTGGCGATCGTCGCGGCGGCGATGCCGCCGTCCATCGACACCTCGCCGTGGAAGCCGAGCTCGCGCAGGCGCGCGACCTTGGGCAACACCTCGGGCATGAACTTCTGGCCGCCGAAGCCGGCGAACACGCTCATCACCAGTACGAGGTCCATCTGGCGCACGAACGGCGCCAGCGCGTCGGCCGGCGTGTTCGGCTGGATCGACAGCCCGGCCTTCCTGCCGCGCTGCCGGATCTTCGCCAGCAGCGCCGCGATGTCGCCGTTCTGCGCCACCTCGACGTGGAACGTCAGCAAGTCCGAGCCGGCGTCGAGGAACGCGTCGGCGTAGCGCCACGGGTCGGTGATCATCAGGTGCACGTCGAGCGGCTTCGTGGCGACCTTCTTGATCGCCGCGACCACCGGCGGGCCGAACGTCAGGTTCGGCACGAAGTGGCCGTCCATCACGTCGAGGTGCAACCAGTCGCAGCCCCCCTGCTCGACGGAGCGGACCTCGTCGGCGAGGTGCGCGAAATCGGCGG
>JAEUHV010000109.1 GCA_016794485.1 Planctomycetota bacterium
GTTCGTCGCCCACGCGCCAGCGCCACAGCACGCCGTCGTTGCCATCGTCGCGAGCCCGGTCGCTGCGCACGAACACCAGGTCCGTGCCCGCGGGATCCAGCGCCGGATCGGTTTCGTCGAGAGCCGTGCGGGTCGCCGGGAACGGCTGCACTTCGCCGCTGGTCGCGAGCAGCCGCGGCGCCTGGTAGAGGTCGTAGCCGCCGGCCCCGCCGTCGCGATCGGAGGCGAACAGGATGCGGCCGTCGGCGGTGACCTGCGGCGCCAGGTCGTTCCGAGGGCTGTTGAGCCCGAACACCGGCTCGGGTGGCAACGTCGGCCGGGCAGGGTCCCAGCTCACGAGGTCGGCGGTCCCGTCCGCGCCGAGGCGCCCGTAGAGCAACCGGCCGTCGGGCAGGACGGCGACGCGACCCGCCACCGGGCCGGGCAGTTCTGCCTGCACTTCCGGCGTGCGCCATGCCAGCATGCCGCTGGCGGCGAGATCACTGCCGGCGAGTTCGCGCGCACCGTCGGTGTAGAACACCGGCCGACCGATGCGCAGGCCGACGAGCATCGACGACGCGACCAGGAGCACGGCCCACGCGCCCCGGATCAGCCACCGTCGAGTGCCCTCGCGCAACGCCATCGTGGTTCACTTCTGCGGCGTCGCCGCGAAATCGACCTTCTTGACCTTCGCCAGCCGGCACAGGTCGAGCACCTGGACGCCGAGCCCGAACTGCGCCTTCTCGTCGCCGCGCACGAGCACGGTCTGCTCGGGATTCCGCTGCGCCGCCGCCGCGACCTTCTGCTTCAGGGCTTCGAGCGTCACCGCGCGGCCGTCGACGCGGATCGAGCCGTCGGCGAGCACGTTGACCACGATCGGCTTGTCGCCTTTGCCCTCGGTCCCGGTCTTCGCCTGCGGCAGGCGCAGGTCGAGTTCGACTTCGTCGCTGGCGAACGTGGTCGCCGCGAGGAAGAAGATCAGCAGCAGGAACACGCAATCGATCATCGGCGTCATGTTGATGCCGAGATCGAAGCCGTCGTCGCCGTCGGGTTCAGGCCGCATGCGTGCCTCCCGGGTGCGCGGCGGGTGCCGTGGCGGTCGGGGCCGGAGCTTGCGGCTTCGCCGCCAGCGCTTCGATCGCCGGCGCCACCGCGTCGCCCATGCGCACCGCGAGCTTCCTGGCACGGCTCGTCAACCACGCCCCGACCACCGTCGCCGGAACCGCGACGTAGAGCCCGAAGATCGTGGTGTAGAGCGCCACCTTGATGCCGCCGGCGAGAGCTTCGCTGCTCTCGGCCTTGCCGAGCCCGGTCTGCTCGACCGCCGCGAACGCGTCGGCGATGCCGAGCACGGTGCCGAGCAGGCCGAGCAGCGGCGCGACCGAGGCCATCAGGAAGATCCCGCGCACGTTGCCCTTCAGCTTCGCCGCCTCGGCCTGCAGCTTGTCTTCCATCGCCTTCTCGACGTCGCCGAGCGGGTAGCCGCGGCGCTTCAGGCCAGCGGCGAGCACACGCGCAGCGGGCGCATCGGCTTCGAGGATGCCGGCCTCGATCACGTCGGGGCGGCCCTGCACGCACTGTTCGACCGCGTCGACGACGACCTGCGGCAGCACGCGGCCGGCACGCAGGCTGAGCCAACGCTCCAACGCGAGGCCGGCGGTCACGATCGAGCAGCCGAGGATCGGCCACATCAACGAACCGCCGGCGAGGAAGAACTCGCCGACCGTGCCGAGCACCGGCGTGTCTTGGGGATTCAGCATGGCAATCACGAGGGTCGAGGTCAGTTCGGGCGGATGTGGGCGGCGGCGGTCTTGGCTTCGTCGCTGCCGGCGTGGTCCTTCACCAGCTCCTGGAAGAACCGCTGCGCCTTGTCGGGTTGCTGCAGGGCCTCGTAGGTCAGGCCCGCGTGCAGCAGGCCGCGGCGCACCCATTCGGCGTGCGCGTACAGGATCGGCAGCTTCACGAACGCGTCGGCGGCGGAGCGCAGGTCGCCCTTCGCGGTACGGTTCTCGCCGATCCG
>JAEUHV010000102.1 GCA_016794485.1 Planctomycetota bacterium
GATCACGCGGGGTTCGGAGCCGTCGCGATCAGGGCATCCAACATCGGGTTCTCCGGCGCGTCCTTGCGCCACGCCAGGACCACCGGAAACGCGGCTGGTGGCCGTCCCCACGGGAATGCAGCCAGCTGGCGTCCCGGTGGCCCCTCTGCGTCGAGGCTCGGCACGAGCGACCAGCCGAGGCCGGATTCGACGTAGCCGAGGATCGTGTCTGCGGTGTCCAGCTGCATGGTCTGGGCCGGCACGATGCCGTCGTTCGCGAGCGCTTGCATCTGCAGTGCGTGGGGACGACTTCCGACGGGATAGGCGAGGAACGGCAGGTCCCGCAGGCCTTCCAGCCGCGGCGCCTTTCGCGACCGCGCCGCGACCCGGTCGCGTGGCACGACCAGGCAGCCGTGCAGGACGGCCACGACCTGCGTCGCGATGTCGTCCGGGACGTCGGGCAGCCACGCGAGGATCGCATCTGCGGCGCCAGTGCGAAGGGGCGTCACGTCCGTTCGCAGCAGTTCCTGCAACTGCAATTGCCCGTGTGGCCGCCGCCGTCGCAGCGCCTTCAACCACGCCGGCAGGAGTTGCCTGATCAGCAAGGATTCGGCATGGATCGACAACACGCCGTCGAACTCGCCGGTCTGCAGCCGCCGGACCACGCCGGGCAGGTCGCGCAGGAACGGTCCGACGAAGCCGAGCAGGTGTGCGCCTGCCGCGGTCGGTCGCATCTGGTCCTTGCCGATCCGTTCCAGCAGCTGCAACCCGACCTCGGCCTCGAGCTTCTTCACCTGCTGGTGCAAGGCGGGTTGGGTGATGGGGTAGGGCGCCGCCCGTGCGGCCCGGGCGTAGCCGCCGTGGGTGGCGACCAGGTGGAGCACATCGAGACGGCGCAGGTCGACCATGAAGCCCAGCTTATCGATGCCACAAGAAGAAGTAGCTCCGGATGAACAGTACTCCGGGCGATGCTCTCCGTGGTCCGATCGCGACCGCACCTCCATGACCGAACCCAACCGCACCTCCTCCCGTCACCCGCTGCGCGGGCTGCTCGTGGCCCAGTTCCTGGGAGCCTTCAACGACAACGCCTTCAAGATGGTCGTGCTGCTGCTGGCGCTGGCGACGGTGGCCCCGGGCGACGAAGCGGCCGACCAGTCCGCGACGACGCTGGCGTTCGTGGTGTTCACGCTGCCGCTGATGCTCGGCTCGTTGCCGGCGATGGCGCTCGGCGACCGGTTCGGCAAGCGCGACCTGATCGTCTGGACCAAAGGCCTCGAGGTGGTCCTGATGACCCTGGGCACCCTGGCCCTGTGGGCGACCCCCGTCGGTTGGGCCCCGCTCGCGGTGCTGGGCGGGATGGGATTGCAGAGTGCCCTGTTCGCTCCGGGCAAGTACGGGATCCTGCCGGAACTGCTGCCGCACGATCGTCTGGCCAGCGCCAACGGCCAGCTCGAAGGCGCATCGTTCGTGGCCATCATCCTCGGCACCGCCGCTGGCGGCGTGCTGCTCGACGCGATCGGCGGTCAGGCGTGGATCGCCGGGGTGCTGCTGACCGCGTTGGCGGTCGTGGGATTCGGCGGCGCGTTGGCCGTTCCACGCACCGCCCCGGCGGCGACGGTCGTCGAGCCGTTCGCGCAAGTGCTGGGTGGCGCCTGGGGCGCGCTGCGCAGCGATCGGGCACTGTGGCTGGCGGCGCTCGGCACGGTCGCCTTCTGGAGTCTCGCGTCGTTGCTCGGCCAGGACGTGCTGGTCTACGGCAAGCAGGTGCTCGGGTTCTCCGACAAGTACAAGGGCCTGCCGTACGCAATGTTCGCGATCGGCGTCGGAGCGGGCGCAGCGCTCGCCGGCAAGCTGTCGCGTGGCGTCGTGGAGACCGGACTGATTCCCCTCGGGGCGCTCGGGCTCGCCTTCGGCACCGCGGCGCTGGGCCTGTTGGTGCCAGGTCCCGTCGGCACCTTCGCGTGGATGGCCGTGCTCGGTCTCGCCAGCGGCCTCGTCGTCGTACCGCTGAACGGTCTCGTGCAGTGGCGTGCCCCGGCGACCCGCCGCGGCGCGATCATCGCGCTGGTCAACTTCCTCGCGTTCGGCGGCATCCTGGCCGGCAACCTCGGCTGCCTGCTGCTGGCGCACCTCGGGGCCAGTTGCACGCAGATCCTGCTCGCCGCCGCGGCGTTGACGTTCCTCGCGACGGTGTGGGCGGTGTGGCTGCTGCCGGACTCGTTGCTGCGGCTGTGCGTCGTGCTGGCGACGCAGACGCTCTATCGCCTGCGCCTGGTCGGCCAGCAGCACGTGCCGGAGACGGGCGGTGCCCTGCTGGTGCCCAACCACGTCTCGTTCCTCGACGGCTTGTTCCTGCTCGCCGCGATCGATCGGCCGATCCGTTTCGTCGTCGAGCAGCACTGGTACGAACGGCCGCTGTTGAAGCCGTTCCTGCGGGCGCTCGGCGTGATCCCGATCGCCGGGAACGGTGGCCCGCGCGTCGTCCTGAAGGCGCTGCGCGATGCCGGCAAGGCGCTCGACGACGGCGAGCTCGTATGCCTGTTCGCCGAAGGCGAGATCAGTCGCATGGGCAGCACGCTGCCGTTCCGGCGCGGCCTGCAGCGGATCGTGAAGGGTCGGCAGGCGCCGATCGTGCCGGTGCACCTCGACCGCGTGTACGGAACGTTGGGCAGTTCGCGGCAGGGGCGCGTGCAGATGTGGCCGACGCGCGTGCCGTGTCCGATCACCGTCTCGTTCGGGGCGCCGTTGCCGAACGACACACCGCCGGTCGAAGTGCGGCGCCACGTCGACGTGCTCGGCGAACACGCCAGCCGGTTGCGCGTTCAGGAGCTCGGTGCGTTGCACGCGGATTTCGTGCGGCGCGTCCGCCGTGGACCGTTCCGGGCCTGCCTGCTCGACACACAGGGCAAGCGCTTGACGCGGCTGCAGACGTTGGCGGGTGCGGTCGTCCTGGCGCGGCGACTGCGCGCGCCGTGGGCGGGCCAGGAGAACGTCGGACTGTTGTTGCCGCCCTCCGTCGGCGGCGCGCTCGCGGCGATGGCGGCGAGCTTGTCGGGGCGGGTCGCGGTGCCCCTCAACTACACCGTCGGCCAGGCTGCGTTCGCTTCGGCGGTGCGTCAGGCCGGCCTGCGCACGATCGTCACCGCGCGCGCGTTCCTCGAGCGGGTGCCGTTCGCGCTGCCGGAAGGCGTGCAGATGCTGCTGCTGGAAGACGTGCTGGCCGGCGTGGGCCGGGCCGAACGCCTCGGGGCGGCGCTGGCGGCGCTGGTCCTGCCGCTGCGCTGGCTGGAACGTCGCTGCGGGGCCGCGCGTGCGGTCGAACGAGACGACGTGGCGGCGGTCTTGTTCAGCAGCGGCAGCACCGGTGAACCGAAGGGCGTCGTGCTCACGCACGGCAACGTCGGCGCCAACTGCGAGGCGGTTGCGCAACTGCTGCCGCTCGACCGCCAGGACCGTCTCGTCGGCGTGCTGCCGCTGTTCCACTCGTTCGGCAACATGGCATTGTGGTACTCCCTGCAGCAGGGCGCTTCGGTCGTGTTCCACCCGAATCCACTCGACGCGGTCGCGGTCGGTGAACTCGTCGCCGCGCACCGCGCGACGATCCTGCTGGCGACGCCGACGTTCCTGCAGCTCTACGCCCGCCGGTGCGAACCGGGCCAGTTCGGCTCGTTGCGCATCGTGTTGGCCGGGGCGGAGAAGTTGACCGATGCGTTCGCCGACGAGTTCGCCGACCGCTTCGGCATTCGGCCGGTGCAGGGTTACGGGGCCACGGAGTGTGCTCCGGCGATCGCGGTCAGTGCGCCCGGTTACCGCGCCGCCGGTTTCTACCAGGCGGGCACGCGTCGAGGCTCCGTCGGCCGGCCGTTGCCCGGCGTCTTCGTCACGATCGTCGATCCGGCGACGAAGGTGCCGCTCCCGGTGGGTTCGTCCGGACTCGTGTTGGTGCGCGGTGCCAACGTGATGCGCGGCTACCTCGGCCGACCCGACCTGACTGGGGCCGCGATGTTCGGCGAGAACTACGTCACCGGCGACCTCGGCCACCTGGACGACGACGGCTTCCTGTACCTCACCGATCGGCTGTCGCGCTTCGCCAAGATCGGCGGCGAGATGGTGCCGCACGGAGTGGTCGAGGAGCACCTGCAGGCCTGCAGCGGCCGCAGCGAGCGCGTGGTCGCGGTGTGCAGCGTGCCGGACGAACGCAAGGGCGAGCGTCTGATGGTCCTGACGACGTTGCGCGCCGAGGACGTCGCTGCGGTGCTGCGGGCGATGGCCACGCGCGGGTTGCCGCCGTTGTTCGTGCCGCGCGCCGACCAGTTCGTCACGGTCAACGCGTTGCCGGTCCTCGGCAGCGGCAAGCTCGATTTGCGCGCGGTGAAGGAGCGGTGCCTCGCCGCCGCGGGCGCGACCGAGGCCGGGTCCTGATCAGCCGCGCGCCGTGGCCGCCGGCGCACGTTCGGGCAACGCCGGCAGGCCGCCGCCGATCGCCTTCCAGATCGCGACCAGGTTGGTCGTGACCGCGGCCTCGCTGCCGACGAGGTCGTCCTCGATCGCGGCGACGGTGCGTTCGGAGTCGATCACGGACTGGAAGTCGGACAGTCCGGCGCGGTACTGCGACTGCGCCAGGTCCACCGCACGGCGGGCTTCGCCGGCGGCGCGCTGCAGCGAGGCGCGCCGTTCCTGTTCGTGCACGAAGCGTGTCATCGCGTTCTCGGCTTCCTCGAGCGCGCGCAGCACCGTCTGCTCCCAGGCGACCTGTGCGGCCTCGGCGTTGGCGGTCAGGGCGGCGACCCGCTGGCGCAGTCGTCCGCCGTCGAACAGGTTCCAGCGCAGCGACGGGCCGAAGGCGACCACGTCGCTGTCGGCGTCGAACACCTTGCCCGCACTGTTGGCGGACAAGCCGAGCGTGCCGCCGAGCGACAACCGCGGGTAACGCTCCGCCTCGGCGACGCCGATGCGCGCGACCTCCGCGGCGAGCCGTCGTTCGGCGGCGCGCACGTCGGGCCGGCGTCGCAGCAGGTCGGCGGGTGCACCGACGGCGACGCGCGCCGGCAGCACCGGCAACGTCGCCGTCGGACCGAGGTCGGCCGGCAGGTCGCCCGGGGCGCGGCCGAGCAGCACCGCGAGCCGATGCCGCGCGGCGGTCTCCTGCACCTGCAGTTGCGGCAGGCGGGCGCGCGTCGACTCGACGTTGGTCGCGGCCTGCGCGACGTCGCGTTCGACCACGAGGCCCGCGGCGAGTCGCGCGCGCACGAGGCCCAGCGTGCGTTCCTGCAGGGCGAGGTTCTCGTTGGCGATGCGCAGCCGCCGTTGGGCGGCGCGCAGGTCGACGTAGGTCGTGACGACTTCCGTCGCGACCGTCAGCGCCGCCCCCTGCAGGTCGGCTTCGCTCGCCTGCAGCTCGCCATCGGCGGCTTCGACCGAACGGCGCACGCGACCCCACAGGTCGAGCTCCCAGGTCGCGTCCGCCGCGATCGAGTGGATGTTGGTTTCGGGGATGAACGCGCCGAACGGCGTGTTCTTGCTGTCCATCCGGTGCTCGTAGCCGGCGCGCCCGTCGAGGGACGGCCAGCGATCGGCGGCGGCGACGCCGCGCAGTGCGCGGGCGCCCTCCAGCCGGGCCAAGGCGGCGCGCAGGTCGAGGTTCTGGGCCAGCGCTTGCTCGACGAGGCCGGTGAGCACCGGATCGCCGAACGCGCGCCAGAACGGCTGCTCGTCGATCGCGTCGCGGGCGAGGCCCGCGGTCGCCGGTTGCTGCCAACCGGCGGCCAGGGTCATCGTCGGGGGAACGTGGTCGGGCCCGACCGAGGTGCAGGCGGCGACGAACGCGGCGCTGGCGAGAGCCAGAGCTCGAGACAGGGTGCGAAGGGGCGACATCAGGCGGGCTCCAGGCTGGCGGTTGGCGTCGCGGCGAGCGGTGCCGCATCGGTGGACCCGGCGGCGGCATGCTGGCTGCGGTCGGCCGAGATCAGCAGGTAGAAGACCGGCACCACGAACAGCGTGAACAGCGTGCCGATCGCCATGCCGGCGACGAGCACGATGCCGATGCTGTTGCGCGCCGCGGCTCCTGGACCGTTGACGAACACCAGCGGCAAGTGGCCGAAGATGGTCGCCGCGGTCGTCATCAGCACGGGCCGCAGGCGCGTCGAGGCCGCCTCGCGGACCGCCGCGAACTTCGTCTTGCCCTTCTCCTGCAGCACGTTGGCGAACTCCACGATCAGGATGCCGTTCTTCGCGATCAGGCCGACCAGCGTGATCAGTCCGACCTGCGAATAGACGTTGATCGTCGAGATCGTCGCCGG
>JAEUHV010000106.1 GCA_016794485.1 Planctomycetota bacterium
CGGGCGGCGATGGCGAAGCTGCGCGGCACCTGGGCCGGATTGCGCGGCCATCGCGCCGGCGCTGGCGACGTCGCGCGGTTCCTGCCGCGACCCTGACGCAGTCAGGCCGTCGGTGGCGGCACGTCGGCGCGCGCCGCCGGCGCTGCCGCCGCGAGGGCCTGCCGGTACGCCGCGGCCTTGGTCCGGTTCGCCGCCGTGCGGCTGTCGTCTTCGGGGCGGGTTCGCGTCGCGGCGGGATCGAACGGGATCGCCGTCGCGCCCAGCAGGTCCGGATCGACCACGATCTCGCTGTTGCCGCAGTGGCGGAACTCGGCCAGCACGGTGCGGTCCGGGGCCGATTCCGGGTCGGCGATCGCGGTGGCCAGCACCGTCAACGAGCCGCCTTCGGCGCATTCGCGCGCTGCCGCGAACAGGCGTTTGCCCGCCACCACCGCCTGCACGTCGAGCCCGGGGCACAGCCAGCGGCCGCTCGCGGCCTCGCTGCGTTGCGCCGCCCGCGCCTGGGCCGTCAGCGAATCGAACAGCAGCACCACGTCGTGGCCCTGTTCGACGTCGCGTTGCGCCTGTGCCAGCGCCAGCTCGGCGAACCCGACGTGCCGGGCCTGGCCCTGGTCGAACGTCGTGCCGGCGACGCTCACCCCGGCGGCTCCGGAGAGGCGGGCGCGCGCCCCGGCGAGGTCCTCCGGCCGCTGGTCGATCGCCGCCAGGTGCACCCGCAGCGTCGCGTCGGCCGCGTGCAGCGCCAGCGCCAGGTCGCACAGGAACGGCAGGCGCGCGAAACCCGGTGGGCACACCGCGAGGATGCGCTGGCCGCGGCACCACGGCGCCAGTTCGGCCAGCGCGCGCAGCGCCGGTGACTGCGGCGCCACACCCAGGGGGCGACGGCCGACCACGGCGGTGCGCGCGGCGAACGCGAGCGTGCCGTGCAGGTCGTCGGGCGCCGCCTCGTGCACACGGTCGACGTGGGTGAGCGCGAAGAACCGTTCGTTGCCCCTCGGCGCGCGCAGGGGGCCGCGCAGCCGGTGGCCGGACTTCAGGTTCAGGCTGCGCACCTGGCTCGGACTGACGAACGGGTCGTGCGGGCTCGCTTCGAAGTCGAACGCGGCGCTGCGCAGGAAGCCGAAGCCCTCGGGCAGCACTTCGAGCACGCCGGCACCCTGCAGCGCCTCGCCGCGCGCGAGCCGGTGCGCCATCGCCGCGGCGACCAGTTCGCCGCGGCCGAGGTTCGGTGTCGGCGCGGCCCCGTCCGCGAGCAGGCGGTCGAGCAGTTCGCGCGGCGACGTCGCCGCCAGGTCCTCGGACGAAACTGCAGCGGTGGCGGCCTTGGTCATGCGCGTTCTCGCAGGGTCGCGAGCACGGCGGCGACCTGCGCCTGCATCGTGCCGAGATCGCCGTCGTTGTCGATGGTGCTGTCGGCGCGGGCGCGTTTGGCGGCCAGCGGCAGTTGGGCCGCTTCGCGACGGGCCAGTTCTTCCGGCGCCCAACCGCGTCCAGCGGCGCGGCTGCGCCGCACCGCGTCGCTTGCGTGCACGAACACGACGTGGTCGCAGAACACCTCGAGGCCGACCTCGAACAGCAGCGGGGCGTCGAGCAGCGCCGGGCGGTCGTGCGCGCGGGCGGTGGTCAGCGCCTGCAGGATGCGGACCCGGATCCGGGGGTGGGTGATCGCTTCGAGCCGGGCCCGCGCCGCCGGGTCGCGGAAAACCCGTTCGGCGACGGCGGCCCGGTCCAGGGCCCCGTCCCGCACCACGTCCGGTCCGAGGGCCGCCGCCAGCTCGCCTAACACGCCGGCGTCGGCGGTGACGGCCCGAGCCAGCCGGTCGGCGTCCACCGGCTCGAAACCATGCGCCGCGAAGGCCTGCGCCACCGCGGTTTTTCCGGCCGCGATGCCGCCCACGAGGCCGATGACGACGGACCTTGGCGAAAGGGCGGGGCGGGGGTGGGCGGCGGCCTCGCTGCGTTCTGCCGGCATGTGTCTCATCGTGAGGTAGAGTCCTTGCGACGGCAAGCCAGGCCCAGGCGGTGCCTTGACCTGGAGTTGTCGACCTTTCTAAGATCCGACCCCTCGCGTCCTCGGGTTGCCGGGCGTTCGCTCGTCAGCCTCCCGCCCGGTGCCCTCCAGGCGGGCGCGTACCACAGACAGCTTTCCGAGTCCGACTCAGAAGAGCCTCCCCTCGCTACCCACGCTTCTCCCGCACGCGCCGGCTCACATCGGCGCGGACGCAAAGCAACAGACCCCTTGGAGTTGGTTCCAATGCACAATCGCCAGAGCGGTGCCGCGCACGTCCCGATGGTGTTCTTCATCCTGGTCCTCGTGATGTTCCTCGGGGCCGGCGGATTCGCCTACAAGGTGAACACCGACAACGCCGAGCTGCTGAAGAAGAACGAGCAGCTGGTCGCCGACAACGACACGTTGAAGAAGAAGGACCAGCTGATGGACGACTACATCACCGAGATCGGCAACGCGATCGGCAAGCCCGGTGCGTTCAAGGGCCGCGGTGACGTCTACGGCGGCGCGACCATCACCAACAAGGCCGTGATGGACCCGAAGGAAGTGAAGAAGCTGATCGACGAGACGCTCGGCAAGGTCGGGCTCGGCGCCGCCAGCACGCTGGAGAACGCGTTCACGTCGCTGCTGACCAAGGTGTCGGCGGCCGAGGCGCGCGTGAAGGACATCGAGTCGGAACGCGACAAGGCGATGGCGGCGAAGGCCGAGGTCGACAAGCAGTTCGCCACCGCGACTGCAGAGGCCAACACCCGCGCCACCGAGTTCACCTCGAACCTGGAGCAGACGCGCAACGACTACAACTCGGCGAAGACCGAGCAGGAAGGCCGGATCAACCAGATCAACGAGAGCCTGCGCGCCAAGAACGAAGAGCTGAGCTCGGAGAAGGAGCGCGCCGCGGCGAAGGAGAAGGAGCTGGCGGCCCAGGTCGCGCGGCACCAGATGCACAGTTCGGCCCTGCTGGCGCGTGAGACGCTGCGCAAGGCGGCGGACGTTCCGGACGGCAAGATCCTGGTCGCCAAGAACGGCATCGCCACCGCGTTCATCAGCCTCGGCCGCAAGGACCTGCTGCAGGCGGGCACGATGTTCCGCGTGCGCAACCCGAACAACAACGCGGTGAAGGGCTACGCCACGGTCACTCGCGTCGAGGAAGAGCGTTCGGAAGTCACGCTGTCGGACTTCGTCGACCCGCTGGCCGACTACGCCCGCGAAGGCGACCTGCTCTACAACGACCTCTACACGCCGCGCATGACGCGCACGATCTACCTGATGGGCCGCTTCACCGCGCCGTACCAGAAGGAGAACCTGACCAACCTGCTGAAGCGCCTCGGCAACAAGGTCGTCGACAAGATGGCCCCGGGCGTCGACACCGTGATCCTCGGCAACGATCCGATCAACGAAGCCGGCGACGGCTTCGCCGCGGTGCAGGACTCGGCCGAGTTCAAGCTCGCCAGCGAACTGCGCGTCGAGTTCGCCTACCTGAACCAGATCCGGGATCTGATCAAGCTGTGATTTCGGGCGCTGCGCGCCCGAATCAGAGCTTGCTCCGATGAGTTGCCCGCGGCGCCTGCCGTTGCCGACTACGCGAAGGAACGCAACGGGCGGCTACGGCGCCGCGGAGTGTCGGCGCTAGCGCGCCGGCGTCTGGTGGGCCGGTGGGTGGTTGGTGCGCTGTGTTCGTGACGAGCCGAACGGCCTGTGGCCGGTCGGCTCGTGGCGGTTTTGGGGTCGGGGCGCGGTTGCATTTCTGGCGGGGGCGCGGCATTGGTGCTCGCTAGAGTTCGACTCCTGCCGATGCCGCTCGACGACCCGAAGATCCGCGAAGCCCTCGACGAGGACACGCTGCCGCGGATGTCGTTCGGCGACCACCTCGACGAGCTGCGCAGCCGGTTGTGGAAGTCGCTGCTGGCGGTCGTGGTCGCCGTGGTGGCCCTGTTGCCGTTCAAGGGGCCGGTCCAGGAGATCATCATCCACCCGTACCGGCAGCTCTACCGGAACGAGTTCCCGCGCTGGATCGAGCAGCTCGAGGAGAAGGTGGCGGCGGCCAAGGCGGCCGGGCTGGCGGTCGAGCCCGACACCCTGCGCTACCTGAAGTACTGCACCGAGAACCGCGACGCGATCCTGTCGGGCACCAAGGACTACACCTGGAACCTGACGCACGACTCGGGCTTCCCGCTGCCGTACGGGCTGTTCGCGACCAACGGCCTCGACGACATGATGTCGTTCATGTGGGCGTCGCTGGTGTTCGCCCTGGTCGTGGCGAGCCCGGTGGTGATCTGGCACGTCTGGGCCTTCATCGGGGCTGGCCTCTACAAGCACGAACGCGCGGTGTTCTACCGCTACTTCCCGTTCATGGTCGGCCTGCTCGTCACGGGCGTCTTGTTCGGCTACTGGGTCGCGCTGCCGTACAGCCTCGGCTTCCTGGTGCGCATGATGGATCCGCAGCAGGTGACGGCGATCTTCAGCGTCGGCCAGTTCCTCAACCTCGAGTTCGCGTTGACCGGGGCGATGGGGCTCGTGTTCCAGCTGCCGATGGTGATGCTGGCGCTGCAGAAGACCGGGCTCGTCACGCACCGCGGCTTCGTCAAGAACTGGCGCATGACGATCCTGGTGATCTTCGTGGTCGCCGCCGTCGTGACGCCGCCGGATCCGGTGTCGATGCTGCTGATGGCCTCGCCGATGCTGCTGCTCTACGGGCTCGGTCTCTGCCTCACGTTCCTCGGCCGCAAGCGTGACGCGGTGGTGGTGGCGGCATGACCGTGCTGGGCGAAGTGCTGGCGATCGGTGACGAACTGATCCACGGGGCCCTGCTCGACACCAACAGCAAGCAGATCGCGCAGGAGCTCGAACGCCTCGGCGTCGTGGTGCAGCGCTTCACCGTCGTCAGCGACGACCCGGCGCAGTTGCGCGCGGCGCTGGCCGATGCCTGCACGCGGGCCGATGTCGTGGTCGCGACCGGCGGGCTCGGCCCGACCCTCGACGACCGCACCCGCGACGTGTTCGCCGAACTGCTCGGCGGCCCGCTGTGGTTCGATGCGGCGAGCTGGACCCAGATCCAGGAGTGGCTGCAGGGCCGCAAGCGGCCGGTGCCGGAGAGCAACCGGCGCCAGGCCATGTTCCCGCCGGGGGCCGAGCCGATCCCCAATC
>JAEUHV010000114.1 GCA_016794485.1 Planctomycetota bacterium
CGAGGCCGATGCCGACCAGCACCGCGCGGTTCCAGCCGGCGTGTTCGGCGACGACGCGCTGCAAGCGGTTCGACTGGTCCTCGTGCGAACGGCGCAGCGTCTGCAGGCCTTCGTCGGTGGTGCGCTTGAGTTCGCCGACGGCCTGCTGCTGCGACGACTCGATGCCGGCGGCGAGCTTCTGCAGCTCCTGGTCGCGGCGTTCGGCGAGGTTCTGCGCGGTTTTCACGTGCTGCTCGCTGTGCGCGACCATCTGGCCCATCGTCAGATGGATGCGGTCCATCGTCGACTGGAACTCGCGCACCGTCTGCGACGTGCGTTCGTCGGTCGCGGCGGCCCGCGCCAACGCGGCTTCCACCGCCTGCAGCAGCTGTGGCACCGGCGCCATCGTCGCGGCGAGCTGCTCGCCGAAGGCGTTCTGCCGTTCCATCTGCGTCGACAGGCCGCGCAGCGCCTCGAGCTGCTGCTGCGACAGCATCGGCAACTGCGTCAGCGCCGAAGTCGCGTTGACCAGCTTGCCGAGCTGGTCGTCGACCTTGGCCTGCGAACCGCGCAGCAGCGTGGTCAATTCCTGGAAGTGCGAGCCCAGCGCGAGCATGGCCTCCTCGCGCTCGCTGAGCTTGCGGCTCGACCGCGGCTCGATCAGTTCGGGTTCGGCACGGACCGGCGCCGCGGAACGTTCCGGCTCGACCCGCGGCACCGGCACCGGCGGCTTGGCCGCCGCCGACGGTTTCGCGCCGCGGTCCACGCGCACGCCCGAACCCGATCCCCACTTCTCCTTCAACCGCTGGAAGAACGAACCCTGCTTGACCATGGTGCCTCGTCGCGGCGTCTGACCAGCCGCGCCCGCACCGCCGACCGCGGCCCGACTCACCCGGAGCCGCCGGGTGCAAGCAGGGCCGTGACCACAACCGGTCGACAGCACGATGGCGCCGAAGCTAGCGCGCCGACGTGAAGGCTGCCAGCGCACCCGGCGAGGACTTGCGCCCACGCCCGCAGATCGCGCCGCCGCGACCCGCGGGCCCGAGCCCGCGGCCGGACTGCGGAAGGAAATGGCGCTTGAACTTGCCCGCGACGTCGCTACCTTCCTTCGCTCCCTTCGCGCGGCGACGGCTCGTCCGGCGCAGCGCGGTGGGGCTGCGGCCGCCGGGAGCGGGGAGTTAGCTCAGTTGGTAGAGCGCGACATTGGCTTTGTCGTGGTCTGGGGTTCGACTCCCCTACTCTCCACCACTTCGAGGCGGCCGCAGCCCCCTACGGGACCCCACGACCTTGGTCGGGGGCACCAGGACCTGGGACCCCACGACCTTGGCGGGGGCAACAGGACCTGCCGGCACGAGCCTGGCGTCCACCCTGGGCGCACACCCGCGGATGCCGGGCTACTGCACGCCCGGCGCAAACCACGCGGTGTGCTCGGTTCCGGTCGCATCGGCGTGCATCTGGTTCCAGATCGAACGCGCGACCGGGTCGTTGGGCAGATGGCGCAGGACCACCGCCGGGGCCAGCGGCGTGCCGAACAGGTACATGCTCGAATCCTGATGGAACCGGCCATCGAACGCGACCGCGGCCCGGTTCACCCACACGCCGTTCTGCAGCGCGAACGACTGCGCCAGCACGACCTGGGCTGCAGCCAGCGCCACCGGCCGCCCTGCGGCCGGGCCGAGCACCGCACAGCCGAGGTCGAGCCCGTACGCGCCCACCGCCTGCTGCCACGGAATCCACCACCACCCCTTGCCGAGACGCGGGTCGTCCAGCCGCGGGTCCCACACACCGTACTGCCGGTTCTGGTAGGCCGGCAGGATCACGTTCGTGACGCGGTCCTGCCAGTGCAGCCGCACCGCGTTCGCCATCGGCCGGTCCTCGAGTTCGCGGTAGAGATGCACCGCCAGCATGCCTTCCCACCCGACCGCGCGCGCCGCGAACGGCTGCGACGTCGCCAAGGTCGGATCGGTCGTGCACTGCAGGCGGTAGATGCGCGCCTGGTGCCCGAGCAACCACTGGCAGGCCGGCGAACCAGTCAGCCGCGTCGCCGCCGCCAACGTGTTCATGAACCAGTGTTCGACGTCTGGCCCCCACCACAGCTTGGCGTCGTCCGGCGTGATCGTGGCCGGCTTGCCCAGGCGATCCGGACTCAACACCGGCGACCAGTGCGGCCGCCCGTCCCAGAACACGAGCCGCGGGTTCACGTGCAGCGGCAGATCGAGCGGGCGGCCGTCCTCTTCCAGGTGATGGCACGGGCGCGCGCCGAGCCGCAGCGCGTTCAGGTAGGCGATCCACTCGGCGCCCACCCCGCCGGGCAGCAAGGCCTCGCCGCGAACGAACGTCTGGTCTTCCTGGCGCCCGGTGACCGAACTCATCTTGGTCGGTCCCACCACCGGCTCCTCGTCGGTGTGCAGCCGGCGCACCGACTCGAGGTAGTTGCCGTTCGCCCACGCGTGCGGATCGAACCCGGTCGGATAGGACGGATTGCCGTCGGCGTGCAGGCGTTGCAGCCCGCACGCGCCGACGAGGTAGTTGGCCGTGACGATCGCGTCGAGCCAATCCTGGACGGCCGGCAGCCGCGCCGGCCACACGAAGGTGACCGGCTGCAGCCGCGACTGCCCGTCGGCGAAGTGCGTGTCGACGGGCAGCAGCGTGCCGAGCGTCCCGTTCGTGGTCAGCGTGAGCGCATCGCCGAGTTGCAGCGGCATGCCCGCTGGCAACCAGGCCGCGAGGTCGGGAACGGTCGGATTGGACGCGGTGATCGCGGCCTCACCGCTGCACAACCCCGGCTGGTCGGGATACCAGGTACACCACACGTCGACGGCGATCATCGGAATGGTGCGCCGGCGCCAGTGGCACGTGTAGCCGGCCCCATCGTCCACGACCTCGAGCAACGTCATCGGCAGGCCCGCGATGCGCGTCGTGCCGCCGAACGCGCTGATGGCCGTGCCGAACGGCGCGCGCACGAAGGCGGCGGGCTGCGCTTGCGCGAGGTCGAGCACGGCGGTCTGGAACGGAGCCAACGCCACGCGCACGTCGACGACGTGGGTGTCGAGACCGACGGGGCGGCCCAGCACGTACGTGGCGCCGCCGACGGTTCCGCTCGGGTGCGGCGGCAGCACGTCGACCGTCGTGCGCTTCCAGCCGTGGAACGGCAACGGCGAGTGGTTGGCAATGCGCACGACCTGGGCCGGAATGGCAGCAGCGGCGACGACGATGGCGAGCAGGATCTTCAATCGGGCCTCGAACGCGGCGTTGGCGCGAGAGGGCGAGGCTCGCGGCGCAATGCGGCGGGGTGACGAGAAGCCCCTACGCTACCGGCCGCCCCATGCGGACGGCATTTCCCATCTGCAGGCATTCCACCGCATCTACCGCCGACCGTCACCGCCACGCGGTGGCACGCAATCAAACGCCGTACTCAAAGCCCTCGGTGCCGGCGAGTTCGGCATTGGGCCAGATCAGGTAGCAGCTGCGGCATTTGCCGAGCGGCTTGTCGGTGAACACGTGCTTGCGGTAGTTGCGGTACGTGTCGCCGTTCCAGACGTCGAAGAACGACGTCTTCGCCATGTTGCCGAACGCGGGCATGCCGGCGAGGCAACACGGCACCACGTCGCCGAACGGGGCGATGTAGACGCGTTGCCAGAGGAACCAGCACTTCACTGGCGGCGGCCCGCACGGACGCGGCGCGGCCTTGGTCGGGCTCGGCGACGCGGCCGGAGCCGGCGCGGCCACGGCAGGAGCCTCTGCCGGCGACGCGACGTCGGCGAAGTTCGGCGGAATCGAGATCTGCACACCGAGCGCCTTGGCGACTTCGCGGGTGCGGTCCTGCCATTCGTTGGCGTAGGCGCGGCAGTAGTTGAGCGACTCGCCCTTGAGGCTCGGGTGGAACGTCACCAGGTGGTTGAACACGATCTGGTCGCCGCCCCAGCGGTGCACCATCTCGACGAACTTCGGCGCCTCGGCGACCGTGCGCCGCATGAGGATGTAGTTGAAGTTCATCTTCGGCCGCGCCGCGGCTGGCATTTCGAGCCGCCGCTCGGCGAACCGGCTGATGTTGGCGAACACCTCGTGGAAGTCGGCCCCGGTGCGCACCGAGTCGTAGGTCGCCGGCGTCGCTCCGTCCATCGAGAACGTCACCAGCTCCAGCGTGCGCAGCAGCTGCTCGCGGAAGCGCGACTCCTTCATCATCAAGGTGCCGTTGCTGACCATCTCGAGCTTCATGCCGTAGCGCTCGAGATCGTCCAGCTTCTGGTCCATCTTCGGCGTCATCAGCGGCTCGCCGAACGCCGACAACTGCATGGTGCGTGCGTACGGATACAGCTCGCGCACGACCTTCTGGTAGACGTCCTCGTCGAGCATCACCTTCGGTGAGTTCGGATCGAGGAACTGGTTGCACATGAAGCACTTCAGGTTGCAGACCGTGGTGCTCGTGAGGTTGATCCAGTGCGGCATCGCGCGCGCGAACGGCGCACACGCGGCTTCGTCCTCGGCGGCGAGGCGGGCGTTGGCCGCCTTGAACGCAGGGCTGCCGAACGGCAACGAGGCCAGTTCAGGCGGCCACGATTCGAGGATGCGCGGGTCGGCGACGGCGATGGTCATCGGCAGACGGGGTTCTTCGGCTCGGAGCCGCGGGCGGCCGCAGTTCTACCAGGAAAGCGCGGGGGCCGCGTCTCACTTGCGTTGCCGGTCGTGCTCGACGTAGGCCCGTTCCAGCAACAGCCCGGTGCGACCGACGGCTTCCCCCTGCACGCTGCGCGACAGCAGCAACGTCACCTGCGGGTGCGCCAGCAGCGTCACCGGCTGCAGCTCGAAGGCGCGCTTGTGCGCGGCGCGAAACGCGCTCGCGCGCGCCGTGGCATCGAGCTCGCCGACGGCCTGCTCGAGCAGCCGATCGACCTCGGCGTCGGCGAACTGGCCGAGGTTGTCGACACCCCTGCTGTGCAGGAACGGGGTCGGGTCGCCCCACGGCCGGAAGAACGTCAGGGTCAGCAGGCCGTCCCAGTCGTTGGCCTTCCACGCCGCGGTCCACCCGGCCATGTCGACGTTGCGAACCGAGAGGTCGATGCCCGCCTTGTTCGCGGCGTCGGCGAAGAGCTCCACCATGCGACGGAGTTCGTCCGTGCCGGCCATCGCGACGAACCGCAATCGCAGCGGACGCCCTGCCGCCGGGTCGTAGCCCGCTTCGCGCAGCGCCGCTCGGGCCGCCGGCGGATCGAACGCGAACGGAGCGAGGTCGCGCGGGTACGCCGGCGCGTCCGGCTTGGCGTGCGCGACCGCCCGCTGCAGGTGCCCCTGGCTCGTCGCCACGACGCCCTCGGCATCGAACAACGCCGCCAGCGCGCGCCGAACGCGCAAGTCGTCGCACGGCGCGTGCCGCAGGTTCCACACGACCCGGTAGACCCCCATCTGCTCGTGGTCGTAGACGAGGCGGTCGTAGCGCCCGGTAAGATCCGGCTGCGCCGCCAGCAACGAGTCGATCGTGCTGCCGGTGAGGGAATCGATTTCGCCGCGCAACAGTGCGTTGCGGGCGGCCGGTGGCTCGCGGAACAACAGGCGGATGCCGGTGAAGTTCCAGCAGCCGGGCGACGCGCTCCGGCGCCAGCAGTGGTCGTTGCGCACCAACAGCAGGTCCTGCCGCGGGCGCCAGTGCGACGTGCCGCCGGGCTCGTTGCGCAACTGGTAGGGCCCGGTGCCCGGGCCACATTCGAGGTCGACCTGGCCGAGCAGCGTGGCGAACTCGTCGCTGTCGATTGCGGGCGGTGTGCGTCCGCCGCACTTCGCCGCGACCCTGGCCTCGAAGAAGCGCTTGCTCGGGACCAACCAGGACTCGCCGACGATGCGCACCGACGCGTAGTGTCGCTCGCGGAACACGACCCGGAAGCGCCACGAATCGAGCACCTCGACGGCGGCAACCCGCTGGAAGACGTCGCCGATCAGCCCGAGCGGCAGGTGGCCGGCGTGCGCGACGTGCCACGGCAGCAGCACGTCCTCCAGCGTCATCGGTTCGCCATCCGCGAACTTCACCCCCTGACGCACCGTGAAGGTGCACGACATGCCGTCCACCGCCGGCTCGAACGCACTGGCGAGCGCCGGGCGCATTTCGCCCGAGGCCGGGTCGACGTCGAGCAACGCTTCGTGCGTGAAGGCGTGCACCATGCGACGGGCCGTCGAGGTGTGCGCCGTCAGTGGATTGACGTCGATCGGTTCGTCGCAGACCGTCGTGTAGACGTGGCCCTGCGGCACGCCGCCGTTCCAGGCGGGTTTGTCGCCGCTGCCCGGCAAGGCAGCCGGCACGTTGGCCCCCATCACGTACAGCCCCAGCCCCAATGCCGCGACGGCGGCGAGCGACAGCAACAGCGTTGGCAGGGGGCGCATGGCGACCCGCATGCTAGCCGGTACCCGAGTCAGCGCGCGAGCCGCAGCCCGAGCGTGATGCCGACGGCGAGCCCGCCGAGGCCCAGCAGGTTCTGGCCGAGCACGTTGACGCACAACAGGCCCAGTCGCCCTTCGGCCAGCAGCCTGTGGCAGTCGAACGCGAACGACGAAAACGTCGTGAACGCGCCGAAGAAGCCGGACAACACGACGGCGGAGGTCGCGGGCGACCAGCGGCCGTCGCCGAACGACCAGCACACCCCAAAGCAGAAGCAGCCGAGCACGTTGACGACCGCCACCGGCCACGGCAGGCCGGGCCATCGTTCCTGCAATTGCGCCACCAGGAACCAGCGGGCCAACGCACCGACGCTGCCGGCGCCGGCGAACGCGAACAGACTGGACGGAGTCATCACCCCGCCGAGGCTACTTCTTCGGGTAGGTCTTCAGCACCCACTCGCGCCACTTCGCGTCGAACGCGGGTCCGTCCAGTTCGAACAACTCGACGACCAGCTTCTTCGCCAGGGTCCGCAGCACCGGTGCCTGCCCTTCGAACGTGTTGTCCGGCGGCACGGCCTTGAGCTGCCGCAACATGAGCCCGACCTTCTGCTTGTCTTGCTGCATCAGGAAGTCCATGCGCGACCACGACTGCGCGTGCCGGTGGTAGCCCATGTCCTCCCACTTCGCCCACTCCGCCATGTCGTCGAACTTGAAGCAGGTGGCTTCGTGCTGCGCACGTCGGCGGACCTTCACCGGCCAGTTGTGCTGCTTCTCCTCGGCCACCGCCTCGTCGTCCTTGATCTGCACGCTGAGGAACTCGGTCGGCACCTTGCGCGCGTACCAGTGGCACAGGCCTTCGCCGAACCACAACGGCAGCGGATACGAGAACCCGTTGTAGCCGTTGATGAGGTTCTGCCAGGTCGCGAACAGCACGTGGGCGTGCAGCCCGCTCTCGTCGATGCCGTCGAGCCCTTCCATGGCGACCGCCAGCAGCATCTGGCAGGTCTTGTCATGGTAGTGGCGCATCGACTTGTCGACCTTCTGGTTGCAGAAGCGGTCCATGTAGCGCGCCATGTCGGACTGCTTCTGGAACGTCAGCAGCAGGAACTTGCCGGGCAGTCCGAGGAACGCGCCTTCGCGCGGCGCCTGGCCGCGCGCGGGGAAGTCGGCATCGGTGACGCCGAGCAGTTCCTGGCAGTCGGCATAGGCCTTCTCACACCGCTGCGCGTAGAGGTGCAACCGCAACCACGGGTCGAGCTTCTTCGGCTTCTCGGGCACCTTGGGCAGCTTCTTGCGCAGTGCCTTGACCTCCTGCTCCAGGAACTTCCTGGCCTCGGCGTTCTCCGGCCACGGCGTCGACTTCAGGCTGGAGCCGAGCTTGAAGTGCGCGGTCTCGAGCCAGAGCACGCGCTTCTCGCCGAGCACCCGGTCGACGTCGGTGGTGCTGTGGTGGTCGGCCCAGGGAAACGGGCCATACGCCACGACCCCGGCCTGCTGCATCGCGGCGGCGTCGTTGCCGGTGTAGGGATCGACGGGGCCGAGCTTCTGGACCTCGTCGTCGTCCTTGCCGGGAGGCGGCTTGTCCTGCGCCAGGCAGGAGAGGCCCAAGACGAACAGCGCGAACGAGCGCACAACGGCATGCCACGGAATCATCGGCATCGATCTCGTCAAGGCAGCGGGCAGGCTGCAGGGGCCGCGGGGTGCGCCGTAGGCGCCCCCGCTTCCCAGGGTCACTTCGAGGCGCCTGCGGCGCCCGTCGTCGGCATCGCCTTCAAGGCCAGGTCGCGCAGTTCCTTCTCGCGCACACCGAGCTTGGCCCGCTCCTTGGCGAGCTTCTGCAGGTCGGCGTCGAACTTCTTGGCCTTCTCGGACTCGGGGCCGTTCTTCTCGATCTCCTTGTCGAGGCGCCCCTTCACCAGCTGCTCCTCCGCGTCCAGCTTGTCGTACTGGCTGAGCAACTGGCGCAGCTCCTTGATCGCCTCCTTGGCGCTCTCGGCGTAGCAGCGTTCGAGGTAGGAGAACATCGTCTCCCACAACACCGTCTGCGCCTGGTCACCGGGCAGCTCCTTCTTGTTGGAGCCGTCGGGATCGACGAAGAACAGGTGCGGGATCCGGTCGCCTTCCTTCTCCTTCTTGAAGAGGTTGTAGAACGGATGCGCCTCGGTCAGCACGTTCGG
>JAEUHV010000126.1 GCA_016794485.1 Planctomycetota bacterium
CGGCAGGGGCAGACCGGCGTCGAGCGCCGAGGCCAGGTCGTCGAACTGCAGGGCGGCGCGTTCGTCGGCGGCGATCGACAGCAGCATGCAGTGAGTGTGCGAAGGGACGCGCGGCCCCGCAAGTCGGGGCGCGAAACCGGACTGGCGATCGGCGACACTGCGCCGATGCGTTGCCTGCCGTGGACGTTGCTCGTGTGCCTTTCTTCCGTTGCCGTCGCCCAGGACGAAGCGTGGATGCAGCAGCACGCGCCAGCACTCGGCAGCCTATACCGCCACCTGCACCAGCATCCGGAACTGTCGTTCCACGAGCACGCCACTGCCGCGCGCATGGCGCAGGAGCTGAAGGCGCTCGGTCTCGATGTCACCGAACGGGTCGGCGGCACGGGCGTGGTCGCCGTGCTGCGCCGCGGCTCCGGCCCGGTCGGCCTCGTGCGCGCCGACATGGACGCACTGCCGGTCGCCGAGGAGACGGGCCTCGAGTACGCGTCGAAGGTGCGCGGCGAGAGTGCCGAGGGCCGCCCCGTGGGCATCATGCACGCGTGCGGGCACGACCTGCACATGACCTGCCTCGTCGGCGCGGCGAAGTGGTTCGTGCAGCATCCCGAGGCGTTCACCGGCACGTTGGTGTTCCAGCTGCAGCCGGCCGAGGAACGCGCCGGCGGCATGAAGGCGATGCTGCAGGACGGCCTGCTGACGCGTTTCCCAAGGCCGCAGTGGGCGCTCGCACTGCACACCGCACACGACATGGCGACCGGCCACGTCGGCATCCGTTCCGGCTTCGCGATGGCGAACGTCGACAGCTGCGACATCACGGTGTTCGGCAAGGGTGGCCACGGTGCGGCGCCGCACCTGACCATCGACCCGATCGTGCAGGCGGCCCAGCTGGTGCTCGACCTGCAGACGATCGTCTCGCGCGAGATCGACCCGCTCGAAGCGTGCGTGATCACCGTCGGCGCGATCGAAGGCGGCAACAAGCACAACATCGTGCCGAACCAATGCCACCTGCAGGCGACCGTGCGCAGCTACACCGCCGAGGTGCGCGTGAAGATGCTGGCGGCGATCGAACGCAAGGCAAAGGCCGTGGCGACGTCGTACGGCGCACCCGAGCCGAAAGTGGTGTTCAGCGAGCACACGCCGGCGTTGCGCAACCACGACGCGCTGACGGCAACGGTGAAGGGCGGTCTGGTCGTTGCCCTCGGCGCGGCCAACGTGCGCGACATTCCGCCGGCGATGGTCGCCGAGGATTTCGGCGCGCTGTACGCCGAGAACGTGCCGCTGTGCATGTTCCGGCTCGGCACGATCGCCCCCGACCGCCTGGCGAAGATGCAGGCCGCAGGCGACGTGCCGGTGCTGCACAGCTCGCGCTACTGGCCCGATTACGAGGCGGCGCTGGCCACGGGCGTGCGGGCGCTGGTCGCTGCGGTGCAGGCGGCGGCAGCGGCGAAGTGAGCCTTCCGTTCAGGCCAGGACCAACGGGCGCGCCGACGGCAAAACGGCGAACGGCCGGTGGGCCAGTTCGAGCAGGGGCCGCCAGTAGTTCTCGGCGCTGCAGTGCGCGGCGACGTGGTCGCGACCACGCGCGGCGAGCCGCTTGCGCCCGTCCTCGTGCTGCAACCAGTAGCGCACGACGAACGCCATTTCGCCGAGGTCTCGGTAGCTGGCGTAGTGCAGGCCCGGCCGCAGCCAGCGGTTGGTGTGCACGTTGTCGCGTTCGACCAGCAGCGCTCCCGACATGGTCGCCTCGAACACGCGGCCACGACACGCGAACACGTCGGGCACGATCTCGGCGAAGTTGACGACGATGCGCGCGCGCTGGTAGATCGCCGCCATCTCGGCGAGCGGCACGCAGTGGTCGCCCTGGCCGCCGACCTTGGTGCACGACGATGCCGTCCTGGCGCAGGCGATCGAGGCCGCACTGGCGTTCCGGGCCGCTGCTCCGCATGCCGACGAACGCGACGTCGAGGTCGCGGTCGCGGCCTGGGTCGCAGAACACACGGCGATCCTGCGGCGTGAAAATCGGGCGGTAGCGATCCGGCTCGGCCGCCTCGTGGCGGAACGCTTCGTAGTTGTCCCACACGTCGAACAGGTCGACCGCGGGCGAATACGCGTTCGGCAGGTCCATGAACCCCGGCCGCGAGCTGTCGCCGAGCACGCCGACGATGGGGACCTGCAGTTCGCGACGCAGGCGGACGAACGTCTCCACGCGCGGCAGCCGGTTGGCGAACATGGCGGCGGCGAGCGACAGGCGCGCGACGACCAGGCGCGGGCGCACCCGGTGCACGAACTCGTGCAAGGCGCGGTCGACGCCGCCGTCGTGGGGGTCGTCCAAGGCGAACACGACGGCGTCGGCGAGGCCGGTCGACTCGAGCGAACCGACGAGGTTGTGCAGGTCGTTCGACGGCGGTTGCCCGGGTTGGTAGGCGTAGTGCCTGCCGATCACGAACAGCACCGGGCCGTTCGCATGGCCGATCCTGCCCATGCCATCGCGCATGGCGGGCTCATCGGCGCACGACCGGATGCGTCTTGACCGCTCAACGGGTCCCAACGCCCGACGCGAACAACCCCACCAAGACGAGCCAGACCGGCGTCAACACCACGTCGACGGCGACGGCGACCGGGGTGACCAGGATGTGCGGGGCGGTGGCCGGCGACAACCAGTCGACGCCGCTCGACGGCAGCATGACGCGCTGGCCCCGCAGGCGTCCGCGGCTGTCCAGGACCCACAGTTGCGGACCCGCACCCGCGGCGGTCTCCAGTTCGACCCAGAGGGCCGGTTCGAGGCCGTGCGCGTCGCGATCGGGATGCAGGCGCAGCAGTTCGTCCAGTTCGCCCGGTTGGCAGACGTGCACGGGGCAGGTCGTGTTCGGCAACGGTTGTCCGGTCGCCCGCGCGACGGCCGGTTGCGCCCGCCAGTCGAGGGGCGCCACGACGTTCTTGCACCAGGGACTGGCGAAGCTGCAACGCACCCAAAGCTGGCCGTCGGTCGTGATGGCGGCAGCCTCGATCGCGGTCGGCCGGTTCTGCGGTGGCGGCTCGAACCCATCGCTGCGCCACAGCGCGACCGTGCACCCCGAGCTGAGCAGCAGTGCGACCAATGCGGCGGTGCGGCGCATGGTGGTGACGGTCAGAGGCCGATCACGCCGTGGCAGGCATTGCTGGTGGTGAGCGCGAGCGCGTTCACGCCTGGGTCGAGCGGCAGGACCTGGGTGAAGAACGAGGCGCCGGGGATCGCCGGGATCGACCAGCTCCAGGTCGCCGCGCCGAGGATGTTCACGACCGGTTGGATGTCATCGATGCTGGCGCGCAGCGAACACGTCGGCGCACCGAGGAAGCCGAGGTCGATCGGCAGAGGAGTGCTGCCGTAGCTGGTGTTCGACAAGCCGAGCACGAGGAACGCGGGGCCGGTCCACGGCAAGTTGGTGACGTGCGCGGTGAAGGTCGTGCCGATGCGCGGCAGTGACGCGCCTTGCGCGGCCAAGTTGGGCACGCCGCGGCTGCCGACGCAGCCAGTGCCGTACGACGTGAACGACGCGAGGGGGCCGAGATCGAACTCCCACGTGTCGCCGAAGTAGTAGGTGGAGCTCGGAGCGGCCAAGCCACCGAAGTAGACGTGCACGCCGCGGGCCGAGTCGTAAGCGAGACGCCCGCCGGTCCGGCTGGTCGGGCCCAGGCCCACCGAAAGCCGCGTAGCCGTGCCGTTGCTCACCATCCAGGTGTGGTCGGACAGCGGTGAGTTCCAATCGAAGTCGACGAGCACGATGCGGTTGGCAGCGGTGTCGGTGGCGATGGCTCCGGCTCGTGCTGGCGGATTCGTC
>JAEUHV010000133.1 GCA_016794485.1 Planctomycetota bacterium
GGGCAGGGCGTGTAGATCCTTCGCGCGAGGTCGCCATGTTGCCGGCATGCGCAAGATCGACGTTGGGACACGGCCGACGAGCCGCGAAGAGTGAAAGACGAGGTCGAGATCGGTCGACAGGATCACACGGTCAGCTTGCGCACCGGTCGATCGGCGACAGCTGGTTGCCTGACACCGCCACATGCGATGGCGCAGCACCTGCAGTCTGGCCGTTGCGTGAACCTGTGCCCGCGCACACCAGCCGAGCCAGAGCCAGAGCCAGAGCCAGAGCCAGAGCCAGAGCCGAGGAACCGCTGGAAAACCGCCCGGTGCCCCGCTCAAGTCCTCGCCCCCATGGGTCTGAACGATCACAGCCAGGCACTGAAGGCAGCGGAGCAGCGAGTCGAGTCGCTCAAGGTGAGTCTTTGACTACCTTCGCCGCCATCGTGAGTTAGCGGACATCGAGAATCGCATGGCCCAGCAGGGCTTCTGGGACGAGCCCGAACGCGCGCAGCTGGTCGTCGCCAAGAAGAAGACCTGCTACCAGGTCGTCGAGCCGATCGACGCTCTGAACCGCCTGATCGACGACGGCCGCACCCTGATCGAACTCGGTGCCGACGACCCCGCCGCGGTCGAGGCCGACCTCACCGACATCGACCAGAAGATCACCGCGCGCCTCGACCAGCTCGAGTTCCAGCTCATGCTCGGCGGCGAGCACGACGCGATGAACGCCATCGTCACCCTGCAGCCCGGGGCCGGCGGCGTCGACGCGTCGGACTGGTGCGAGATGATGCTGCGCATGTACGTGAAGTGGGCGGCCAAGAACGACATGACCGTCGAGGAGTCGGACTTCCAGAAGGCGGAGGAAGCCGGCATCAAGAACGCGACCATCATCATCCGTGGCCCGTACGCCTACGGAAAGCTGAAGGCCGAGCAGGGCGTGCACCGCCTCGTGCGCATCTCGCCGTTCGACGGCCAGGGCCGCCGCCAGACCTCGTTCGCGTCGGTCGAAGTCGTGCCCGAGTTCGACGACACCATCAACATCGAGATCCGCAAGGAAGACCTGAAGGTCGACACCTACCGCGCGTCCGGTGCCGGTGGCCAGCACGTCAACAAGACCGAGTCGGCGATCCGCCTCACGCACATCCCGACCGGCCTCGTCGTCGCGTGCCAGGCCGAACGCAGCCAGGGCAAGAACCGCGAGACGGCGATGCGCATGCTGAAGGGCAAGCTGTACCAGCTCGAACTCAGCAAGCGTGAGGCCGAGCTCGCCAAGTTCTACGGCGACCGCGGCTCGATCAGCTGGGGCAACCAGATCCGCAGCTACGTGCTGCAGCCCTACCAGATGTGCAAGGACCTGCGCACCGATGTCGAGACCAGCGACGTGCACGGCGTGCTGGACGGCAAGCTCGATCCGTTCATCGAGGGCTACCTGAAGATGCGCAAGGACCAGAAGAAGCCATGAGACGCGCACTGCTGTCGGTCACCGACAAGACGGGCATCGCCGAGTTCGCCCGCGGCCTCGCCGAAGCGGGCTTCAGCCTGACGTCGACGGGTGGAACCGCGCGCACGCTGGTCGATGCCGGGTTGAGCGTGCAGGAAGTCGCGGACTACACCGGCTTCCCCGAGATGATGGACGGCCGCATCAAGACCCTGCACCCGAAGGTGCACGGCGGCCTGCTGGCGCGGCGCGACGTGCCGGCCCACGGGGCGGCGATGGAGCAGCACGGCATCGATCCGATCGACGTGCTGTGCGTCAACCTCTACCGCTTCCGCGAGACGGTGAAGAAGCCCGGCATCACGCGCCAGGAGATCGTCGAGCAGATCGACATCGGCGGCCCGGCGATGATCCGCAGCGCGGCGAAGAACCACGCGTCGGTGGCCGTGGTCGTCGATCCGGCCGACTATCCGGCGGTGTTGCGCGCGCTGCGCGAGAACGGCGGCACCCTGCCGCAGGACCTGCTGCGCCGGCTCGCGGCGAAGGCGTTCGCGCACACGGCGACGTACGACGCGGCGATCGCGCAGTGGTTCGACTGCGAACGGCGTGCTTCGCCCGGTGAAGGCTTCTTTCCGCAGCGCGCGGTGTTCCACGGCGAGAAGCTGCAGGACCTCCGCTACGGCGAGAACCCGCACCAGAAGGCGGCCTTCTATTCGGTCGGCGAGACCTCGCCGAGTCTCGCCAATGCGCGCCAGCTGGGCGGCAAGGAACTCAGCTACAACAACATCCTCGACGCCGACGCCGCGTTGGGCCTGGCCCTCGAGTTCGACCAGACCTGCTGTGTGATCGTCAAACACGCCAACCCGTGCGGCACCGCGGTGGCGCCGACGCTGGCGCGCGCGTGGGAGCTGGCGCTCGCCGGTGATCCAGTGTCGGCGTTCGGCGGCATCCTGGCGACCAACCGCACGCTCGACGCCGCGACCGCGCAGGCGATCGTGGCGACCGGCACGTTCCTCGAAGTGATCGTCGCCCCGCACGTCGAGCCGGCAGCGATGGCCGCGCTGCAACAGGCGAAGTGGGGCCCGAACGTGCGCGTGCTCGACATGAACGGCATGCCGGACCTGTCGCTCCGGCGGCGTTTCGTCGCACGCCAGGTCAGTGGAGGCTTCCTGCTGCAGACGGCCGACATTCCCGAGCAGGCGCCCGAACGCAAGGTCGCGACCAGGCGTGCACCGAGCGAGGTCGAGACCCAGGCCCTCGACTTCGCCTGGAAGGTCGCCAAGCACGTGAAGTCGAACGCGATCGTGCTCGCGCGCGCCGCTGGACCAGGCGAGTTCCACACCGTCGGCGTCGGCGCCGGACAGATGAGCCGCGTCGACTCGGCGAAGATCGCCGTCGACAAGGCCGGCGAACGCGCCAAGGGCTGCGTCGTCGCCAGCGACGCGTTCTTCCCGTTCGCCGACGGCATGCTCGTGTGCGCCAAGGCGGGTGCGACCGCGGTGGCCCAGCCGGGCGGCAGCAAGCGCGACGAAGAAGTGGTCGCCGCCGCCGACCAGCACGGCATGGCGATGCTGTTCACCGGCCAGCGCCACTTCCGCCACTGACCGGCCCGTTGGAGTCGCACCGAACATGAACGTGCAGGCCGCCACCAAGGAGGTGCTGATGGGCGCCTCGCTGCAGCAGATCGCCAGCACCCTGCGCGCGCAGTGGATCCGCGACTTCGGCTTCCGCCCCGACGAGGTCACGCCGCAGACGCTGCAGGCCGAGCTCGCCGCGTTCATGCGCAAGTTCGCGCGCCATCTCGGCGATCGCCACGCGCGCGATCCGCGCGTCGGCCAGGCGCTGCGCGAATGGGTCGAGCTGTGCGACCACTACGAGGCGTGGGATGCGCTGCTGTCGGGGTTCCCGATCGAGAACCGCGAGTCGCTGCTGCGCCGCGGGCGCATGATGTTCCCCGGGCCTTTGACCGCGCATTGGGACGACGCGTGAACGGCGGCGTCGACGTCGCCCGGAACCTCGCCGCGATTCACGACCGCATCGCCGCCGCGTGCACGCGCGCCGGTCGTCCGCCGACGGCCGTCGACCTGCTGGCTGTCAGCAAGACGCATCCGCTCGCCGCCGTGCGCATCGCCCACGCCGCCGGCCAACGGCACTTCGGCGAGAACCGCGTGCAAGAACTGGCCGCCAAGGCGGCCGAGGCGCGCGCCGCCGGTGACCTGCCGGACCTGCGCTGGCACTTGATCGGGTCACTGCAGACCAACAAGGTGCGCGACCTGCTCGCCGTGCCCGGCCTCGAACTCGTGCACAGCCTCGATCGCGTGCGCCTCGCCGACGAGCTACAGAAGGAACTGCACGGCACGGGCCGCCGCTTGCCGGTGTTGCTGCAGATCCACGCCACCGACGAACCAACCAAGCACGGGTGTCCGCCCGCCGACGCGGCGGCGCTGCTCGACCACGTGCTCGTCCGCTGTCCGAACCTCTCTGTGCAGGGGGTGATGGCGATGGGGCCACAGCAAGGCGACCCGGCGCCGACGTTTGCCCGCGTGCAGTCCCTCGCGGCCGAACTGCGCCGCCGTTCCGGCCAACCGCTGCCGATCCTGAGCCTCGGCATGTCCGATGACATGGAGCTTGCGGTTGCGGCAGGCTCGACGCTCGTGCGCATCGGGTCGGCCGTGTTCGGGGCCCGCGGTTGAGTCTGTGCGCCTTCGTCCCTACCTTTCCGGCCCCGTGGTGACGCGCAAGAAGCCCGGGCCGGAACAACCCGCCGGTCCGCCCGCGAACGCAACCGACGTGCACGACCGACTGTCGGTGGCACTGCCGCAACCCCGTTGCGAGCTCGACCACAAGGACGCATGGACCCTGCTGGTCGCGACGATCCTGAGCGCCCAGAGCACGGACCGCACGGTCAACACGGTGACCCCGCTGCTGTTCGCCAAGTGGCCGACCCCCGAAGCCCTGGCGACCGCACCGCGTGAGGAGGTCGAGGCGGTCGTGCACCGGACCGGTTTCTTCCGCAACAAGGCCAAGGCCATCCAGGGCGCTTCGCTGGCGATCCACACCCAGCACGGTGGCAAGGTCCCGGCCGACATTGCGGCCCTGGTCGCCCTGCCGGGCGTCGCGCGCAAGACCGCGAACGTCGTGCTCGGCGTCGCCTTCCGGGTTGCTTCGGGCATCGTCGTGGACACCCACGTGATGCGCGTCAGCCAGCGGCTGGGGCTCGCCAATGCGGCCACCGCCGACAAGGTCGAGCACGAACTCTGCGCGCGCTTCCCCAAGGACCAGTGGATCGACATCGGCCACCGCATCCTGCTGCTCGGCCGCTACACGTGCCTGGCGAAGGGGCCGAAGTGTGCCGACTGCCCGTTGTTCGAGTTGTGCCCGTCGCGCGAGGGGCAGGCACTCGGTTCGTGGCAGGATCGGGCGGCGCACCTTGGGGCCGCCGTGGCGGCGCCGCCGGCTCCCGGCAAGGGCAAGTGAACCGGCCGCGTCGCGGCGGCCAAGGCCGCCGCGCGTTCGCTCACACGTCGCCGATCACGCCGCGGATCGCGCTGCCGAGTCCGGCGCCGAACGCATTCAGCGTCGGTTCGAAGGCTCCACCTTGCGCATGCAGCGCAACGCCGACCAGGGCCGCCGAGTTCGGCACGCTCAGCCCGAAGGCCGGGTTGCCACCGAAGATGGTCAGCAGCGTGAGGTCGGCATACAGCACACAGCCAGGCATGCCGAGACCGTCCAGCGGCAGGCTCGGGTTGCCGGCGCCGACGATCGTGAACGGCAGCACCGCGGAGGGCGGCAGGTTCTCGAGCGCGAGTTCCCACGTGCCGCTGAGGCGCGGCCGCGAGATGCCGCGCAGCGTCGAGCCGTTGCAGCCACCGCCGATGACGTCGTTGCGCGCCGGCGTGCCGGCCGGGCGCGCGCTGGTGAACTGCAGCACGAACTGCCGGTCGCTCGGGACGTAACCGACGTCCGTGCATTCGACGCGGATGGTCGTGCCGCCGGTGGGCGTCGGGAGCCAGTCCCGGACCCTGGCTGCACCGGGCGAGGTGCCGTAGATCGCCACGGTGGGCACGCCGAAGGTGTCCAGGTGCCCGGGCAGCTCGACGTCGTAGGTGCCCACACCCGCGCGCGTGATCGTGATCGGGGCGGCCGGCGCGTTGGTGCCATTGCTGGCCTGGAAGGTCGAGTTGGGCACGTAGCTCGACTGCGTCGGGTTGTTCGCCCACACATGGGCTCCGGAGCCGAGGTGCGGGGCCTGGGCCGCCGCGGTTTCCGTGTAGCTCAACAAGAACATGCGGTCGGCTGCGTTGCCGGCGCCATCGAACGTGCGCACGAAGACGTGCTTGTCCGCTCCCGAGTTGGCCCAGCTGTCGACCTGAGCGCGCGACGCGAGGTTGGTGGCGATCGGCGAGACCTGGACATGGCCACCGGAGGTGCCGTTGTCGAGGCCCGGCAGCGTCACCCTGTAGCTGCCGAGAGCAAAGCGCAGGATCGTCGGAAAGCCGCGGTTGCCGTTGAACGCGTAGTTGAGGGTCGGGGTGTAGGAAGCCGCGGTCGGGTTGTTGGCCCACAGATAGGCCGTGCGGTCGGTGGGTGCCCCGCCGACGCGGTAGACCAGATTGAAGTCGCCGTCGACGGGCTGGCCGGCGGCATTGAAGGTCTTGATGTAGCACTCCATCTTGCGGGAGCCCGCGACGAAGCTCTCGACCACGGTGACGTAGTTGCCGGACCCGGGGAACTCGGCCGAAGTCACCTGCAGGTTGCCGCCGGCGCCAAGGTGCCCCGGCAGGTCCACGCGGCAGGAGCCGACCCCCAGCCGCTCGGTGATGATCAGCTCGCCGCTCGGCGTGTGCTGGTAGCTGAAGTTCGGGGCCGGGCCGTTGGTGGACGGATTCTCTATCCACGCGAACGCCACCTGCGCGTCCGCCGGATTCAGCTCAGCGGCGAACGAGGCGCCGCGCAGCGTCAGGGTGTAGGGCAGCGCCGTGCCCGACGTGCCGCTCCACTGGGTGAACGGGTTCGCAGCGCCCGGACCGTCCGGCCACCGTTCCGTGTCGTACGGGGTGTCGTTCCAGAGCTGGTTGCCGTTCTGGTCGAGCGGGTCGTTGTCGTACTCGGAGACCGCGATCAGCACCGCTCCCGGCCCGTACGGGCCGAACCCCGTCAACGTCGACTGCGTCGAGCCCACGTCGTCGTCGCGGTGCGCCAGACCGGTGCCGTCGACCCCGAACATCCACAGCTGTGTGTCGAAGCCGGCCCCGCCGACCGTGCTGACCTGGAACGTCGCCAGGTCGTCGACGCGCACCAGGTAGATGTCGGCAGCACTGCCGACGGCGATGGTGCCCTGGATGCGGGTCAGCGGCCCGGATCCGAGCGGCGTCTCGCTGGTGCTCCAAGTCTGGCCGGCGCCGACGGCCGATTCGGTCCAGGTCTGGGCCGACAGCAGGGCGGGAAGCAGCAGGGTCGCGGCCAAGGGGCCGCGAAGAGGATGGTTGCGCATGGCGGGAGGGAAAGCTCTGGTGTTCGCCGTCGGTTGCGGCGGTTCACCACGTCGAGAAGCACGGTCGCCGCGGCGTTACCGGAAATCCCCCGAGCCTCGGCCGGGGGCAGCCGTGTGGGTGCCGGGGCTCCGTGCCGTGCGGTCCGTCGTCGGCAGGTTGCCGTCGGGCGAGCCGGCGGATGCCCAGCAGCGCCATGGTGAAGCCCGCCGAGAAACCAACTCGGGGCGGAGCCAGCGCCTCACCAGGAGCCGACGACGAGATCGAGCGCGTTGGTGTTGGCGAACCGCGACACCGCACCGTTCGTGATCTCGACGCCGACCACCTGGGTGCGCAGCGCGACGCCGGCGAGCGCCACGTTGCGCGGCACGGCGAAGCTGGCGTCCACGGCGCCGTTCGTGGGCACGAGCAGCGACAGGATGTCGGTCGTCGTGAACACGTAGCAGCCGCCGCCCGACGGCAGCAGCGGGATGAACGGGCCAGCGGTGCCGACCACGTGCACCGCGAGGGCGTTGGCCGCGAATCCGGTCGCCTGCGCCGAGAACGTTCCGCCGGCCCACGCTCCCTGCGTCGCCTGCAGCGCGAGCGGGCCGTTGCTGCCGACGCAGCTCGAACCGAACGTCGTGAGGCTGGCCGGGCACTGCGCATCGGCGATCGCCAGCGAGAACGCGACCTGGCCGGTCATCGCCCGCAGGAAGCCACCGAGCAGCAATTCGCCGCGTCCGGTCGTCTCGAGGTCGAGCTGCTTGAAGGCGCTCGGCGGCGTCGTGCGCAGTTGGCCCTGCATCAGGACCCAGGCACTGCCGTCGAGGCGCCACAGCTCGCAGTCGTAGCCGCCGCTCGCCAGGAACGGCTTCGTCGCGACCAGCACGTCGCCGTTCGGCAGCGTCGTGATGCGTTCGGCGAGGCGACCCGCGAGGTCCGGACCGAGCTGCGTCCACGCGGTGCCGTCCAGGCGCAGGATGCGCGCGCTGCCGGTGAAGTCGACGGCGGCGAGCACGCGACCCTGCGCGTCGTGGCCGAACACGTTGGCGACCAGCGGCTGGTTGATCGTGAACGAGAACCCACCTTGCTCGAAGTGCACGGTGCCCACGTAGGGAAAGCCGAACTGGCCGCCGACGACGAAACCGCCGTCCGGGTCGTGCGCAATCGACGCCAGGACGCCGGGCACCGACGGCTGCGACCACGTCGAGCCGTCGTAGAAGCGCAGCGACGAGGTGCCGCGCAGCAGCACCTGGCCACCGACGCCGGCCGCGACCTCGATCGGCGTCAGGGTCGTGCCGCTGCCGACGCTGCTCCAGATCCCGTTGCTCCAGCGCGCGACGCCGACGGCGGGGCCGCCGCCGGCGAGCGTGAAGCTGCCGGCGACGACGAGCGAGCCGTCCGGCGACACGTCCATCGCCAGCACCGGGCCGTTCACGCCGAGACCGAGCGGGCTGTAGGTGTTGCCCGAACGCCGCGCGACGAAGTTCGCGGCGGTGCCGCCGATGCTGGTGAACGAGCCGCCGAGCACGACGTCGCCGTTCGGCAGCTTGGCCATCGCGTAGATTTCCGGAGTCGCCGGCTGGCCGACCCGGTTCCAGCTGCCGCCGGTGTGGCGTGCCACGGCCGGAGTCGGTTGCGACGCGACGATCACGCGGCGTCCGGCAGCGACCAGGTCGCCGTTCGCGGCGAGGGTGAGGTCGTGGGGGACCGGGGTGCCGGTGCCGAGTTCCTGCCAAACCGTGCCGTTCCACGTCTGCACGGTCGCCCCGTTGCTCGTGGCGCCGAGCGTGCCGACGGCGATGTCGCCGTTCGGCAGGACCTGGATCGAGTTCGGCGTTTGGACCGGCGCCGGACCGGGCACGACGCTGGTTGCGCTGCCGACCGCGACGGTGGCCACCGGGCCGAGGCCGAATGCGAAACCGCCGACCGCTGCGAACAGTCCGCCCGGCAGGGCCGTGATGTCGGCGACCGAGGCGAAGCCGGACAGGCCGGGGACCACGGCCCAGTTCGCACCGTTCCAGCGCGCGAAGCCGCCCGTGAAGCTGCCGCCGGCGATCAGCTCGCCGGTGGTGATCCGGGTGAGCCCCAGCACCGGCCCCGAAAGGCCAGTGCCCAGCGCCGACCAGGTGCTGCCATTCCAGCTCGCGATGCGCGAAGGCACGTTGCCGCCCGCGCTGCTGAACGCGCCGCCGACGGCGAGTTCGCCGTTGGCCAGCGTGCACAGGGCGTAGACGGTCCCGTTGCAGCCGGCCCCGAGGGCCGACCACGCCGTGCCGTCCCAGCGGGCGATGCGACTCGCGGCCACGCCGCCGGCCTGCGTGAACTCGCCGCCGGCGACGAGGTCACCGTTCGGCAGCACCGCGAGGGCACGCACGATGGCGTTGGTGCCGGAGCCGAGCGGCTGCCAGGTGGTGCCGTCGAACCGGGCGATGTTGTTCACCAGGTTCGAGTCGCCGACCTGGAACAGGCCGCCGGCGACGATGTCGCCGTTCGGCATCGTCAGCAGGGCCTGCACTTCGCCGTCGAGGCCGCCGCTGGGCACGCCAGGGCGCCACGTGGTGCCGCATTGGGCGGCGGCGGTGGTGGCCAGGAGGAGCAGGGTGAACGCGGACGCGGCAACGGAACGAAGGTGCATGCGGATTCCTGGAAGGGACGATCGGTCCGGCCAGGGATACCGGGCGCAGTCGGCGAGGAGAGGACTCGGGCGACGGCGTGGGGGACGCGACTCGGCTCAGCATAGTCGATTCTCCACGGTCGGTAACCGGGCGTCGTCCACCCGGCGAACTGCGGAGTTCGCTACCCGCCGTTCCGCGGCGCGGCCACCGCGTTCAGCCGGTGACAGGCCGCGGCGAACGAGCGGGCGGTCGTGGGCCAATCGGCCAGGTCGGGGCGGCGGGCGTGCGATCGGGCGCGGGCCAGCCAGGTCGGATCGCGCAGCAGCAGGCGCAGCAAGGCCGCGAAGCCGGCTTCGTCGCCGAGCGGCACGAGCCAGCCGTTGGACCCATGCTGCACGAACGTCGCGATCTCGCCGGTGGCGAACGCGAGCACCGGAGCGCCGCAGGCCGCAGCCTCCGCGACCGCCATGCCGAACGACTCGCTGCGGCTCGCCGAGACGAACAGGTCGCAGCGCTGCATCGCCGCGGCGACCGCCGCCGGCGGTTGCACCCCGGCCCATTCGATCGCCAACGTCCCGGCGGCGGCGCGCACGGCGGCGGTGTGGTGTGGCTCCGTCGCGTGGTCGCCGACCAGCGTGAGCCCACAGCGGTCGGCGAGTTCGCGCAACGTGCGCGCGACCCGTTCCTGTCCCTTCGCCGGCGTCACGGTGCCGACCATCAGCACGCGCAGCGGCAGATTCGCGCGGTGCGCCACCGGCGCGAACAGGCGCTCGAGGCCGGGCCGCACGACTTCGATCGCGGCCGCTTGCACGGCGACGCGCGCGGCTCCGGCGGTGGTCGCGGCGGTCGCGACGACCGGCACCCGACCCTCGCACCAGTCGGCGCGCGACGGCACGCAGTGCAGCAGGGCGACCACGCCTGGCGGCAACGGCGCGTGTTCGGCGAACAGGCCATCGACGACCACCAGCGCATCCGGGTCGCGCCGCAACTGCGCCACGGTCGCGGCCAGCGCCGCCGGTGCGCACGCGAGCAGTCGCCCCGTTCCAGCGGCGGCGAGCTGCTGCGCGACCTGCGCCTGGTAGTGGTAGCCGCCCGAGACGAAGCCCACCGGCCGGGTCGGCTCGAGCAGCACGATCACGCGACGGCGCCTTCGTAGCTCGCCCACGCCACGCGGCTCTCCTCGAGCGTGACGCGCAGCGTGCCGCGGAACGTCGCGCGCACGCGCGCCGCGACCTCACCGTGGATCCACTGCGCCAGGAACTCGGTGGTGGTGTTCGCGCCGTGGAACCGCGGCAGTTCGTCGAGGTTCTGGAAGCGCAGCGGCGCCAGCACGTCGGCCAGCACCTGCAGGGCGAGGCCGATGTCGAGCACGATGCCGTTGTCGTCGAGGCGCCCGGTCGCGTACTCGGTGATCACCTCGTAGGTGGCACCGTGCATGCGCTGGGCCGGGCCGAACACGGCGCCGCGCAGGCTGTGCGCGACCATGACGTGGTCCTTGACGGCGACGCGGAACGTTCCAGCGGCTGCTTGCATGCGCGAGTCATACCGCGACTGCGGCTCGCGCGCCGTCGTTCAGAGCGAGCCGACCACGAGGTCGAGGGCGTTGCTGCTGGTGAGGCGCACCAAGGCGCCGCTGGCATCGAGTTCGAGGCCGACCGCCTGCGTGCGCAAGGACACGCCGACCAAGGACGGTTGGCGCGGCACCGCGAACGCGGTCGTCGTCGGGCCCGTGCCCGGCAGCAACACGTCGACCACGATCGGGGCGACGAACAGCGAGCAACCGGGCGCGCCGAGCGGCAGCGGGGCCGTCGCGGTCGGCGTGCCGATCCCGTGCAGCGCGAGCGAGCCGGGCACGAGACCGGTCACCGTCGACGTGCAGGTGCCACCGAGCCAAGCGGCGTTGTTCGCGGTGAGCGCGACCGGCCCGGCCGCTCCGACACAGCCGGTGCCGAAGGTCGCCACGCTGGCCGGACACGTCGAGTCGGCGATTGCGAGCCCCTTCGTTGCCAGGCCATCGACCGCGAGCACGCTGCCGGCGACGACGAGTTGTCCGTTCGTCGAAGTGATGGCGAGCCGGAATCCCTGCGCCGTGGGGCTGGCGACGACTTCGTCGAGCACCGTCCACGCGGTCCCGTCGAACCGACCGATGACGCAGTTGTTGTTGATCGGCGAGCTGATCGTCAACGCGTCGCCGTTCGGCATGGTGGACAGGCTCAACGGAAACCCGAACGGGAACGTGCCACCGAGCTGCGTCCAGGTGTTGCCCTGCAGGCGCAGGACCAGCGCACCGCCGGCGCCGCTCACCTGGGCCAGCACGCCGCCGTCTGCGGCGGTGCCGAACCGCTGCGCCATGAACGGTTGGTTCGCCGTGTAGGAGTAGACCCCGTTGGCGAAGCGCAGCGTGCCGGTCCCACCGATCGGGCTCGAGAACAGGCCACCGATCAGGAAGTCGCCTTCGGGCGTGGCCGTGATCGCGCTGAGTGGACCGTTGGTCGGCGGCAGGGCCGCCCACGCCGCACCGTTCCACCACGCGACGACGTTGCTGCCGCGCACCAGCACGTGGCCGCCGGCACCGGCCGCGATTTCGAGCGGCACGAAGCCCGGTCCGGTGCCGAGGCTGCTCCATGCCGATCCGTTCCAGCGCGCGACCAGGTTGGCGGGGCCGCCGCCCGCATTGGCGAACGGGCCGGCGACGAGGATCGAACCGTCCGGCGCCACCGCCAGAGCATCCACCTGGCCACCGACGCCGAGGCCGAGCGCTTGCCACGTGTTGCCCGCACGCCGCACGATGTTGTTGGCGGCGATGCCGGCGAAGGCCGTGAAGGCACCGCCGAGCACCAGGTCGCCGTTCGGCGGGCGCACGATCGCGCGCACGTTGGGAGGCAGCGGCGCGCCGAGTTCGGACCAGGTGGAGCCTTGGAAGCGGGCCACGGTCGGGCCGTTGGACGCCGTCGAGCGCGCACCGACGGCGACCACGTCCCCGTTGGTGGTCGGGATGAGGTCCGCGACCGTGGTCGGGGTGCCGGCGCCGAGGTCCGTCCACGAGGTGCCGTTCCAGCTCTGCACGGCCCCGATGCCGTTCGCCGGCGTGCCGCCCAGCACCAAGTTGCCGTTCTGCATGCGGGTGATCGCCGCCCAGCTGCCGAGCGGGGCCGTCATCGGCACGACGCCGGAGGCACTGCCGACCACGATCGAGCCGGTGGTCGGTGTGCCGAACGAGAACAAGCCGGCGGCCGCGAACTGGCCGTTCGGGAGGGCCGTGGCATCGAGGACCGTGCTGGATTGCGGCATGCC
>JAEUHV010000166.1 GCA_016794485.1 Planctomycetota bacterium
GATGACCGGGTAGGTCATCGCCGACTTGATCTCGCTGCGCAGGTGCGCCGCCGCTTCGAGGTACTCGGCGAGGCGCTGCAGGATGATGTCGATCTGGCCGGAGACTTCGCCGGCGCGGATCATGCTGACGTAGATGTGCGAGAAGACCTTCTTGTGCGGCTCCATCGCCTTGGACAGGTCGGAGCCGGACCGGATGTCGTTGACGACCCGGTCGAGGCAGAACGCGAAGCCGGGGCTCTCGGCCTGGTCGGCGAGGATCTCGAGCGCTTCCAGCATCGGAATGCCGGCGCTGAGCATCGTCGACAGCTGGCGCGTGAAGACCTCGAGCTCGCCCTTCTTGCACCAGGCGCGCTTGGCCATCGGGCGCTTGCCGCCCTTCTGCTTCTTGCCGAACAGGCCGCTCAGGAACCCGCCGGCCTGCGTGACATCGATCGGCGTGAGGTTGCGGCGCCGGACCTCGGCCACGGCCTCGGCCTGCGAGGTCGCGGACACGGAGCCCTTCACCACCTTGCCGGTGCCGTCCTTCGCTTCGAACTTGAACGTCGTCGTCATGTTCCCCTGTCCCGTTCCCGTGAGTTCCCCTGCCTGCCCGTCGGCGCCGATGCGGCGGTGACGGCTAATCCGCCATCGTCGACGCCTCGATCTCCTGGAGGCTCGTCTTGCCGCGCGCGGCATTCAGCAGACCGCAGCGACGCAAGGTCAACATGCCCTCGCTGAGAGCCTGCTTCTTGATGTCGGCGACGTGCGCCTTCTCGACGACCATGCGCTTGACCGGCTCGGTCATGCGCATCGTCTCGAGCAACGCGAAACGGCCCTTGTAGCCGTTGTTGCAGCGTGGGCAGCCGACCGGCTCGTAGAGCTCCATCGGTTGCGCGAAGTCCGACTCGAGGAAGCCGAGCCGCAGCAGGGCGTCCTTGCTGATCTCGACGCGGCGTTTGCAGTTCGCGCACAGCTTGCGGCCGAGGCGCTGGGCGGCGATCAGCAGGGTCGAACTGGCGACCATGAACGGGTCCATGCCCATGTCGACCATGCGGGTGATCGTCGACGGCGCGTCGTTGGTGTGCAGCGTGCTCAGCACCTGGTGGCCCGTGAGCGCGGCCTTCACCGCGATCTCGAGGGTTTCCTGGTCGCGGATCTCGCCCAGCAGCACGACGTCGGGGTCCTGGCGCAGGATCGAACGCAGCGCCGCGCCGAAGGTCAGGCCAGCCTTGACGTTCACCGGCACCTGGTTGATGCCTTCGAGCTGGTACTCGACCGGGTCCTCGACGGTGACCAGGTTGATGTCCGGCGCGGCGATGTGCTTCACCGCGGAGTACAGCGTGGTCGACTTGCCCGAACCGGTCGGACCGGTGACGAGGATCATCCCGTAGGGCTGCGCGCAGGCCCACAGGTAGTCCTCCATCGCCTTCGGCTCGAAGCCGAGCGACTTGATGTCGAGGGCGAGGTTGCTCGAGTCGAGGATGCGGAACACGGTCTTCTCGCCCCACACGACCGGCAGGATCGACACGCGGAAGTCGATCGCCTTGTTGCCGATCTTCATCTGGAACTTGCCGTCCTGCGGCTTGCGCCGCTCGGCGATGTCCAGCTTCGACATGATCTTGATGCGCGAGGTGATGTTGTTCTGCATCCGCTTGGGCAGCGTCATCGCCTCGGCCATCGCGCCGTCCTTGCGGTAGCGCACGATCACCTTCTTCTCGAACGGTTCGATGTGGATGTCCGAAACGCCGCTGTTGCAGGCGTCCAGGATCATCTTGTTGACGAGCTTGACGATCGGCGAGTCCTCGTCGCTGATCGCCGACAGGTCGGCGTTCTCCTCTTCCTGGTCGTTCTCCTTCAACTCGACGTCGGCGTCGTCGAACGAGCCGAGGATGCCGTCGACCGACTCGGACTCCTTCTGGTAGCCCTTGCCGCGGATCTTCTCGATCTCCTCGGCGGTGCTGACGACGAGGCGCAGCGTGCAGCCGGTGACGATGCGGATGTCGTCGAGCTTGACGACGTCGAACGGGTTCGCGACGGCGATCGTCAGGATCGAGCCGATCTTGTCGACCGGGAAGATCTGGTACTCGCGGGCCACGTCCTCGGGCACCGACTCCAGCACCTCCTTGTTGACCGCCAGCTTGGCCAGGTCGATCGGCGGGATGTTCGCGGCCTTGGCGATCAACGCGAGCAGTTCGTGCTCGGTGGCGACGCCCTTCTTGACCAGCACCTCGGTGAACGGCCGCTTCTGCTGCACCGCCTCGGCGAGCAGCGTGTCGCCCGCGGCGGCGTCGAGCTTGCCGGCCTTCTCCAGGATCCCGCGCAGTTTCTTGGCGAACTGGCTCATGGTTCAGCGCAGGGGCTTCTTGGCCGCGGCCAGACCGCCGTTGCCGGCCCGTTCCATGAGCCGCTGGAAGTCGGCCTCGTCGGAGGTGTGGTCGACCGCGTCCTCGTAGCTGATCGTGCCGGCACGGTACAGCTCGTAGAGCGACTGGTTCATCGTGCGCATGCCGGCCGCACCGCCGGTCTGGATGATCGACATGATCTGGTGCGCCTTGTTGTCGCGGATCAGCGCGCGGATCGCCGGGTTCACGATCATCACTTCGGCGGCGAGCACGCGGCCCTTGCCGTGCACGCGCGGCACCAGCTGCTGGCAAACGACCGCCTGCAGCGTGAACGACAGCATCGTGCGGATCTGCTGCTGCTGGTGCGCCGGGAACACGTCGACGATGCGGTTCACGGTCTGCGTCACGTCGGACGTGTGCAGCGTGGCGAACGTCAGGTGGCCCGTCTCGGCGAGCGTCAGCGCCGCCTCGATGGTCTCGAGGTCGCGCATTTCGCCGACCAGCACCACGTCGGGGTCCTGGCGCAGCACCGACTTGAGAGCCTTCTCGAAGCCGAGGGTGTCACCACCGACTTCACGTTGGTTGACGAGGCAGCCCTTGTTGCGGT
>JAEUHV010000211.1 GCA_016794485.1 Planctomycetota bacterium
TCCTCTACAACGGCACGCTCGTGGTGCTCGACGCGGTCTAGGCCGTTGCGAAGGCGACCTTCGGCGCGCACAGTCCCGCCCCATGGGTGAGACCATGGCCTGGGTCGCCGTCGTGGCAACGGCACTGCTCGCGTTCGACGCCGCCGTCGGCCGCCTGGCGCGACGCGGCGACGAATCCACGCCCGCCCGCCGCATGGTCCAGGGCGCGCGCGTGTTCGCCTTGTTCCTGCTCGCCGCGACCCTGGTCACGCGTTGCCGCGGCGGGGAAACGCTGCTCGACGACGCGCTGTGCGTGGCCGGATTCGGCGTGGCGGGTGCCCTCGGCCTCCTGCTGGCGCAGCGCATCGGCTTCGCGGTGTTGCGCGGCCTGCGTGCGGCGGTGGACGCCGGCAACCTCGCCGCCGGCGTCGCGGCCGGTGCGCACACCGCGGCGATCGGCATCCTGATCGCGAACGCGACCGGCGGCACGACCTGGACCGAACTCGGCATCGCCGCGATCGCGTTCGTCGTCGGCCAGGCCACGTTGCTGCTGCTGGTGGCCCTGTTCCGCTGGCTCACCTCGTACGACGACCCGGCGCAGATCCTCGGCGGCAACACCGCCGCGGCGCTGTCGCACGGCGGCCTCACGATCGCGATCGCACTGGTGGTCGCGCACGCCAGCGACGGCGAGTTCCAGGGCACCTGGCCGGCGGTGCGCGACTTCGGCATCGCGCTGGCGGAGAGCCTGGTGCTGTGGCCGCTGCGGCAGCTGCTGGTCCAGTGCGTGCTGTTGCGCGGCCGACCGTCGCTCACCGGCGGCCCGCTCGACCGCGCCATCGAACGCGGCGACGTCGGGGCCGGAGCGCTCGAAGGCACGACCTACGTGGCCCTGGCCCTGCTGCTGCGGAGCCTCGCATGACCGGCTATGCCGCGTTCGGCGAACGGCTCGTCGCGGATGGCGTGCTGAGCGACCCCTGGCTCGACGGCGCGCCGCGCTTCGCCGCCGACCCGCTGGTGCTCACCCACACCCGCCATCGCGAACTGTGCGCCGCCGCGGTCGGCATCGCGCGCGTGCACGACGAACTGGCGCGGCTCGTGCACGGAGAACCCGACCTCGCGACGCGCTGGTTCGGGCTCACGCCGTGGCAGTGCGGGATGTGGCAGTGCAGCGCGCCGGACTGGCACGGGATCGCGCGCGCCGACGTGTTCTGGACCGAGGCCGGCGCCAAGGTCTGCGAGCTCAACAGCGACACGCCGAGCGGCGAGGCGGAGGCGGTGCTGCTGAACGCCAACGTGCCCAACCCGGCGGGCTGCAGCGACCCCAACATCGGGTTCGCCGCCCGGTTCGTGGCGATGGTCGAGACCTGGGCCGTCACCTGCGGCCACCGCGGTCCGCTGACCGTCGGCCTGCTCTACCCCACCGAGATGACCGACGACCTGTCGATGGTCGCGGTCTACCGGCGCTGGCTGCACGAACGTGGCCACCGCGTCGTGCTGGGTTCGCCGTTCAACGTCGGCCTGCACCAGGACGGCCGGGCGACGTTGTTCGACGTGCCGTGCGACGTGGTCGTACGGCACTACAAGACCGACTGGTTCGGCGAACGGCTGCTGGTCGCCGACGACGACGCGCCGCACCAGGACCGCGAACCGCTGCAGGCCCCACTGCTGCGGCTGCTCACCGCCGCGGTCGAACGCCGCACCGCGGTCGTCAATCCGTTCGGCGCCGTGCTGACGCAGAACAAGCGCGCGCTCGCGTTCTGCCACGAAGAAGCGGCGCGGTTCTCGCCGGCGGCACGCGCGGCGATCGCGCGCTGGTTGCCGCGCACGGTGCGGCTGGAGAACGTGCGCGACGAGTTGTGGGACGACCAGGCCCGCTGGGTGCTCAAGTCCGACTACGGCTGCGAAGGCGAAGAAGTCGTGGTCGGTCGCCACGTCGACCGCACCACGTGGCAGGCGGCGCTGGCCCACGCGATCACGCGCCGCTGGGTGGCGCAGGAGTGGTTCGCCGCCGAGGCCGATGCCGCGGGCCAGGTCGTGAACCACGGCGTCTACGTCGTCGGTGGCGCCCCCGCCGGCCTGCTGGCGCGCGTGCACGACGCCCACACCGCGACCGGCCCCGGCGCACGCATGGTGCCGGTGTTCGTGCGCGAGGAGGTGCGGCGATGACCGGCGCCAAGGAACCGTTCGACCTCCAGGTCGGCTACGACCAGGACGAGCTGCTCGGGGGCCGCTGGTGGCAGCAGGGTCTGGCCGGTACCTACGCCACCGGCATCCCGACGGTGACGTCGCGCATCGGCCCGACCCGCATCGACGAATCGCGCCGCAGCGCCCTCAAGATGCTGCTCGGCCTCGGCGGCTTCGTGGTGGTCGCCGGCCTCGTGACGACCCGCTGCAGCAGTTCGGGCTCGCACACGACGACGATCGACCAGGCGTCGCTCGACCTGCAGCGCAGCCGCGGCCTCGCCACCGGCGCCGAGAACGTCGCGTTCGAATGGCCGCACGCAGTCGATACGGCCGCCGACGGCACCCCGTTGTCGGCCCTGGAACTACACCGCCTGGCTGCCGAACTGCGGCCGAGCCGGAACCTGGAGGAACCCGACTACGGGCCGACCCTGTTCCAGTGCTTGCAGGAGACCGGCGGCGCCGCGTTCTCGCGCCAGCTGCGCCTCGTGTGCTCGCCGCAGATGCGCGCCGCCTACGGCCGCGGCGAGGCGATCCGCGAACTGCTCGAACTGGCCGAGGAACGCCGGGCCTGGGCCCTGGTCGTCGACCTGCCGGGACCGGACAGCGTGGCGTTCGCCGCCGGCCTGCAACCGCGCGCGGTCGCGGTGTTCCAGTTCCACAACTGGCCGCATCCGCGCGGCGTCGTGCCGGCCCACCTGACGCTCGCCGCCGCGGCCTACTACCGCCACCGCTTCGGGCTCGCGCCCGATGCCGAGCAACGCGCCGTCTGCTACGTGCTCGACCGCGATCGGCTCGCGCCGTACGCGAACCAGCCGGACCGGTTCGACAACCGCTACGTCGTGCGCCTCCCGACCGCGGCCAGCCTGCAGAACCGCGGCATCCGCCGCGTGCTCTACGTCGTGCCCGAGGGCCAGCCGGCCGACGCGCTCGACGACGTCGCCGAACGCCTCGCCGAGTACGCCGCCGCCGGCATCGGCGTGCGCATGCTCGGCCTCGGAGACCTCACGCTCGCACCGGCGGACAAGGTGCCGGGAACGGCGAGCAGTTCGTACACCGGTTCGCGGTACTACTGGCACGGCGGTCCCGGCCACCACTACTGGTTCTGGCACCACCACGACTGGCCGAGCCGGCAGGCGCCGGTGACGCCGACGCGTCCGCCGACGTCGTCGTTCGGCGCCGACTGGTCGCCCACCCGCGCGCGCCCGCGGCAGGACCTGGCGCAGGTCGGACGCACGGCGGAGCCGCGGACCACCTCGTCCGGATCCAGCAGTTCCGGCGGATCGTGGGGACGTTCTTCGGGGGGCTTTGGAGGCTGACATGGCCGACGTGTTCTTCGGTCTGCAACTCGCCGTGCAGTCGCCTCCGGGCGACCCGTGGCGGCTCCGTCTGCAGAGTGTCGTGCGCGCGCACGTGCGCGACCTGCCGCTCGCCGACCAACGCGGGCTGTGGGGCAGCATCGCCAACCTGCTGCTGCAGGCGCTCGACCGCTCCGCGCTCGGGTTCTGGGATTTCGTGCCGAACGGGCGCAGCGAATACGACGACTGGGTGCAGGGGATCGAAGACGACTCCGCCGAACCGTGGCGGCCCGACGGCACCGGCGCGCGCATGGACCACGTGCTGGTGTCGGCGATGTTCCTGCTGCCCGAACACGAAGCCAGCGCCGAACTCGTCGGTGCGGCGTGCGACCTGCCCGAATCCGACTGGCGCCGGCGCGAAACGTTCCGCCGGCTGGTGGAAACCCTGCCCCAGCTCGACTTCGCCAGCGTGCGCGGCAGTGCGGCCTACGTGACGCCGGGCGGCGAACGCCTCGCGTTCTCGCTGCGCGAGCTGCAGGGCGAAGGCTACGACTACCTGCTGCGCATCGAGTGATTCATCGCATTGCCTGGTAGACCGCGGTGCGGAAGCGCGTGAGCACCTTGTGCTCGTCGAACGGCAGGTGCTGCGCGAACACGACCGCGACCACGTCCTCCTTGGGATCGGCGAAGAACGTCGTCGTCGCCGCACCGCTCCAGTGCAGCGTTCCCGGGCTGAACGGATCGCTGCCCGCACCGGGATCGACGCACACCGCGGAGAACAGCCCCCAGCCGTCCGCCGGTCGGCTGGTGCGCTGGTTGCCGCGCAACGTGTCGGTGCGCGCGAGCTCCATGGTCTTGCGGCCGAGCACGCGCTTTCCGTCCAGGCTGCCGTCGCCGAGCAGGAAGCGGCCGAAGCGCGCGTAGTCGCGCAAGGTCGAGAACAGGCCGGCCCCACCGGCGGCGAACCCGCGCCCCGCCTCGGCGTAGACCCCGAACGTCGGCTCCATCGGCACGACGCGCCCGTTCTCGCCCTTGTGCAGGCTCGCCAGGCGGTCGCGCTTGCCGGGCTCGACGTCGAAATCGGTGTCGACCATGCCGAGCGGTCCGGTCACCTGTTCGCGCACGAAGTCGCCAAGCGCCTGCTGCGCGACCCGCTCGACCAGCACGCCGAGCACGTCGTCGGCGATGCTGTAGTTCCAGGCGGTGCCGGGCTGCGCCAGCAGCGGCAGTGCGGCCGCACGGCGCAGGAAGTCCTCGCTGGAGGTCGCGGCCCAAAGCTCGGCCTTGCGGTAGAGCTCGTGCACCGGCGACTCGCGGAAGAAGTCGTAGGTGAAACCCGCCGTGTGGTTCAGCAGCATGCGGACCGTGATCGGCGTCGTCACCGCGACCAGTTCGGGCGCGTCAGCGGTGCCGCCGGCGAACACCTTCGGCGCCTTCAGCTCCGGCAGGAACTCGGCGATCGGCTGGTCGAGCCGCAGCTTGCCCTGTTCGACCAGCACCAGCGCGGCGATCGCGGTGATCGGCTTCGTCATCGAGTAGATGCGCACGATCGAGTCCTGGCGCAGCGGTCGCCCGGTCCCGACGTCGGCCTTGCCGAAGGCTCCACTCGCGACCTCGCGTTCGCCGTGCAGCACGACGAACGACAACCCCGCGTGGCGGCCGGCGTCGACTTCCGCCTGCAGCAGGGCGGGAACGCGGCGCAGACGCTCCGCATCGAACCGGCCTTCGGTCGCGGCCTGCGCACACAGGGCACCGGCGAACAGGCACGACCACGACAGCACGGCGAAGGTGCGCATCGCCGGAACGTGCCTCGTGGCCGCGGCGGAAGCAAGCGGAGGCCCCCCGGGAAAACGACTCGGTTCCATCCAGAGTTCGAACTGGTGGCCGCACCCCGGGTCGCCGAAACCGGCGCCCGCACACCATGACCGCCCTCGTCGACCTGTTGCTCGCCACCGCCACGCCGCCCTCGAAGTTCTGGGCGTACGCCGGATTCCTCGCCCTGGTGGCCATGTTCCTGGCCCTGGACCTGGGCGTCTTCCACCGCAAGGCCCACGTCGTGAGCATGCGCGAGGCGATCGCCTGGTCGATCGTGTGGCTCTGCTGTGGCCTCGGCTTCGCGGGGTTCGTCTGGCAGGCCTACGACGCCCACTGGTTCGGGCTCGGCCTCGGGACCCCCATGTACGCGTCTGCCGAAGCGGTCGCCGCCGGCTCCGGATTGATCACGACCGGCACGGTGTCCGGAGCGGACGCGGCCAGCCAGTACCTGGTCGCGTACCTCGTCGAGAAGTCGCTGGCGATGGACAACATCTTCGTCATCGCCCTGGTCTTCGCGTTCTTCGCCATCCCGGCGAAGTACCAGCACCGCGTGCTGTTCTGGGGCATCCTCGGCGCCCTGGTCCTGCGCGGCGGCATGATCTTCCTCGGCGCCGAGATGATCGTGCGGCACCAGTGGATCCTGATCGTGTTCGGTGGGTTCCTGCTGCTCACCGCGCTCAAGATGGCGTTGATCCGCGGCAACGACGACCCGGCGCAGAACGTCGTCGAGCGCTGGGCGAAGCGGCTGGGCCGCGTGGTCGCCTACCACGACGGCCAACGGTTCTTCACGCGCCGCACCGAGAAGCCCGAGTACGCCGTCGACGCGGCCACCGGCGAACCGGTGCAGCTGCCGGCCCGGCCCGGGACGCTGTCGAACCGCTGGGCCATCACGCCGCTGTTCCTCGCCCTGATCCTGGTCGAGTTCACCGACCTGGTGTTCGCCGTCGACAGCATCCCGGCGGTGTTCGCGATCACGCCGGACCCCTTCCTGGTGCTGACCTCCAACATCTTCGCGATCCTCGGCCTGCGGTCGCTGTACTTCTGCCTCGCGGCCCTGATCGCGCGGTTCCGCTTCCTGAAGCCGGCCCTGATCCTGATCCTGGCGTTCGTCGGCGTGAAGCTGCTGTTGCTGTCGGTGCCGCCCTACCTCGACGTGCTCGGCCTGCAGCCGCGCAACCCGGTGAAGGTCGACACCACGCTGTCGCTGCTCGTGGTGCTCGGCACGATCGCGGCGGCCGTCCTCTTGTCGTGGGCGCTGCCGGCGGCGCGGCGCGCCGAACCGGTCACGCGCGGGGGCTGATCCCGCCGCGGCGCCAGCGCAGCAGCTTCGGCCAACCCCACATCACGTAGCCGCTGAGCGCGAGGAACAGCAGCACGACCGCGACTGCGGGGAACAGCCAGCCGTGCGCGAGATCGCCGAACGCCGAGCCGTCGTGCAACCGTTCGAGCCAGTCGCTGCGGCGCACCGCCGGCCCCTGCGTGCGCAACGTCACCGCACAGACCTGCACCTCGACGTCGCCGTGCCGACTCGTCACCTTGTGCACGCGCTGGGCCGGGCGGAAGTCGATGCGCGCGATGTCGCCTTCGTCGCGGAACTCCGGCAGACCGAGCGCGAACACGGCGGCGTAGACCTTCGCCAGCGGCTGGTAGGTGTCGGGAGTGCCGGCGGCGGCCGTCATCATCGGCGGCTGCAGCCAGTCGTGGTGCTTCTTGCGCAACAGCAGGAAGCCGGTGACGGCCGACAGCAGCAGCACGACGCCGAAGGTGATGCCGAGCCAGCGGTGCAGCAGCCAGAGCAGGCGGAACAGGCGCATGGTCAGTCCTCGGCGTAGCTGGCCATCAGGTAGCGCGGTTCCAGATCGGCCGCGGAGGCGGCGACGAACGGCAAGCCCGGCGTCCACATCTCGGCGGCGACCAGGTCGCGCACCTCGAACACGGATGCCCGGGCCGCGAGCGGTTCGCGCAACACCGGCGGCAGGTTCGCCGGCACGACGACGAGATCGTCGGGGCGCAGGTCGGCGAGCACATCGGCCAGCGGCAGCGCCGCCGGCCCGGCGGTGGCCACGACGGCACCGGGACGAACGGTGAACGCCTGCCGGTGCATGCGTTCGCGCCGCGCGTCGAGCACGGCGACCACACGACCGGTCGGCGGCGACATGGCAGCACGCGCGGCGAGCAGGGCGAGGCTGTCGACCGCCTGCACCGCGACCCCGCCGAAACGCTGCAGGAACCGCACGAACGTCACTGCGACGCGCAGGCCGGTGTACGACCCAGGCCCCACGTCGAGTCGAACGGCACCGATCTGTTCGGGCGTGAGTCCATGTGCGCGCACGAGGTCGTCGACCAGCCGCGCCAGGTCGCCGCGCGCACCCGGGGCCGAACGCGCACCGACGATGCCGCCCGGGAGGCGCAGTGCGCACGAGAACGGAACGTCGCCGGTCAGGTTGCCGCCCGAAAGCGCCAGTTCGACGCCCGCGGTCATGCCAGCTCGCGTGCGATCACCAAGGCGAGTTCGCGGCACAGCCGCTGGCACGTCGCCTGGTCCGGCGCCTCGATCATCACGCGGCACTTCGGCTCGGTGCCGGAGTAACGCAGCACGAGCCGGCCATCGGCGCCGAGCTGGCGTTCGACCGCCGCGGCCATCTCGGCGATCGCCGGCACACTGGCGAGGTCGGGCTTCTTGCCGACCACGACGTTGACGAGTTCCTGCGGGAAACGCGTGAAGCCCGCGAACGCCTGCGACATCGGCCGGTCGCGTACCGCGTCGAGCAGGCGCAGGCCGGTGTAGAGCCCGTCGCCGACCAGGCCGTTGTCGGTGAACAGCACGTGGCCGGACTGCTCGCCGCCGACCGCAGCGCCGAGTTCCTTCATCGCCAGCCAGACGTGGCGGTCGCCGACCGGCGTCACGTGCACGCCGACGCCGACCTCGCGCAGCGCCTTGTGCAGGCCGAGATTGCTCATCACCGTCGCGACCACCCTCGCACCGGGCAGCCGGCCGGCGGTGTGCAGCTGCCGACCGAACAGGGCCAACACGTCGTCGCCGTTGCGCACCTCGCCGCGTTCGTCGACGAAGATGCCGCGGTCGCCGTCACCGTCGAGGCAGATGCCGAAGCACGCGCCATTCTCGCGCACCGCCGCCGCCAGCCGTTCCGGGTGCAGGGCGCCGCAGTCGTCGTTGACGTTGAAACCGTCGGGCTCGCAGGCGAACTCCACCACCTCGGCGCCGAACGCGCGCAGGATGCGCGGCGCCAGCACGGATCCGCCGCCGTTGGCTCCGTCGATGCAGACCTTGCGGCCGGTCAGGTCGAGGGCCGGAAACGCGTCGGCGAAGCTGGTCTCGTACTTGGCCAGCAACGCCGCGCGGTCGCGCGCCCGGGGCGACTTCAGGTCGGCGGGCCGCAGTTCGGCCGCGAGCATCGCCAGTTCGTTCTCGTCGTCGTCGCGCAGCTTGCTGCCGTCCGCGGCGAAGATCTTGACGCCGTTGTCGTGCGCCGGGTTGTGCGACGCGCTGATCATGATGCCGGCGTCGACCTTCTCGGTGCGGCAGAGGAACGCCAGGGCCGGCGTCGTGCACAATCCCACGTCCCCGACCGCGACCTCGGCGGCGGCGAGGCCCTGCGCCAGCGCTTCGAGGATCCACGGGGCCGAGTCGCGCCCGTCGTTGCCCACCAGGACGCGCTTCTGGGCCGGACCGGTGCGCTGCAGCAACACGCCGAGAGCGGCGCCGACGCGACGCAGGGTCTCGGGATCCATCGGCGCTTCACCGGCCCGCGCGCGCAGCCCATCGGTGCCGAACTTCGGCGGCTCGATCCTGGTCATGGTTGTCGGACCAGCTTGACGACGACGGTTTCGCCGAGCAAGCACTCGTTCGGATCGATCGTCTCGAGCAGGCGTGGCGCCAGGACCAGCACGGCCTGGCGGTCGAGCTCGAGCGGCAGCGGCGTGCCCGGCTCGGGCCGCGGCACGTAGACGCCGAGCCGGAGGTTCGCCGAAGCCCAGTCCTGCAGCGCGCCGCGGTCGGTGCCGTCGCGGAAGTTGATCAGCTTGGCGCGCAGGTTGCCGCCGGCGGCGATGCGCACCGTGCGCACCTTCGCCTCGGCGCGCCACTTGCCCACCTGGTCCTCCGGCAGGGCGAGGTCGTCGACCTGGATGCGCAGTTCGAGGTCGAACGTGGTCGTCTCCGGCAACACCTGCATCGACAGCAACGTCGGGGTCTGCAGGCGCAGGTCCTTGCCGTCGATGATCTCCAGCTGGGCGGTGACCTGGCGGTCGCGCCCGCCGCCCGCGGTGCTGGCCAACGAGGCCCGGAACCGCTTGCCCGGCGTCTTGGTCCAGCGATCGATCGCGGTGGCCGAGCCGAGCACGACGGCTTCCTTCGGCACGAACTCGGCGGTGTCGCGCCGCAACCGGTTGGCGAACGGCCCCTCGACCAGATCGACGACGTCGAGCGACAGCGGCACCGGCACCTGGCCGATGCGGGTCACGTCGAGCCGGATGCGTTCGGGTTCGAGCCGGATCTCGATGTCGTCGAGGCGCAGCAGGTCGCGCCGGATCTGGCCGGCACCGATGTCGACGCTGGTACTGGTCTCCACCGCCAGGTTGGCGAACTGGGTCACCACGAGGTCGAGCCGTTCCTTGGCGACGGCCGCGATGCGATAGCGCGGCCCCGTCAGCACCACGATGACCTGGTCGATCTCGCGGTCGCCGTCGAAGAACCCCTGCGCGACGACGCTGTCGAGCGGCAGGGCCACCGCGAGGCGGTCGACGGCGATCCCGCCACTGGCCTGGGCCGCGACGGCCCGCAGCGGCACCGGCCGACGCACCGTCTGCATGATCCGGCTGTCGATGAAGAACCACAGGCCGATGGCGAGCGCCACCGCCGCCAGCTTGCGCCACGGATCGTCGACGATCGCGGCGAAGAACCCCAGGCGCCGTCGTTGCTCGCTGCTCATGAACCCTGCTTGCGCCCCAGCGCGGCGTCGATCTGCTGTTCGAGCTGTTCGAGAGTGAGGTCGAAATCGAGCTTGCCGCCGCTGGCGGTCGAGATCTTGCCGGTCTCCTCGCTCACCACGAGCACGAACGCATCGGTGTCCTCGGACAGGCCCAGCGCGGCACGGTGGCGCGTGCCGAGGCGTTTGTCGACCTCGGGATTCTGGCTGAGCGGGAACAGGCAAGACGCGGCGACGATGCGGTCGCCGCGCACCACCACCCCGCCGTCGTGCAGCGCACTCTTCGGGTAGAAGATCGACTCGATCAGGTAGCTGTTGAGCTCGGCGTCGATCGTGATGCCGTTCTCGGTCAGCTCGGCCAGGCTGCTGTCGCGCTCGATCGCGATCAGGGCACCGTGCCGTTCCTTGCTCATGCGGGCGATGGCCCGCAGCAGGCGCGGCACGATCTTGGTGTCGCGGCGGAAGAACCGCCGGAACAACGACGCGTCGCCGATCTGCACGATGGCGCGGCGGATCTCCGGGTGGAACACGACGACGAGTCCGAGCACCAGCGACGGCGCCAGCTGCTCGACCAGGAACTCGAGCCGCGACAGCGTGAACATCGACGTCAGCGCGGCATACCCGACGGCGGCCACGACGAGGACGAGGCCCAGGCCGCGCACGATCACCGAACCACGCGTCGCCCACAGGAACCGCAGCGCGACGTAGATCAGCACCGCGAAGATCGCGATCTCGATCAGCATCGAGCCGAGGCCGTAGGCAGAGCCGATCCCGTCTTCGAGGGATCGTACGGCGAACGGAACGGCGACGGCGGGCATGGCGACGGTGGCGAAACGTGCGGAGACGGGGCGCCGGTCAGGCGCCGGACAAACCGACGTCGGGCTTCTTCTCGCCCGGGATCGGCGGCGGCTCGACGACCGGACGCCCCTGCGGCTCGGGTCGCTTCTGCGGCGTCTGCTGCAGGCGCGCCTGCGCCTGCCGGTATTCGTCGAGGTCGTCGCCGCGCAGCAAGGCGCCGATCTCGTCACCACTCAGGGTCTCGTGCTTCAGCAGGGACTGCGCGACCAGGTCCAGCTTCTGCCGGTTGTCGGTCAACAGCACGGTCGCGGCCCGGTACTGCTCGTCGACCAGGCGCTTGACCTCGTCGTCGAGCAGTTCCAGGGTCTTCTCGCTGACGCCACTGCCCAACCGGAACTCGCGGCCGAGGAACGGATTCTCGTCGTCGGCGGTGTACTTGATCGGGCCGACCTTCGGGCTCATGCCGAGCTCGCACACCATCACGCGGGCGAGGTTGGTGGCCTGCTCGATGTCGTTCTGCGCCCCGGCCGACACGTCGCCGAACACGATCTCCTCGGCGATCCGGCCGCCGAAGCAGACCGCCATGCGGCCGAGCAGCTTCTTGCGCCAGTGGTTGTAGTCGTCCTTCTCGGGCAGCGACAACGTCGCCCCGAGGGCGCGCCCGCGCGACACGATGGTCACCTTGTGCACCGGGTCCTGGTCCGGCGTCAGCATCGACACGATGGCGTGCCCGGCCTCGTGGTAGGCGGTGACCTTCTTGTCCTCCTCCTCGATGGCGCGCGACTTCTTCTCGCGGCCCCAGCGCACGCGGTCACGCCCCTCCTCGAGGTCGGACATGTCCACCGCGTCCTTGTTCTTCATCGCCGCGAGGATCGCCGCTTCGTTGATCACTGCGGCCAGTTCGGCGCCGGAGAAGCCGGCCGTGGCCTTGGCGATCACCTGCAGGTCGACGTAGCCGGCGAGCTTCACCTTGCGGGCGTGCACCTTCAGGATCGCCTCGCGACCCTTCACGTCGGGCCGATCGATCACGACCTGGCGGTCGAAGCGGCCCGGCCGCAGCAGCGCCGGGTCGAGCACGTCCGGGCGGTTCGTCGCCCCGACCAGGATGATGCCCTTGTCGGAGTCGAAGCCGTCCATCTCGACCAGGATCGCGTTCAGGGTCTGCTCGCGTTCGTCGTGGCCGCCGCCCATGCCGGTGCCCCGCTTGCGACCGACGGCGTCGATCTCGTCGAGGAACACGATGCACGGGCTCGCCTCGCGCGCCTGCTTGAACAGGTCGCGCACGCGCGACGCGCCGACGCCGACGAACATCTCGACGAAGTCGCTGCCGGAGATCGAGAAGAACGGCACCTCGGCCTCGCCGGCGATCGCCTTGGCCAGCAACGTCTTGCCGGTGCCGGGCGACCCGACCAGCAGCACGCCGCGCGGGATCGAGCCGCCCAGGCGCGCGAACTTGGCCGGGTTCTTCAGGAACTCGATGATCTCGCGCACCTCGGCCTTGGCTTCCTCCATGCCCGCGACGTCGTCGAACGTCACGTTGGTGCGGTTCTCCTTGGTGTAGAGCGAGGCGCGGCTGCGGCCGAAGCTCAGCACGCCGCCACCGCCGCCCGGCGAGCGCATCTGCCGGAAGATGAAGAACCACACGATCAACAGCACCAGGATCCAGGGACCGACGGTGCCGACGATGTAGAGCAGGGCCGTGTTCGGCTCGCTGATCTTGAAGTCGTTGGGATTCAGCGACAGCGCGAACGTGCGCTGCGGCACGCCCTTCTTCGCCAGCGCTTGCAGGACCGCCTGCAGCGACGGTTCGGAGGCGCCGCCGGGCGCGTCGAGTCGGACGTAGCGGACCTGGGAGTCGCGCAGGACCCACGCGCACAGGTAGTTCTCGGCGCGCCGCGGATCGTGGGTCGAGGCCGGCTTGGGCGGTGCCGGCGACCGGCCTTCGGACTCCTGCACGAAGTACGCGTCGAGCACGCGGACCTTGTCGGTCTCGACGTCCTCGAGGAACCGCGCCGTGGCGCCGGTGCCGCCGTAGGTGGTTCGGTCGAGGCGCTGCGCCTGGAGCTTGCTGCACCACTCGTTGTCACCGCCCTTCCACGCATCGCCGTAGACCACCTCGATCGGCTGCAGCTTCGACTTCTCGCCGTCGTCGACGCGGACCTGGGCCGTCACCACCCCGCTCGAATAGACGAAGTGCTCGACGCGCCCGTTCAGCAGGTGGCTCTGGAACGCGTGGATCGAACTCTGGGTGTCGCCACCGCCCGACACGACGAAGAACAGGGCCATCAGCAGGGCGAGGATCAGAATCACTCCACCCATGCCGCGCGGCTTCTTGCCGCCCT
>JAEUHV010000215.1 GCA_016794485.1 Planctomycetota bacterium
TTGCGCCGCTGGTTCACCAACGAACCCTTCCACGGCGGCGCGACCGGCAGCGACGGCGGCTGGGTCGCCGGCGCCATCGAGGTGCCGACGGTGATCGACCTGTCCCTCGACTTCCCGGTACTGCTCGAAGCCGGCGCCGTCGACCGGCAGACGTTCGCGTTCACGGCCACCCATCGCACGCCCCGCACCCTGACGTTCCGCTTCGACCGCACGTTCCCGAGCTGGGTCCGCCGCGCCCAAGGCCGCTGACCGGCGACGGCATGAGCGCGCGAGCATCGGTGCATCGCCGCCGATAGTCTCTTCGGGCCGCGCATGCAGCCCCAAGACCCCGCCCCCCGCTCGGCCGCCGTGTTCGTGCTCGCGACCACCGTGCTGGCGCTCGCCCTGCGGCTGCCGCTGCTCGGCCGCCCGCTCTGGTTCGACGAAGCGTGCATGTCGAGCCAGCGCATCGGCACGTTCGAACAGTGGCTGGCGACGCTCTACGTCGACATCCATCCGCCGCTGTTCGTGTCGTTCATGCACTTCTGGGGCCGGGTGTTCGGCGACGGCGAACTGGCCCTGCGCCTGCCGGCCCTGGTCGCGGGAGTGGCGGCGATCCCGCTCACCCACTGGGTCGGACGACGCCTCGTCGGCCCTGTCGCGGCCGGTTGGGCGACCGTGCTGCTGGCGCTTTCACCGGTGCACGTCTGGTATTCGGCCGAAGCCCGGCTGTACACGCCGATGGTGCTGCAGACCCTGCTGCTGGTCGGCACGTTCGACCGCCTGCTCGACCAAGACCAACGGCCGCGTCGTGGCCTGTTGCCGCTGCACGTCGCCAACGTGTTCGCGATGTGCTTCCTGCACTACTACCTCGCCGCCTTCGTGCTCGCGTTCGCGGGGCTGGCCCCGGTGCTCGCGCGCGGGTTCCGCCCGCCGGTGCGCGCGATCGTCGGCTGGCACGGTGCGGCCCTCGTGGCGCTGGGCCTGTTCGTGCTGGGCAAACGCATGCTCGGCAAGTTCGAGACGTCGCAGGACTACCTGGTCGCCTTGGACCTGCCGCGACTCGCGACGTTCCTGTTCGACTGGTGCTGGACCGGACACACGCTGTCGCCGGCGGGCAACCCGTTCGCGACGACGGTGGCGGCCGTGCACCAGGGGCTCGGGGCCTTGCTGTGTGGCATCGGCACCATCGCGATCATCGCGCGACGATCGGTTTGGCCGCGCGGTTGGCTCGCGCTGGTGGGCCTGTTGCTGCTGCCGGGATTCCTGTTGGCCACGGCGATGTACGGACTCGACCGCACGTTCCTCGAACGCTCGGCGATCCCGACCCTGCCGTTCGTGTTCCTGCTCGCGGGTGCCGGACTCGCGTTCCTGCGCGGCCTCGCCCGCATGGTCGTCGGCGGCGCCACGCTCGCCCTCGCCGTCGCCGCCCTCGTCGGGCTGGCCCAACTGCACGCGACCCACTGGACGGTCTACAAGCCGAACTCCGACTGGCGCGCCGCCGCGGCCTGGCTCGGCAAAGAGATCGACGCAGGCGGTGCCGGCCGCATGGTGTTCACGTCGACGCCGAACCCGCGGCCGCTGTCGTACTACGACCCGCGCATCCAGGACGTGAAGAACCTGGCCCTGCCCACGGACCCGAAGCAACTCGGCGATTCGGTGCGCAAGCGCCTGGGCACCTGGCTCGGCGACTTCGCCGAACGCACGTTCACCACGTTCGCCGCGCACAACCGGGCCCTGCTCGAAGGCGCCGCGCTGCGCGTCCACCGCGCCGTGTCCGACCCGGCCCGCCTGTCGCCATCCCCCGCTGCCAACGACGGCATCTGCTACCTCGTGCAGGACGAATGGCACCCGCACCGCTCGGTCGACAGTTCGGTGTGGGATCTGCTCGATAATCCGAAGGTCGAGGTGCTGGCCACGGGTCGGTTCCCGGGCATCCAGGTCCACAAGGTACGCATCAAGCCGTGACTCCCGCTCCCGCCAGAGACCGACCCGACCTGTCGGTGGTGATCGCCTGCTACATGGAAGAAGGCCACCTCGAGGACTCGGTGCGCCAACTGCAGGAACAGCTCGACGCCATCGGCCGCAGCTACGAACTGATCTTCGTCGAGGACAAGAGCCGCGACCGCACCGCCGAGGTGATCGCGAAGCTGGTGGCCGGCAAGCCGAACTGGCGCGCGGTCTACCACGAGCAGAACGTCGGCCGCGGCGGCACCGTGACCGAGGGATTCCTGCTGGCGCGGGGCGACGTCGTCGGGTTCCTCGACATCGACCTCGAAGTGCACTGCCGGTTCCTGCCGTCGGTGCTCGCCGCGATCGACGCCGGCGCCGACGGTGCCACCGCGTTCCGGCACTACACCGTCAGCAAGCGGCCAGCGGCGCTGCTGCGCCACTTCCTGAGCAGCGGCTACCGCTGGTTGTTCCGCACCCTGTTCGACGTGCCGTTCCGCGATCCGGAGACGGGCTTCAAGTTCTTCCGGCGCGAGCCGATCGTGCCGGTGGCCAAGCGCACCCGGGACAAGGGCTGGTTCTGGGACAGCGAGATCATGATCCTGGCGCACCAGGCCGGGCTGAAACTCGTCGAAGTGCCGTGCCGGTTCGAACGGCGCGCCGACAAGCAGTCCACGGTGCGCATCTTCCGCGACGTGTGGAAGTACCTGGTCGCGATCCGCGCCTTCCGCGCCCGCCAGCGGGCCGAAGGCAAGGCGGCCGCGGCGAAGGCCTGACGGCCGTTCCGTCACTCGTTCCTGAGCGCCAGGTCGAAACCCAGCGCCAGGCCGGCGAGGTCCTCGATCACGCGCGGCTCGAGCGTCACGCCGCCCGGTCGTTCGATCGGGCAACGCAGCGCCACCGTGATGCCCGCCCACGTCACGCCGCGTTGGCCGAGCACCTGGGCGAGTCCGGCCCGCGCCCGCAACAGCGCCACCAGCTCGGCGAGCTTCTCCTCCGGCAGCCGGCACGCGTCGGGAAGCAC
>JAEUHV010000256.1 GCA_016794485.1 Planctomycetota bacterium
GTCGACGCGATCGCAATCGCGCGGGTGGCCCGCCTGCTCGCCGACGGCGAACGGTTCGTCGCGCGGGTCTTCACCTCCGGCGAAGCCGCGTACTGCAACAGCCGCGCGTCGGCTGCAGCCTCGTTCGCCGCACGCTTCGCCGCGAAGGAAGCGGCCATGAAGGCGCTGGGCACCGGCTGGGCCGACGGCATCGGTTTCCGGCAGATCGAGGTGGTGCGCGATGGGCACGGCGCCGTCACGTTGCAGCTGCACGACGCGGCGGCAAGGCGCGCGCAGGCGCTCGGCATCACGCGCTGGCACCTCAGCCTGACCCACACCGAGACGACCGCGACCGCGTTCGTGCTGGCCGAAGGTTGAGCCCCCGTCCCGCTTCGGGACCAGCGACTGCAGGGAGCCCCGGGACGAGCCGAAGCAGGCGAGGCCATGCCTTCTGCTCTTCGTGCCGCCGCCGTCTGCCTGCTGGCGCTCGCCGCCTGCCGCACGCCGGGTCCGGCGGCAGCGCGCGACGGCGAACGCGACATCGCGTTGCCGCCGTGGGTAGCGGCGGCAGTGGTCGGCTCGGCCTTGCGCGCGCAATTGCCGTTCGCCGACCCGCGGCCGGAGGAACGGGGCGTGCCGGTGCTGTGGCTCGGCGACGAGGTCGCGCGCTTCGCCTTCGCCGGCGACCGTCGAGCGGCGCGCCCCTTGGCGAGCCATCGCCTGCATCTGCTGCCCGGCATCGCACCGGCAGCCGAGCTGCGGCCGGTCCTGGTCGCCATGCCGCGCGGCCTCGTCCTGCGTGGCCGCGCCGACATCTCGATCGACGTGGGTCCCGGCCCGGTCGGCGCACGCTTGTCCGGCACCGCGCCGCCGTGCCTGTGGCGCGCGATCGACGAAGCGCTCGCCAGCGTGCGCGATCCGGACGCCGTGTTCGCGTGCCCTGCGAATCCCGACCTGGCCCTCGTACGGCAACAGCGACTGGCACGCGCAATCGCCGCGGCCGAGGCCGCGGGCGATCTGGCGGCGAGCGAGGCGCTGCGGCGGCACAGTGGCCGGCAGCCCGACGTTCCCGTGCAGGTCCATGCCGAACTCGGCCGGATCGCCGCCGACTGCGGCAACGTGCCGGAGGCCCATGACCATGCGTGGTCCGCCCTGTTGGCCAGCACCGACCCGCGGCTGCGCGCGCAGATGGCACACGAGCTCGCGGCACTGGCGGCCCGCGGCGACGACGCCGACCGGTGGCGATCGGCCGCGCGCGAACGCATGGCCACCGACCCACGCGCCGCGGCGGCGCTGCTGCACCATGCGCGGCGACTGCGGCCACAGCCGGCCACCGACTACCAGCTGGCGAGCCGCGCGCACGCGCTGGCCGCAGCACCCGATCGGGCCGGACCCGACGCGCTGCTGGCACGCGAACACGCAGCGGCAGCTTCGACGTTCGCCACGGATGCGCCGAGCCGAGGACTCGGACCGGCCGCGCCGGTCCCCGCACTCGCGGCCACACCGCCGCGCTGATCGTTCACATGCCTTCGGCGCGCACCACGACCCGGTGCAGGACCAGTTCCTGGCGCGCATGCACCGCGAACGTCGGCGGCTGCTGCGGGTTGAGGCCTCGCGCCTTGCCCGGCGGGAACAACTCGGCGCCTTCGAACAGCACGCGCACCGCGGCCCGGTCGCGGCCGGTCGACGACACGACCTCGATCGTCAGGCGATGCACGGCGCCGGGCACAGCCACGACCTGTCGGGTCGACAGCACGCCGCCGATCGCCCGCGCGAACGCTTCACGCACCGGCCGTTCCTCCCGGCGGGAGAAGTCGTCGACCAACGCCGCGTGCACGGTGTCGTCGGCGGCGATCGCGAGCACCACGGCGACGCCGCGGAACTCGAACAAGTAGCACCGGGTGCCGATGCTCGCGGGCGGCACCTGCAGGTCCACCACCAGCGAGGTGCGCAGGGCCCCGGGCTCGATGCCGGTATTGCCTTCGAGCACCTGGTTGCCGAGTTCACTCCAAGGTCCAGCACCGCCGAACTCGACGCCGCCGCCGGCGCGCAGGTGCCAGCCGTCCTTGGCGTCGCGCAGCAGCGCCTGGCCGGCGAGCCCGACCGAACCGACGATGTCGTCGCCGAGGATCGCCACTTCGACGTCCGCGTCGGGCGGAGCCGCCGCGGCGAGGTCCTTCAACAGCGAACGCCGCCGCTTGGCGAGCTGCAGCCACGCCTCGATCGCGCCGACCTCGACCGTCTCGGCGTGCGACCGCTGCGCCTCGGCCACCACGTTGGTGTACGCCCGCAAGGCCCGTTCGAGGTCCTCGAGCCCGCCGCGACTGCCCGCCGATTCACGGGCTTCGCGCACCCGCGACAACAGGGTCGCCGCGTCGACCGCCGTCAGCGGTTCCTGCGAACGGCCTTGCTGGATGCGCGGGGCGATCTCTTCCACCACGAACGCGGACGTCGCGGCGGGGAGCTGCACGACGAGGTCGCCGAGCCCGGCCAGGTCTTCGCTGACCAGTTGCAAGGTGGCGAGTCCGAGCCGGCGCTGCAGTTCGGGCAGGCTCGCCAGGGGATCCCGCACCCGTTGCAGCCGTGCCAGGAGATCGCCGAGCCGCAGTTCGGTGAGTTGCACGACCCGCGCCGGTTGGTTGAGCGAACTGCCGGTGAGCTGCCACGCAGAACCGTTCGGTTCGGCCCGCACGTCGATCGGTTCGGCACCACCACGCGCGAGGAACGCGACCATCGGCTGGTCGGCGATCGCCCGCAGCAGCGCCCGCTCCACCGCCCGGGCCGCCGCCAGCGCTTCGCCGTGCTGCGCCGCCGCGGCGGCGTGCGGCCCGGCCGGATCCGCGGCCGCGGCCAACAGCCGTTCGGCGTCGGCGGCACTGCCGTGCGCGAACAACCGCCAGGCCAGGTCACAACGCGCGCCGAAGCGGCTGGCCTCGACGCGCGCCCTGGCGGCGTCGACACCGACCTGCAGCACGGACAGGTGCCGCTCCACGTCGGTCCACGGGCTCCGGCCGACGCGGAACGCGTTCGCCGGCGGCCAGGCCTCCACCAGACCGCGCCGGAAGCGGTCGGCGACCCGGGCGAGACCGTCGGGGGCGTCGCCGGCCTGCAGCCGCCGCAACAGATCGCCCACTACCGCCTCGACCTCCGCACGCATCGCCGCGGCCACTTCGCGCTCGGCGGCATCGATCGCCGTCGCCGCGCTGCGCGCCGCCGCCTGGTGCCGCTGGTCGAGCAGCTGCCGCAGCGCCTCCGGCAGACGTTCCTGCAACGGCATGCGCACCCCGTCGCAAAACGACGCGACGCCGTCGTTCCAGACCTTCTCGGCGCCGCGGAAGTCGCGCGCCAATTCGCGTTCGGCTGCGCGCGCCGGCAGCTGCGTCTTGAGCCACAGGTCGAACATCACCGCCACGTCGGTGTCGCGCGCGGCCAGCGTGCGGTCGATCGTCGCGAGCAGGTCGTCGAGCCGGCCGGCCCGCAAGGTCGGCGGTACCTCGCCCAGTGCCAGCCCGGCCACGCGACGCAGCGCCGGCTGCAGGCGTTCCTGTTCGGCGCGCGCGCGGTCGGGCCAGACCACGGGATCGCGCAGCCAATGCTCGAACTCGGCCCAGCCGGGTCCGAGCAGATCGTCGACGACCTGCCCCACCGCCAGACGCAGGTCTTCGTCGGCGACGCGCAGGCGCTCCTGCAATTGGCGTTCGCACCCGACCGGCACGACCCGTTGCAGCCGCAGCATCGCCTGGCGCGCCCCCGGAGTCGGCAGGTTGGCGAGTTCGCGATCGAGCTCGGCCAGGAACTCGCTGGCGGTCGGCGGCCTCTCGCCCGGATCCACCATCGACTGGCCGAGCCACCACGCAGCCCCCAGAAGGGCTGCGAGCCCGAGCGTCAGCAGCACGCGGGGCCACCAGCGCACGCGTTCGCCGTCGCCGTCCAACCGTGCGACGTCGATCTGCGGCGGCATCGCCCGGTCGAGCCGGTCGAGGTCGTCGAGCAGATCGCGCGGCGTCTGGTAACGGACCGTCAGGTCCTTCGCCAGCAGCTTGCGGATGACGAGCCCCATGCCGTCGCTCAAGGCCGAGTTGATCGCATTCGGCGACACCGGCAACTCGTTCAGCACGTTGGTGATCAGTTCCGCCATCGTGTCGCCGCGGAACGGCGGCACTCCGGTGGCCATGTGGTACAGCGTGGCGCCGAGCGAATAGAGGTCGGTGCGCACGTCGACGTCGTGCGGGTTGCGGGCCTGCTCCGGCGAGATGTACTGCGGCGTGCCGACCGTGGCGCCGTCGCGCGTCAAGGTCAGGTCGGCCGGCCCCTTGGCCAGCCCCATGTCGGTCAACTTCACGTTGCCGGACTCGTCGATCAGGATGTTGCCGGGCTTGATGTCGCGGTGGATCACGCCGCGCTGCCAGGCGTGGTCGAGGGCCTGCGCCACCTGGCGTGCGACCTTGCGCACGTATTCCTCGGCGAACATGCCCCACTCGGAGAGCATCGCGCGCAGCGACTTGCCCTCGATGAACTCCATCACGAAGTAGTGGTAGCCGCCCTGCTCGCCGAGGTCGTAGCCGGTGACGATGTTGGGGTGGCTGAGCGACGCGACGATGCGCGCTTCGCGGCGCAGGCGGTCGACGTAGCGGCTGTCGCGCGCCAGCGAGGGCTTCAGCACCTTCAACGCAACGATGCGGTTCAGCTTCTTGTGCCGCGCCTTGAACACCGTACCCATCGCCCCCGCACCGACGCGGTCGAGGATCTCGTAGTCGGGAAAGGGCTGCGCGAACGTCATCGAGCTTCACTCAGGCGGTGTCGTCGGCGACCGGTGGCTGGCCGGTCGGCTTGCCATCGGCGTCGAGGGCGTACTTCTCGAGCTTGCGCTGCAACGCGAAGCGCGACAACCCGAGCAGGTCGGCGGCGCGGCTCTTGTTGGACTGGGCCCGGTCGAACGCCTTCTGGATCTCGTGGATCTCGAGTTCGCGCACCATGTCCGGCAGCGTGGTGCCGCGTTCGCTCGGCACGAGCCCGTCGTCGACGGTGGCGGCGCCAGGACCGCGGCGGCCTTCGCGCACGTGCTGGCTGAGGTGGGTCTCCAGGATGATGCCATCGCACAGGATCGCGGCGCGGCGGATCTCGTTCTGCAGTTCGCGCACGTTGCCGGGCCACGCGTAGGCGACGATGCGTTCCATCGCGTCGGGGCTGATGCGCACGCGGCCCTGCGTTTCGCGCGACAGGTCGCCGAGGAAACGCTTCACCAGCTGCGGGATGTCCTCCTTGCGGTCGCGCAACGGCGGCAGGTGGACCGGCAGCACGGCGAGCCGGTAGTAGAGGTCCTCGCGGAACGAGCCTTCGCGCACCATCGCCTCGAGGTTGCGGTTGGTGGCGCAGATCAGGCGCACGTCGATCTTCACCGTCTCGCGGCTGCCGAGCGGCCGCACCTCGCCTTCCTGCAGCACGCGCAACAGCTTCTTCTGCAGTTCGAGCGGCAGGTCGCCGACTTCGTCGAGGAACAGCACGCCACCTTCGGCGGACTCGAACAGGCCCTTCTTGTTGGTGTTGGCGCCGGTGAACGCCCCGCGCACGTAGCCGAACAGTTCGCTCTCGAGCAGCGCCTCGGGCAGGGCGGCGCAGTTCTCGCTGACGAACGGCTTCTGGCTGCGGCGGCTGTGCACGTGGATCGCACGCGCCACCAGTTCCTTGCCGGTGCCGGAATCGCCGGTCACCAGCACCGGGTCGTCGGCGTCGATGTACTTGTCGAGCAGCGCGAACACCGAACGCATCGCGCGGCCAGCCCCGACGATCTGCTTGTAGTCGTACTTGCTGCGCTGGGCGAGCGACTGCGCGCTGATCTCCTCGCGGATCTGCACCAGTTCGCTGGTCTTCTCCTGCAGCTGGCCCTTGAGTGCGGCGTTGAGCTGGTCGACGCGGTCGAGCGCGGCCTGCAGCTCGACCTGCTTGCTGCGCAACTGCTCGACGTTGCGCGCCGTGTGGATCGCTGTGCCGGCGTGGTCGGCGAGCGACAGCAGCAGCGCCTTCTCGCGTTCCTGGAAGACCTGCTGCTGGAGACGATTGTCGACGTAGAGCACCCCGCCGATCTCGTTCTGCACGCGGATCGGAATGCACAACACGGACCGCAGCCGCAGGTCGGCGACCGACTGCAGGTCGCGGAAACGATCGTCCTCCTGCGCGTTGGTGGTCAGCTCCGGAACCCCGGTCGACATGACCCGGTTGGCGATCGTGCGCGAGATCTTGAACTCGGGCGACAGCACTTCCTCCTGCGCGAAGTTGCGCGCCACCTCGACCGAGTGGTCGCCGGTGCGGCCGAGGATCAAGAAGCCGCGTTCGGCACCGCACAGGGAAATCGCCGCGTCGACGATCTGCGTCAAGAGCCGCGTCAGGTCGAGCTCTTCGTTCAACGCGCGCGCGATCTGCAGGAACGTGACCAGGTCCTGGCTGCCGCGCGGGTGGTCGCCGGGCCGGGTCTCCTCCACCGAGCCGTTCTCGGCCGCCGGCAAGCCGAGCGTGATCTCGTAGTTCCCGACCTGGAACGTCTCGCCCACCTTCAGTTCGGCGCGCAGCACCGGGCGGCCGCGCAGCTTGGCCGGATTCTGCGCCCCGGCATCGGCCAGCACGAACAGGCCTTCCTGCCGTTCCACGCGGCAATGGATGCGCGAGATCAGGCGATCGGGCAGGAACAGGTCGCACTCACGCGACCGCCCGACGGTGACGACCGCCTGGTGGAACGCGTGGGTCTCGGCTTTGCCGTCGCGGTTGACGACCAGCAGGAAGGGGCCGTTGGTCATGGGGAGAGGTGCTGCGGATAGCCCCGGTCGGACTGGCTGTAACCACAGCCGGGACACCGCCCGTCCACGCACTCTACCCCACGGCGATCCCATCGCGATCGAGCAGTCGCTCGACGGCGGCCGTGACTTCGTCCACGGAGATGTCGCGCATGCAGCGATGGTGACCCAGCGGACAGACTTTGCGTTGGCATGGCGAACACGGCAGGTCCTTGCGCACCAGCACCGTGTGCTCGAGGCAGTAGTTGGTGTAGTTCGGATCGTTCGGCCCGATCAGGCAGACCACGGGCCTGTCGAACGCCACGGCGAGATGCCGCGGGCCGGTGTCGCCGGTCACCATGACCGCGCCGCGCCGGACCAGCGCCAGGAGCTTGTCGAGCGGCAGCACCGGCTGGCTGAGACAGATCGCGCCACCTTCGGCGGCGATGCGTTCGCCGAGTTCGACCTCGGCGGGCCCGACCAGGACCAGGGCCCGCATGCCGCGCCTGGCCTGCAGGTCTCGGGCGACGGCGGCGAATCGTTCCGGCATCCACAGCTTGCTCGAACCGAAGTTGGCACCGACGACCAGCAGCAGGAGCGGTGTGCCCGGGGCGATGCCCAGGTTCCGCAGGTGCTGGTCGACCCACGCCTCGGCTTCGGCCGTGGCCGCGAGTTCCGGATGCAGGGCGGTGCCCGGCACGCGGAGCACGTCGAGCAGGTCGCGGTAGTACTCGGGCATCGGCGACGGCCACCGCCGTGGGCCGTCGCGGCGCTGCCAGAACCGACGGCGAACCTGCGCCCGCAGGCCGAGGTTCATCAGGAAGGGACGCCCCTGCGTGTAGCCCAGGCGCAGCGGCACCCGCGCCAGGAACGGGACCAGACCCGTCGCCAGCGAATTGGGCAGCACGATCGCGAGGTCGTAGCGCCCGGCGGCCATCGTGCGCACCTGCCGCCACAGGTCCGCAACGCCCTTGGCGCGGGGGGCATCGACGATCGCGTCGAACCAGTTCGCGCCACTCGCCAGTGGCCGCAGGAACTGGCGCATGCCCGCGGTGATGTGTGCGCTGGGAAACGCCGCACGGATCCGCGCGAAGCTCGCCGTCGCCATCACGAAATCGCCGAGCCAGTTCGGACATCGCACCCAAACACGGCGGATCTGGCCTGGATCGAAGGAGTGCGGCATCGGGTGGGACGACGCATCTTCCGCGCAGCGCAGCCGCGAAACAACGCCACGGCGCGGCCGCCGACGCGACCGGGCCCACGCCCGTTCGCTCCGATGCTGGCGGGCCCGGGGCCCTGTGCTATCGTCCTTGCCCCACCTCGCACCCTTCCCAGCGCCCTCGCGCCACCACCAACATGGCATCGCAAGCCACCCTCGATCGTCTCTGCGCCGAATTCGACAGCCCTCCCGACCACATCGCCGCCGCCGTCGCCGCGTTCGAGGAGCTCGCCACACCCGAGTATCTCGCCCGCTACCGGCGCTTCGCGGTCGGCAACCTGCACGAGGACCGGCTGGTCGCGATCTTCGATCGACTGCACACGCTGAACGAAATCGAGCAGCGCAAGCAGTCGATCCTGCAGCAGGCGGAAGAACGCGGCAAGAAGACCGCCGAACTCGAGGCGATCGTCGCCAACTCGGTCGACCAGGACCTGATCGACGACCTGTACCAATCGATGCGACCGCGCCGCCGCGGCATCGCGATGCAGATGGAGGAGAAGGGGCTGCTGCCGCTGGCGATGGCCCTGCAGCACCGGCAACTCGGTGAGCAGTCGTTGCAGGACCTGGCCAACACCTACGTCGACGCGCAGAAGGGCCTCGACTCGCCCGAGAAGGTGCTCGAGGGTGCCCTGCTGATCCTCGCCGACCGGATCATGAACGATCCCACGACGCGAGCCCGGTTCCGCAGCGAGTTGCGCAGCGGCATCCTGCGCGCGCGCGCGGTGAACCCCGACGACGCCGGCAAGGAGCAGAGCCCGGCGGCGCGCTACAAGGACCTGTTCGACTTCGCCGAACCGATCAACCGGATCCCGACCGGCCGCATGCTGGCGCTGCGCCGGGCCGAACGCGAAGGCATCCTGGCGCTGCAGCTGACGCTGCCCGAAGGCCGGCACCGCGAGCTGCTGCGCGAACTGCACTGCAAGGACCTGCCGGCCGATTCGCCGCTGACGCCGTTCTACGACCTGGTGTTCGACCACGCCGCGGCGCAGCTGCAGGAGTGGTGCGGCAAGGACGTACGTCGCCGGCTGAAGGAAAAGGCCGACCGCGAAGCCGTTCGCACCTACGCCCGCAACCTGCGTTCGCAGCTGCTGGCGCCGCCGCTGGGCAGCAAGAAGGTCCTGGCGCTGCGGACCAGCAGCAAGGCGGTGTGGGCGGTGCTGCTCGCCGAGGACGGCTCGGTGGCGCAACACAAGACGCTGCCGGTCGAGAACGAAGAGCAGAAGCAGGGCCTGCTGGCCCTGCTGGCAGAGTTGATCAAGACCGAACAACCGGCGGCGATCGCGGTCCCGCACGGCCGCCGCCAGGCCGGCAGCGAACGCCTCGTCGCCGACCTCCGGCAGACGCTGGGCGACCACCCCATGCCGATGGTCGTGCCGGTGGACGAAGCCGCGTCGACGATCTTCGCCACCAGCACGGCCGGCAAGAAGGCGATCCCTGGGGTCGAGGTCGGTGTGCGCACCGCGATCTCGCTCGGCCGCCGGCTGCAGGATCCGCTGCACGAACTCGCCCGCATGGACGTGCGCACGCTGGGCCTCGGCCAGACGCTCGACGACGTGCACCAGGGCATGCTGCAACGCGAACTCGGCGCAGTGACCGCGTCGTGCCTCGCCCAGATCGGCTGCGACCTCAACACGGTGACGGCCGACCTGCTCGAGCAACTGCCCGGACTCGACGCGGACAAGGCCAAGGCGGTGCTCGACCACCGGCGCAAGATCGGCGGCTTCAAGACCCGCGCCGCACTGGCCGAGGTCGAAGGCCTGTCGGCCGCGACTGTGCGCAACATCGCCGGGTTCCTGCGGATCGTCGGCGGCGACGAGCCTCTCGATGCCACCTCGATCCACCCGGACGACTACCCCATCGCCAAGGCCGTGGCGCAGAAGCGCGGGGTCGAGCCCATCGGCCTGCTCGGCCAGAATCTGCGCGACGTGCCGGCCGACGAGTTCGCCAGCGCCGATTGCCCGCGCAACCGCGTGATCGGTGTGCTGCAGCAGCTCAGCCGTGGCAACGACGACGGCCGCGGCGAACTGGTCGCGACCAGCAACGTCGGCGTCAATTCCCTGGCCGACCTGCACACCGACCGCGAACTGCGCGGCCGCATCGCCAGCCTGACGGAGTTCGGCGCGTTCGTCGACCTCGGCATCGGCCAGGACGGCCTCGTGCACATCTCGCAGATTCCCGGCCATCGCTTGCGCGACCAGCAGCAGATGCTGCGCGTCGGCGAAGTCGTCACGGTCTGGGTCCTCAACGTCGACCAGCAGAACCACAAGATCGCGCTGTCGATGCACAAGCCGCGGCACCTGCAGGAAGGTCGCCTGCCGACGCTCGGCGAACGCATGGACCAGCAGGCTGGCAAGCGACGGCAGCGTGGTGATCGCCCGGAACACGGCGATCGCCCCCCCCGCGGTGACCGGCGCGAAGGTGGCCCGCGCGGCCCGCGCGAGGCGCAAGGCGGCCCGGTCGGCCGCTTCGCCGGCGCCGGTCGGGTCGGCGAGCGGCGCCCGCCTGGCGAACCCGGCCGCGATGGCGGTGATCGGCCGCGGTTTGGCGGCGGCCCGGGCCGTGGCCCGCGCGACCGTGACGAAGGCGGGTTCGGTGAACGGCGCGGCCGCGGTGGGCCACGCGAGCAGCGGGTCTACACCGTCGAACCGGCTCTGGAAGCCTCGGAAACCAGGACCCACAAGGGTGAGTTCACGTCGCTCGCCAACCTGCGCGCGCTACTGGGCGGTGGCAAGAAGGACAAGGACCCCGCGCCGAAGGGGCCCGAAGGCGACGGCGGCAACGGCGACACGGCGGCGACGTGACCCGGATCCACGTCGTCGACCGCGCCGCCTTTTTCGGCGGCGGGTGGCCGCAAGGTTTCGTGCCGATGGCGGGTGCTGCGGCCTCGCAATGGCTGGCCGCGGCGTACGCGCACGGCCGGTTCGAGGACCGGCCGACTGCCGAAGCAAACCCGGCTTGGAAGCAGTGGATCCCCTACTGCGTGCTGTGCTGTGGCCAACCCGGCCCGAGCGGCACCGTGCGCGAGCCAGGCGTCCTGACCGTGCGGCGCACCCGCGGCCAGAGTGAGGCCCGGTTGCACGGCGCCTGGTCGATTGGCCTCGGCGGCCACATCGAGCCGGACGACGACGGCGACGCGCAGGCCGGGGCCGAGTCCTTCTTTGCCCAGGCACTCGCGCGCGAACTGCACGAGGAACTCGACTTGCGGCAGTTCGACCTGCCGCGACCTCGGTTCCTCGGGCTCCTGAACGACGACAGCACCGAGGTCGGCCGGGTGCACGCGGGCCTGGTCTACCGGGTCGACCTGCCGTTGCGCTGCACGGAGGCGAACGAACGCGTGCGAATCGGTGAAATCTCGAAGATGCACGGTGGGTTCACCCACCTTGTCGAGTTCGCCGACCTGTGGCAGAATCCGACGCAGTTCGAAACCTGGTCGCAAATCCTCGTCCGGGCTGGAGTCGTCGGTGCCACCGACGGTTGCAGTTCGTCCGCGGCACGCGCCCAGAACGGGTGACTCGACTCGGCGAGGTCAGCGCCGGCACCCACTCGGAAACCATCCATCCCTACGCAAACCTACGCCAGCGCACCCCCAGGATTGCGCCGCGCAGGAGATCCCAAATGTCCGACCGCAACGCCCATTCCACTCGCCTCACCCGTGACGAAGTCTACGACCTGCTGATGAATGCCCGTCAGGCCGACTGGGTCGAACTCAGCCTCGAAGACGGCCGCTCCTTGTCGGGCGCCATCATCTTCAACGAGTTCAAGGGGACCGGCCGCCTGATCAACGTCGACGAAGAGTTCTCGTTCGATTTCAACGTCGACCAGGTCCTCGACGTTCGCTTGTGACCTGTTGGCGCCGGTGACCCGGTGGCGCCGGTGATCTGACGGCGCTTTTGGGCTGACGGTGCTTTCGAGCTGGCGACCCAGCGCGGCGGATTCGCGCAGGGTCACATGGTCGCCCGGTCGAGCCTGCTGCCGCGCATCGGCCACAGGGCTTTGGCACCCGCCCGGCACATTGCTCCCAGGACCTCCTGCACCCAGGAGTGGCGCCGACTGCGGCTGAGGAAAACGTAGTGCCGCCGGTGTCGCCACCAGCGGCACCACGAAGCTCTAGACCTGGCCGTTCGCGCGGTGAGGAGCAGCCAGACAGTCGTTCACCGATCGAACCGCGCCGGGTGCCCGAGAGCACCCACAACCAGGCGACCAGAGTCGGCCCACCCGGATGCCTAGGCCGGGCAGGCCGTGCCGTCGGTCCCTCCCTTGGCGACCGCCCAACACGCCGGCGACCTTACGCAGCGACGAGTCCGATGCCAAGGACTTTTTGACGACGACCACCATGGGTCGATGCCGACTTCGCATCCCCCAACGATCCGTCGTGGGGTCACGAAGTCGACGACTGGATCGGCAGCACCACCCGGAACAAGGTGCCGCGACCGACTTCGCTTTCGACCTCGATGCGGCCGCGATGCCGCTCGACGAACCCGTGGCTGATCGCAAGCCCAAGTCCAGTGCCCTTGTCGACGTCCTTCGTAGTGAAGAATGGGTCGAACAATCGCGGCAAGTGGTCCGGTGCGATCCCGGTGCCGTGGTCCCGGATGCGCAGCCACACTTCGTCCCCCACGACTTCGTCGTCGAGTTCCACCACGCCCCCGCGCGGCGATGCGTCCTTCGCATTCAGCAGGATGTTGATCAGCACCTGCAGCAGGTGGTTCTGCGACCCCAGCAACGCCGTTCCCGGCGGCAGAGCACGGCCATGGCAGACCAATTCGACCTCGGCGGCGCGAAACGGCACGCGCACCAGGTCCGCGGCTTCCGCCAGCAGCGCTGGCACGTCGACGGGAGACAGCTGGAACGGGGCTTCGCGCGAGAACTGCAGCAGGCCCGCAGTGATCTGGCTGATGCGGCGCGCGTGCTTCTCGATCACGTCCAGCTCGGCGAGCAACTTGTCGGCGGCATCGCCGTCCTGAAGCCGGTAGCGCAGGATCTGGACCTTGTTGGTGATCACCCCGATCGGGTTGTTGATCTCGTGGCTGACGCCGGCGGCCAGCGTGCCGACCGATGCGAGCTTCTCGCTCAACGCCAGGTGACGGCCGAGCCGAACCAGCTGCTTCTCGTTCTGCTTCAACCGCGCCAGCACGAC
>JAEUHV010000360.1 GCA_016794485.1 Planctomycetota bacterium
CAGGCTCACCGCTTCCAGTACGGCGGCGGCATCGGCGAGCCAGCGCGCACCTTGGCCGTGCGCACACAGCAACACGCCGACGCGGCTCTGCGCCCCGGTTTCGGCCGGTCCCTTCCACACCACCGCCCCGTTCTGCACCACGAACGATTCGTGGCGCATCAACTGCAGCGGCGCCACCACCAGGTCGGGCAGGCTCGGATCGGCCGCACGCAGCACGAACGGCTGGCGCAGCGCCTTCCGGTCGTCGCCCGAAGTGATCGCCGCCAGTTCGCCGTAGGCCGGCAACACCAGCGAACGCTCGACCTGCAGGTTGCGCACCGCGCGTTCACAACGCGTCGCCAGCACGAAGCCGGGGAAGTCGGCCACCGTGGTGAACCGCACCGTCTCGTGGTGGTAGCTCGACTGCGACGACTCGACCAGCACCGCCCGGTTGCCGGCCGGAACCTCGGCGGTCGCTTCGACCCCGACGTCGCCGACGCGCCGCAGCGTCGCGCGGTCGAGCGCCACGCTGCCACCGTGCACCAGCGACAGGCCGAGCAGGCGCAAGCCGCCGCGGGCCACGTGCACCGGCACGCGCAGCGGCTCGGGCCGCACACCCTCGGCGAACGGCGCCGCCGCCAGCACGACACCGTCCAGCGTCACCTGCAGCACGCCCTGGCCGCGCACCGGCCGCAGCTGCAGTTCGAGTTCGTGGCAACCGACCGGCGCGGCCCATTCGTATGCCACCGCCGCCGGCCACGTCGGCGCCTGCGCGAAGGCCAGCATCGCCGGCGACGACGCCTCGGCGCCGGCCGAGCCGCCGACGCGCGCGGTGCGGCCGTAGCCACCCTCGCCGCGCGTTCCCGCCGCCAGCAGGTCGGTGTAGTCGCTGCGCAGCGCGTTGCCGTCCGGCCGGCCGCCGAACAGGCGGGTGCGCACGAACCCGGTCGCGAGCCGTTGCGCCGCCGCACCGAACTCGGCGCGGCCGCGCGGATCGAACTCGAAGGCACCGCCGCTGCCGAGCAGACGGAACCAGTTGTTCTGCAGCACGTGCACCGCCGCCGGCGCGTCGATCGTCGCCGCGAACGCCGCCGGCGCGTCCGGAACCAGCGCCGCCGCCGCCGCGCGCAGGCCGTTCTGGCCGGTGGCCGCGAGGCCGGTCGCGACCGCCGCGCGCAGCGGTTCGAGCGACACGCCGTGCACGTAGGCCTCGGTGTCGCGATCCAGCGTGGCTTCGGCGTGCCGCCGCCACCACATCGCCGCCCCCTGGCCCACGCGCGCACGCACGAAGTCGTTCGCCTGTTGCACGATCCAGTCGCCGCTGCTGCACGCACCGAGTTCGCCGTCGCCGGCGATGCGGCTGCGCGCGTCGAGCACGCCGAGCGGGAACCGGTCCGGAGCGAAGCCCGCGCGCCACGTTGCCGACAGACCGCAGTACGGCAGCCCGGGCAACGCGCCGTCCTGCGCATCGACCGCGCGCAACGCCCCGGCCACGTCACCGCCGAGCTCGCCGGTGCGGTAGAACACCGCCGCCGGCGCGAAGTCGCCGAGCATCGCCAGCGACAGGCCGTCGCGATCGGCCAGCCAGCGGCGCACGCCGAACCCGTCGAACGCGCCGGCGCCGAACCGCCGCACGCACGCGAGTTCCCGCGCGAGGAAGCGCAGCGTCGCCAGCCGTTCCGCCGCGCGTTCGCCGACCGGCAGCGGATCCAGCGACGCGAACGCGAGCATCGAACGGAGGTGCGCCTCGGCACACACCTCGCGGAACGCGGCGCCGTCGAAGTGGCGCCCGTCTGGCCGGCTCTCGAACGACGGCGCAGGCTTCAGCGGGTCTTCGGGGCGCCACGCGAGCGGTACCGAACCGTCGGCGCCGGCGAGGTCGAGCTCGCACAGGTCGGCCCCGGCGAGCCAGCCCGGTTCGAGCGACTCGCGCACGAGATCGGCGACGATCCGGTCTTCGCCGTCGGCCTGCCAGCCGGTGCGCCAGCCCCAGTGCGGCACCAGTGGCGCCATGCGCGGCAACACGACCTCGGCCGGGGCCGGCGCGCGATCGCCTTCGACCAGCACCGTGAGGCCCTGGCCGTTGCCCGCCCACTTCGCGCAACGTTGCACGAACGCTTTCGCCGCCCCCGCCACGGCGGCATCGGGATGGTCGAGACGCGGCACGAGCCCACAGGCGAGCAGCGCCCCCTTGCCGACCGGCCAGTGCACGAGCACCGGCGCCCCCGCGGCGTCGTCGGCGCCATCGCGCCGCGACGCGAGGCGAGCCAGCACGACGCCGCGTTCGGGGACGGCGACCGACCACGTGCACAGCGGCGCGGTGCACGGCGCATCGCCGGCGAGGAACCACACGTCTTCGCTGCCGGAGTTCGGCGGCAGGCCGTCGACGAGTTCGGGCAACTGGCCGCTGACCACGTGCAGGCCGACCAGGGCCGAACCCTGCACGGCACGCGCGTCGTAGCCCCAGCGGAACTCGCGCCGCTGCGGCGCCTGTGGCTCGATGCCGAGGTCTGCGGCCAGCCCGGCGGCGTGGCCGAACAACACCGCGCGGCCGCCCTGCTGCAGGAACGCGAGCAGCTGCTGCCGCACGGGTTCGGGCCAAGGGCCGTCCGGCAGGCGCCACTGCGCGTCGACGACCAGGACGCCGCCCTGCTGCGGCCACGCGAACTGCAGCGGTTCGGTCGGCACCGCCGCCCAACGCACCTGCGGTTCGTTCGCGAGGGCTTCGCGGAACACCCCGGTCGTCGGCGACTCGGGCGGCGGCGCACTGCCGGTCGAACACGCCACCGCGCACAGCCACAACAGCAC
>JAEUHV010000390.1 GCA_016794485.1 Planctomycetota bacterium
TCCTTGTCGATCTGGCTGTCGTTGCCGGGAACCTTCTGCGCGCGCAGCACGCCGGTCAGCTTGGTGCCATCGCGACTGCCGTACTTGATCACCTCGACCCCGCCGACCGGCACCGTGAGGCCGGTGGGCTGGCCAGGCTGCAGTTGGGCCTGGAACCCGAATCCGGCCTGGATCAGCAGCGCATAGCCGCCCGAGGTCGAAAACGCGTTGGCGATCTCCGCCGAGGCATCGGCCGGCGGGTAGTTCGCACTCGGCGACGTGTCCGAGACCGGATCCGCGAGCCGCAGCTCGCCGGTCCAATTCTCGTCGAGTCCGGTGCCGACCGGGAACGGCGTGCCCTGCGGCGGCGACACGACGATCGGCCGCGGGTTGTCGATGAAGCCCCGCGCGACCGCGAACGCCCCGATCGCCGCGGTCAGCTTGGTGCTGCCGAGCATCATCGGCGAGTCGTCGCTGAGCAGCGCCGAGTAGCCGTACAGCTCCACCATGTCGCCGGCCTTGTGCTCGGGGAACACGTCCAGGTTCACGCCCTGGAACTGCGGGTCGTCGATGTCGACGGTCGGCTCGCCGTTGGCGTCCACCGGGATCGACGGACGATGCTCGCGGCCGTTCTGCCGCGCAGCCCGCCCACCGAGCGAGTCCTTCCACTGGCAGCGGAACGAACTGCCGTTGATCGACGAGTACTCGAACAGCTCGAGTCCCACGCGCAGCACGCCTACCGGCGGGAAACCTTCGGTGCTCTCGACCTGCAGGTCGACGTAGCGTTCGTTGCCATTGCCCTGGCCCGGCAGCGTCTGGTTGTTGGCCAGGCTCGGGTCGAACACCTTCAGCGGCGCCGTCAGGTAGGTGACGAACTTCGGCTTGCCGCGTGTCATGCCATCGACCGCGAACGCGAGGTCGGCGGGGCGGCTCGAGTACGCCGAGGCCGACACGTGCACCGGCGTGTTCGCCGGCAGCCCCAGCTCGGCGAGCGGCAGCGACCATTCGCTGGCGGTGCGCGGCACCCCGGCCTTCGACGCACCCGGGTTGGGATCGAGGCCCGCTTCGTCGAGCACCTCGAGCACGAGGTTGCCGTCGCGCGCCTGCAGCGAGATGCGGTTGCGGTTGTCGTCGCCGTCGGAATGGTCGAACAACACGCAGTTGGCGAGCGACTGCGGCTCGGCCCAGAAGTTCACATAGAACCGTTCGGCGTAGCTGTCCTGGTTGGCGAACGGAAACGACAGCGGGCCGTGGCCACGCGCGCGCTGGGTCACCTGGACGCCGACGCCCGGCTTCTCGGGCCCGAGGTTCTTCATCGCGTACGCCTGCTGCCGCACCACGTCATGGCCGCGCACGTCGAGCGTCTGCGCGAACGAATCGTACTCGGGGCGCACGGTCGCACCGGGCCACGTGGTCGCCGACCCGGTCGCCGGCGTCGCCCGGATGCCGGCATCGGCATCGTC
>JAEUHV010000140.1 GCA_016794485.1 Planctomycetota bacterium
CTGGTCGCCGGGGCCCTCGTCGCCCAGGGTGGCGACGCAGCGGCGTTCGACCACCTGTTCGGCGAGCCTGGCGTCCAGGGTTCGTTCCGCGCCCGTTTCGCCAAGCCCGGCGGCGGCCTCGTGTCGCTGTGGGCCACCGACCACTACACGTCGTACGCGGTGGGCCAGAAGGACAAACACGAGCCCGGCGACTGGCTGCTGCTCGCTTGGAACGGCAGCGACCATGCCCTGCGTCTGCAACTGGCCCAGCCGACGGCGGCGTTCCCGGTCGATCCCAGCACCGCACCGTGGACCGTCGACGCGCAGCCCGGCGTGGTGACGTTCACGCTCGCGGCCAACGGCCTCGAACTCGTGAAGGTCGTGCGCCACGACCCGCAGCTGCGCGGCTTCCAGCTGGAATTCGCGCTGCGCAACGTGTCGTCGACCGCGACCGGCAGCCTCGACTTCGTCTGGCTCGGTCCAGCACCCGTCTGCCCCACCGAGGCCGGCCTGTTCGGCACGCTGTCCGGTTCGATCGCGGCCGCCACGGACGGCACGGCCGTGTTCAAGAAGCCGACCGAGTCCGGCGAACTCGTGCTCGAGGGCAAGCCGTTGTCGTTCGCCGGTTCGAGCAACCGCTTCTTCGGCATGTTCCTGGTCCCGCGCGACGACGCGGCGCGCACCGCCCTCGGCAGCCTGACGGTGGACACCGTGCCGGCCGTCGCCGAACCGAGCCTGAACGTCGCGGCGGCGTCGTCGACGCGCCTGCGCGCGGGCCTGCGCCTCGCGGTGCCGGCGGCCGGCAGCGAGACCCGTGTCGCCTACGGCTTCTACTGCGGGCCGAAGTCGAACCGCGTGTTCGCGACCTTGCCGGAGGCGGAACGCACGCGCTTCGCCGCGATCCTCGACCACGACCTCAACGCGCCGTGTTGCGTCATCGAGATGCCGGGTGGCCGGCCGATGGCGAAGTTGCTGCTGTGGCTGCTCGGCATCTTCCACGACGTGGTCGGCAACTGGGGCGTCGCGATCATGATGCTGACGATCCTGGTGCGCGGCCTGCTGGCGCCGCTGAACTTCCGGATGCAGAAGTCGATGCGCGCCTACGGCAAGAAGATGGCCGTGCTGAAGCCGAAGCTGGACGCGCTGAAGCAGCAGTTCGGGGACGACCAGCGCGGCTACCAGCAGGCGATGATCGCGTTCCAGCGCGAGCACAAGCTGATGCCGCCGCTCGGCGGCTGCCTGCCGATCTTCCTGACCATGCCGATCTACATCGGCCTGTTCACCGCGCTGCGCGTCGCCTACGACGTGCGCCAGCAGCCGTTCTTCGGCTGGATGCACGACCTCAGCGTGCCGGACCACTTGTTCACGCTGCCGTTCTGGCCCGGCTCGGTCAACCTGCTGCCGGTGCTCTGGATCGTGATGATGGTGTTCCAGACGCTGCGCACGCCGCTGCCGAACGACCCGCAGCAGCGCCAGACGATGCAGATCATGCGCTACATGCCGCTGATCTTCGGCGTGATGCTCTACCACTACGCCGCCGCACTGCTGGTCTACATGGTGACGTCGATGCTGTGGTCGCTGGTCGAGATGACGATCACCCGTCGCATCCTCGGCCCGATCGACGGCGATGCCGCGGTCTACGCGCCGCAGACGATGTGAACGAGCGCTGCCGGTTCACGCCGGCAGCGTGAAGTCGAACTGCAGCGCGGCATCGGGCAGCCGCCGCACGGTCGCCTGGCCGCGGTGGCCGAGCACGATCGTCTGCGCCAGGAACAATCCGAGGCCCGAGCTCTGCCCACGCAGCGCGCGGTTCGGGTAGAACGGCTCGAACGACTGGGGCAGAGCCCAGTGCGTCAGTTGCGCGCCGCGCGCGACGACGCGCAACGTGCGGCCGCCGGCCGCCGCCACGAGGTGCATCGACACCGCCGCGCCGGCTGCGTGCAGGTCGTGCGCGAGCCGCACGACCGCGGCGAATGCCTGGCCGAGCTGGTCCTTGTGGCCGAGCACGACGTGTTCGCCGTCGTCGACCGGACACGGGAGGTCGACGCCTGCGGGCAGGGTCGCAAGTGCGGCGGCCAGCAGTGTGCGCAGGTCGACCAGTTCGCGTCGCTGCGGGCCAGCTGCGGCGGTGGCGCACAACCGCAACCGGTCCAGGCTCGCCTGGACCTTGTCGAGGCCGGCGAGGGCGGCGCCGATCTGGTCGCGACGGTTCTTCTCGGCGGCCGCGTCGAGGCTCGCGCGCAGCAACTGCAGGTGGCCGGACACGAACTGCAGCGGGTTGTTGATCTCGTCGGCGACGCCGCGGGCTAGATCGACGAACGCGTCGGCCCGCGGCCGGTCGCTCAGCAGCAGGGCCTGTTCGATCGCGGCGGCGAGCTGGCCTGGAGCGTCCGGCCACGCCAACAGGCGCGCCTGCAGGCGCAGTGCGATCGGCGCGGTGCGGACTTCGAGGGCCGGGGAGGTGACCACGACGACGCCGAGGGTCGGCCACAGCCGCTGCAGCATGCGCACGGCGCCGACCTCTTCGT
>JAEUHV010000427.1 GCA_016794485.1 Planctomycetota bacterium
AGCACGTGCACGACCGGCATCTCGAACGCGGTGATCAGGATCGGGTTGATCGCCAGCAGCCAGCCGATCGCGATCGTGTCGAAGCCCTGGTCCTGGAACACCCGCGGCCCGGTCGTGAAGTACTGCATGAACGCGAGCAGCACGAGCACGTTGGCGGCCATCAGCCACAGGAAGTGCGGATCGCGCAGCGGGTGCTCGGGGCGTCGTGCGCGCGCGCCGTCGTGCGGTGTCGCCACCGCGGCGGGTTTCGGCGGCGGCGGCGGGTTGAAGCCGCGCAGGCCGAACGCGAGCCACATTGCCGCCAGCGCACACGTGGCGCCGTCGGCGACGAACATCCAGCGGAAGTCGATCGCGACCAGGTAGCCGCCGATGGTCGGCCCGAACGCCCAGCCGAGGTTGAGTGCGAACCGGTTCAGCGAGAGCGCCTTGCGCCGCAGCTGCGGCGGCACGCTGACCGCCGCCGCGGTGTTGCTGCCGGGCCGGAACGAGTCGTTCAGCACGCCGAGCACGAACACGCCGGGCACGAACAGTTCCGGGGTGCGCAGCTGCGTCATCGTCAGCATCCAGGCCGCCGAACTGCCCAGCGCCACGACCTGCAGGCGCACGGGGCCCCAGCGGTCGGTCAGCACGCCGCCGAGCCAGCTGCCGACGAAGGCACCCATGCCGTACAGCGCGATGACCCAGCCCGATTCCTCCGGCGTGAACGCGAAGGTCGCCGCCAGGAACGGGCCCAGCAACGGCACGACCATCGAACCCATGCGGTTCAGGAACGCGGCCGTGCACAGGAGCCACGTCACCGCCGGCAGGCCACCGAACGCGTCGCGGTACAGGGCTACGAGGGCTCGCACGTGGTGGAGGCGCTCAGCCGCGCCGCAGCGCCTGCGTCGGGGTCATCCGCGCGGCGCGCCAAGCCGGGAGCAGGCCCCCGACGAGTCCCAGCAGCCCCGCGAAGCCGATCGCTTCGACCAACACGGGCAGGGTGGTCCGGAACGCGAACGTCACCTCGGAGAATGTCTGGTTCATGGTGCCGGTCTCCGCTCCCTGGAACGGCAGTACCAGCAGGCAACCGGCGGCGCCGCCCAGCAACCCCAGCAACACGGCTTCGAGCAGGAAGGCGGCGAAGATCGCGAAGGGGCGGTAGCCGATCGCCTTGAGGATGCCGATCTCGTGGGTGCGCGCCCCGATCGTTCCCAGCATCGAGTTGGTGCCGGTGAACACGGCGCCGATGCCCATGATGAGGGCCAGGAAGCCGCCCAGCAGGGTGAAGCGCTGGGAGAGATCGCCGGTCTGGCTGGCGAGGTACTCGCGTTCCGATTCGACCCGCGGTTGCACCCGCAGGTCGGCGGTGTAGCGCTCCTGCACCGCGGCGAGGTCGGTGCCCGGGGCCACCTTCGCCAACACCCGGCTGCGCACCGGCCGCTGCAGGGCCGCGGCGAGCCGCTCGAGGTCGCCCCAGATCTCGCTCTGGTAGCCGCCCTTGCCGGTGAACGTGCCGACGATCCGGAACGTGACGGTGTTGATGCGCAGCGTGTCGCCGACCCGGCAGTCGGCGATCCGGCCGAGCAGGCCTTGTCCGACGATCAGTTCGTCCTGGCCGGGGCGGATGTTCTCGCCGGCCACGATCCGCAGGTCGTCGCCGTGGATCGCGAAGCTCGCCGGTTGCACGCCGCGGATGGCGACGTTGGTCTCCCCGCCGTCGAACTTCCGCAGCCGGACCGCCAGGAACAACTCGGCGCTCGCCAGGGGTTGTCCGTCGGTCGTCCGCGCGATCTCGGGGACTTCCTTGGCGAGGATCTCGCATTGCTCGCGGGTCAGGCCGGACTCGCCTTCCGAAGTGGCACCCTTGCGCAGGAACACGGCCAGGTCGTCGCGGCCGCGTTCCTGGAACAGGACCGCGAAGCCCTGCTGCAGCGACAGCATGCCGGCGAGCACGGCGACGGTGGCGCCGATCGCGCAGACCGTCAGCAGCGTCGCCGAAGCGCGCACGAACAGGCTGCGCAGGTTGTAGCGGAGTGGAACGAGCATCAGCCGACCTCCCGCAGTGCGGCGATCGTGTTCATGCGCGCCGCGCGCCACCCGGGCAGCAGGCCGGCGACCAGTCCGGTACCGAGCGCGATCCCGGCCCCGAGCCAGAGCGTCGCTTCGTCGAAGCCGAAGCCGGGCAGGAACGCGCCCGTGGCGGCGGCGAACGGCGCCTCGGCGGCGAGGCCGAGGCCGATGCCGAGAGCCGCACCCAGCATGCACAGCAGCAGCGATTCGGCGACGAGCAGGGCGCCGGTGGTGTGGTCGGTGAAGCCCAGGGCCTTCATCACGCCGATCGCGCGGGTCCGTTCGCGGCCGGCCATGAGCATCGTGTTCAGCACCGCGAAGAAGATCGCGAACAGCACCGCGCCGCCGATCAGCTGCAGCAGCGTCGGTACGTCGCCCAGCATCGAGATGAACTGGCGATTGAACTCGGCTTCGGTGGTCGTCTGCACACGCTGCGGTCCGTTAGCGAACATGCCGTCGACGGCCTGCTGCACGGCGAGCGGATCGCTGCCCTTGGCCACCCGGAGCATGTAGACGCCGACGCCGTCGGGGCCGATGGCGCCGCCCTGCTCGACCGACTCCTGCAGGTAGTGGAACGGGAAGTAGAGCGAGATCTTGTCGACCGCGGCCGAGTTGCTGGTGTAGATCGCGCGCACCGTGAACTCCCACGGCCTGCCGTCGGTGCGCTGGAAGATCGTGCCGGCGATCGGCACGGTCTGGCCGATCTTCCAGCCGTACTTCGTCGCCGTATCGATGCCGACCATGCACGCCGTGCGTTCGCGTTGGAAGTCGGCGTAGCTGCCCTCGACGATCGTGATCTCCGGGTAGCTTGCGGCGAAAGTGTCCGGATCGATGCCGAACTGCGGGAAGAACCCGCCCTTGTCCTGTTCGTAGCGGCCGCCGAACCACTGCCACTTGCAGATGGCCTCGATGCCCGGCACGGCCGCGATCTTCTGCTGGTAGCTCAGCGGCAGATCGACGAACAGGCTGACCGCGGATTGCACCAGCAGGCGATTGGCCGCTGCCGAACTCAGCGTCCGGGTCAGGCCGCTGGTGACCGCCTGCAGCACGCACACGAGGAACACGGCGATGGCGACCGCACCGACCGTCAGCAGGGACCGGACCGGATGGCCGAGCACGTTGCGCCAGAGGAGTTTCCAGGGCACGTCACTTCCTCCCGCCACTGGCGGCGCGGTTGTCGTCGATGCGGCCCAGCTTGCCCTTGTCGAGGTGGATGACCTTGTCGGAGTACGACGCCGCCTGCGGGTCGTGCGTGACCATCAGGATCGTCTTCTGCAGTTCGCGGTTGAGCCGCTGCAGCAGGTCGAGCACCGAATCGGCGGTGGTGCGGTCGAGGTCGCCGGTCGGTTCGTCGGCCAGCAACACTTGCGGGTCGGTGGCGATCGCGCGCGCGATGGCGACGCGCTGTTCCTGGCCGCCCGACAACTCGCGTGGCTTGTGGTCCATGCGGTCCTTCAGGCCGACCAGTTCGAGGACCCGCTCCGCCTGCGCTCGACGCTGCGCCCGCGACAGCGGCGCCAGCAGCAGCGGCAGTTCGACGTTCTCGCGCGCGGTCAGCACCGGCAGCAGGTTGAAGCCCTGGAACACGAAGCCGACGTTGGCGGCGCGCCAGCCGGCCAACTCGCTGCTCGACAGCTCGCCGAGGTCGACGTCGCCGATGCGCACGCTGCCGCTGTCGGCCTGGTCGAGTCCGCCGACCAGGTTGAGCAGCGTCGTCTTGCCCGAGCCCGACGGGCCCATGAGCGCGTAGAACGTGCCGCCGTCCATGGTCAGGTCGAGCTCGTCGAGTACGCGCAGCGACTCGCCGCCGCGCGTGTAGGTCTTGGTGACGGATTGGATCGTGATGGCGCTGGCCATGGTGGGTGGGCTTGGGCGGAAGGGCGGCCGAACTTCAGTCTTGCTGCCGACGGACGCGGTCGCCGGACTGCAGGGTCGTGGGCGGCGCGAGCACGATGGTCTGCTCGGCCACGAGTCCCGCGTCGACGACGACGCGGCCGTTCTTGCGTTCGCCCAGCACCAGCTCGGTGAAGCGCACGGTGTCGCGCTCGAGCACGAACGCACCGGCCTTGCCGTCGATGCGCACGATCGCGTCCTCGGGAACGACGATGGTCTGCTTCGCCGCGGCGTTCGGGGTGGATGCGGCTGGTTCGGGCTCGGAGCGGAACACGATGCGTGCGCCCATCTCGGGCCGTAGGCGTGCGTCGGTCCGGCCGAGCTTGACGCGCACTTCGACCGTCGCCTTCTGGCGGTCGGCGGTCGGCCAGATGCGGTCGACGACGCCGGGATACCGTTCGTCGGGGAACGCGTCGAGGAACACGTCGGCCGCAGCGCCCACGCGCACCGACGCCAGCGTCGTCTCCGGCACGTTGGCTTGTACTTCGAGCGAGTCGAAGTCGACCATCGTGCACACGGCCCCGCGTGCGTTGCCGCCGCCGACGACGTTCGGCGACACGACTTCGCCGACCTCGGCGTCCTTCAGCACGACGATGCCGGCGAACGGCGCGCGCACGTCGGTCTTGTCGAGCGTCGCCTGGGCCAGGTCGCGCGCGGCAGTGGCGGCGGCGTGCTGCGCGCGCGCCACGGCGACCTCGCTCTCGGCGGTGCCGATGCGGGCCTTGGCGGCGTCGCGGCCGGCCTTGGCCGTGGTGGTGGCGGCGGTGGAGGCGCGGACGCGGGCCGCCTGCGCGTCGCGTTCGCTGGCGGCGCGTTCGACGTCGCGGCCGTTCGCCGAGCCGGACTGCAGAAGGTCGCGGGTGCGCGCCAGTTCGGCGTCGGCCCAGCGCAGCATCGCCTCGGCCTCGTCCTGCTGGGCCTGCGCGGTGATGGCGGCGGATTCGGCCTGGGCAGCGTCGGCGGTGGCGGAACGGGCGGCGGCTTCGGCGCGCGCGATGCCGGCGGTGGCGGTCTGCACGTCGGCGACGGCGCGCTGCAGCGCGGCACGGTACTCGTCGGCGT
>JAEUHV010000464.1 GCA_016794485.1 Planctomycetota bacterium
CGGGCGCGCGAGTCCGTGCTGGCCGTGGCCCGCAGCCGTCCACTGGTGCTGGGCATCGGCGACGGCGAACTGACGGCGGACGGTGCCATGGTGGTCGGCTGGTCCCCGGCGGAGATGCCGTTCGCGGCGCTGCGCAGTTCCGGCATCGGAGCCCTGGTGCTGGGGCCCGGCCTCGACGCCTCGGGGCTCGACACCCTGCTGGCCCGGCTCGGGGCCGTCGACGATTGTTCCGATCCGGAACAGGGCACCGCGGCGCTGCGCCGGAGCCCGATCCCCGGCGTGCAGTTCCGGGCCGCGGCGTCGCCTTCGGCGGCGACCACGGCGCGCCACGACGACTGGGTCATGTTGCCCGCCGTGGCGACCCCGCCGTTGCACGTGCAGGCGCTGGTGGCGCGCGACCTCGCCACGAACCTGCCGGCCGCGGCGACGCAGGTGGTGCTCGCCGACCTCGGCCAGGACGCGGCCGCCACCGTGCGGGCGCTCGGCTCGCTGCTCGCCGAGATGTTGGCGCGCGGCGACACGGCCTCCGCTGCGTGGTTGCTCGAGGAAACCTCGCGCCTCGACCTCACCGAAGCCGACCGCCAGGGACTGCAGCGGTGCGCCGAGGCGGCCTGCGACGACGCGTGGTTCACGGACCGGTTGGACCTGGGCAGCCGCGACGAAGTCTTCGCCGCGTGCAGCCTCGCACTCCAGCTCGGCGCCGACGCGACGGCCCGCTTCGCGCGGCTGGTGCAGCACAGCGGCCATGCCCTGGCGCCGATGCTGCTGCCGCTGCTGCCGACGCGCTGACCGGCCGCCGGCCGTTCAGCGGCAAGCGTCGAGACAGAGCAGCGCCATCGCGGTGCCGTACGCGCGCCCCAGTTCGTGGCTGTCGACGAAGCAGCCGTCGAACTCCGGCAGCGCCAGCACTAGTTCGCGCTGCATCTGCAGCAGCCGGGCGCGGTCCTTCGCATCGGCGAGGTGCCGGGCCGCTTCGGTGCGGGCCAGCATGTCGAACCAGAAGAAGAAGCCGCCGTAGCCGTGCTCGTCGGCGTGGTCGTCGTACTTGCGCACCGCGGCCAGCAGACCGTGGTGGCGATGGCCCGCCTCGACCGCCGCGAGCAGCTTCGCGGCGTCGGAACCACCGAACAGGAACAGGCCGAGCTCGCACAACGGCATGCGCCCGGCGGCAGCTTCGACGGTGGCGCGCGGCTTGCCGTTCGGGGTGTGGCCGTAGGTGAACGCCCCGGCCGCGGTGCGGTTCATCGCCAGTGCGCGCAGGCCGCGGTCGACGTTCTCCTGCGGCACGTCGACGCCGGCCTGGCGCGCGCCGTGCAGCGCCTGCAGCGCCGTCGCGATCGCGAACGGATTGCCGTACTCGAGGAACCACACACCGGTCTCCGGCTGCAGCGCCACCAACGCCCCGACGCCACTGCGCCACAAGGGGCGCAGTTCGTCGGCGCCACCGCGGTGCCGTTGCCAGGCCGCGAGGAAGCGCAGCGCGTAGGCCCGCGCCCACACGATCTCGTCCTTGTCCGACAGCGCGACCCACGCATCGGCCTGCAGGTTGGCGCGGATGCGCGCGAGGAACGCTTCGACGCGGGTGCGCAGCGCCGCCGGCAGTTCGCGCTGCTTGCCGTCGTGTGCCGCCGCGGCGGCGAGCAGCGCCTCGCCGACGAGGCAGGTCACCGCCGCGTGCACGTTCGGCAGGCTGTCGGTGCCGCCGAAGTCGTAGATGCTGTCGCGCACGACCCCGTCGCCGTCGTCCAGCGAGCACAGGAACGCGACGCTGCGGTGCCACAGCTCGGCCTCGGAGTACACGCCCGGCAGGCGCGAGCCGTCGACCGGCGGCGCCGCCAATGCCTGCGCCGGCAAGGGCAGGTAGTCCTCGAAGCCGTGGCCGAACGGCCCGTGCCCTTCGGCCTCGAGCGCCGCCTTCCACGCCAGCGGCTCGTCGGGCAGTTCCTGCGCCAGCCGCTGCCAACGGGCGACCGCTTCGCTGCGGCGGCCATCGCGACATAGCGCGGCGCCGCAGAGCCAGTGCGCCTCGGCGGCGACCGCGGCCGCGGGCTGCTGCGCCAACACCGCGTCGGCGAGCGCTGCGGCGCGGGCACGGTCCCCGGCACGGTAGGCCTGCCACGCTTCGCGCAACGCCGGCGCACACGGGAACCCGTCCGCCTTGGCGCCGACCAGCGTGCGCAGCGGCGCCTCGAACCACTCCGGATGCAGCGTCGTGATCTGGTCGACCTTGGCCAGCACCTTGCCGTCGCCGTCGAGCACGACGTAGCCCGGCTCGAGGAACTGGTTGCGCACGAGGCCGAGCTGCTTCGCCAGGTCGCCCTTGGCGATCTCCGCCACCGGCACGAACTGCGCGCGCAGCAGATCGATCGTGCTCGGCCAGCTGAACGGCCCGCCGCGCAGGTAGCGGTCGATCTCCGGCTTGCGGTCCATCGGCGAACGCGCCACCGCCGGCACGTACCAGAACACCGGCTTCTTCTGCTCCTTCGCCTCGCGCAGCGCCGTCGCCACGTCGGCCCGCCACGGCACGGCGTTGCCGACCTTGGCCGCGAGTTCGCCCGGCGCCGGCCGGATCTTCCGGGTCGAGTTCTGGGCCGGCAGCACGGCGAGCACGACCGACGGGACGAACGCGAAGACGAGGGCGCGCAGCATGGTGGGCAAGCGTGCCCCGGCCCACCCGGCGCGACAATGGCGAGCTTGCAGTCGCCGACGGCCGGGCCACACTGGCCGCATGCTCGGCGAACGCTTCGATCGCGCCTTCCTGCTCGCATCGGAACTGCACCGCCAGCACGTGCGCAAGGAGTCGGGTGTGCCCTACGTGTCGCACCTGCTCGCGGTCGCGTCGCTGGCACTCGAACACGGCGCCGACGAAGACCAGGCGATCGCGGCGCTGCTGCACGACGCGGTCGAAGACCAGGGCGGAATGCCGACCGCCGAACGCATCCGGGCCGCCTTCGGCCCCCGCGTCCACGACCTCGTGCTCGGACTCACCGACGCGGTGGTGACCCCGAAGCCGCCGTGGCGGGCGCGCAAGGAGGCCTACCTCGCGCACCTGGCCGACGCCCCCGCCGAGGTTCGGCTGGTGTCGGCGTGCGACAAGGTGCACAACGCGCGCTGCATCGTCGCCGACCATGCGCGCTGCGGCGCCGCCCTGTGGCAGCGGTTCTCGGGCGGCCGCGACGGCACGCTGTGGTACTACCGCGAACTGGCCCGCATCTTCACCGACCGCGGCCCGCAGGAACTGGCCGGGCTGCTGCGCGAGCTGGCCGAACGCATGCAACGACTCGCCTGACGCCGGGGCGGGCCGTATACGTTCCGCATGCTGCTGCGCCCGCTGGTCCTGTTCCTCGCCGCCGTGACCGCATTGCCCGACGAGGGGCAATGGCTGCCGACCCAGGTTCGTTCGATGGACTGGGAAGCCCTGAAGAAGCGCGGCATGGCGCTCACCAAGGACGAGTTCTGGCATCCGGACAACGGGGGCGTGTTGTCGGCGACGGTGCAGATCAACGGCTGCACTGCGTCGTTCGTCAGCCAGGACGGACTGCTGGTGACCAACCACCACTGCGGCTTCGGCGCCGTCAGCGAACTGAGCACGCCGGAGAAGAACCTGCTGCAGGACGGCTTCGCCGCCGCCGACCGCGCGGCCGAACTGCCGGCGCCGGGCATGGTGGCTTCGGTGCTGAAGCGCATCGAAGACGTGACCGCAGTCGTGCACGAGGCGCAGGCGAAGGCCAAGGACGACCTCGAACGCTGGAGCCTGACGCAGAGCACGATCAACCGGCTGTGCGCCGAGGGCGAACAGAAGGAGGCGAACACCAAGTGCTCGGTGGCGTCGTTCCTCGAAGGCAAGGAGTACCACCTCTACTACCGCACGCAGATCCGCGACGTGCGGCTGGTCTACGCGCCGCCGCGCGCGATCGGCGAGTTCGGCGGCGAAGTCGACAACTGGGAGTGGCCGCGCCACACCGGCGACTTCTGCTTCTTCCGCGCCTACGTCGGCAAGGACGGCGCGGTGCGCGACCACGCGCCCGACAACGTGCCGTTCCAGCCCAAGCACTTCCTGAAGGTCGCGACCGCCGGCGTTCAGCCCGGCGACCTGGCGATCATCATGGGCTACCCGGGCCGCACGCAGCGCTACAAGACGAGCCGCGGCGTGGCCCTGCAGCAGGGCTTCGTCTACCCCAAGCGCCACGAAGTGCTGACCGCCGCGATCGCGGTGCTCGAGGCCGCCGGCAAGACCGACCCGCGGCTCGGGCTCGCGGTCGCCGACAACATCAAGTCGCTGGCGAACGTGCAGAAGAACGCGGCCGGGATGATGTTCGGCCTGCAGCGCAACGCCACCGCGGCGAAGAAGCAGCTCGAGGAAGAGCAGTTCACGGCGTGGCTGGCCGCCGCCCCGCGCGACGAGGGCTGGAAGAACGTGCTGGCCGAGATGCTGGCGATCGACGAGGTCGAAGCGACCACGATCGAACGCGACACGCTGGTGTCGTTGCTGGGCATGCTCGCCGATGGCATGCCGCTGCTGATGACGCTGGCCGACGGCTGCAGTGCGGTCGCCGCGAACCCGGACGGCAAGATCCCCGCCCGTCTGATGCGTGCGTTGGCCGACAAGGAACTCACCGCGCACTGGGACACCATCGAGCGGCCGCTGCTGCGCATCCTGCTCGCGGAGTTCGCCGCGGTCGGCAAGGCGCAGCGCATCGCCGGCACCGAGTTCCTCGGCGACGGCGCCCTCGACCCGGCCGCGGCCGAACGCGTGTTCGGCTCGGCGATGCTCGACGCCAAGGCGCGCACCGAGCTGTTCGGCAAGGGCCAGGCCAAACAGAGCGAGGATCCGCTGGTCGTGCTGGCGCGCGCGCTGGCGGCCGAGCGGCTCGCGGTCACCCAACGGCAGCGCCAACGCGCCGGCAAGATGCTCGACGTCGGGCGCCGCTGGATCGCGGCACAGGAGGCCTTCCGCGGCCAGTCGTTCTATCCGGACGCCAACAGCACCCTGCGCGTGTCGATCGCCGAAGTCGGCGGTTACGTGCCGCGCGAAGCGGTGACCTACGCGCCGCAGACCACCGTCGGTGGCCTCGTCGCCAAGGAGACCGGCCGCGAACCGTTCGCCAACCCGAAGGCCCTGCTCGAGGCGGCCAAGACGCGCCAGGCGTCGCGCTGGTTCGACGCGCGCCTCGGCGACGTGCCGGTCTGCTTCCTGACCAACGGCGACACCACCGGCGGCAACTCCGGCAGCCCCGTCGTGAACGGCAAGGGCGAGCTGATCGGGCTCAACTTCGACCGCGTGTTCGAGAACGTCGCCGGCGACTTCGGCTGGAACAAGGACCGCTCGCGCAACGTCGTGTGCGACGTCCGCTACGTGCTGTGGGTCGTCGAGTCGGTGTTCCCGAGCGCTGCGCTGCTGGCCGAACTCGGCGTGCGCGGCTGAAGTCGTCGGACGATCAGCGCTCGCCGCGCCACAGGATCCGGCAATTGCGCTGGCCGCTCCAGGTGAGGCCGAGCGGCGTGTCGGGCTCGAATCCGGCCGGACGATCGATCGAGCCCGTGCACCCCGACATCCCGGCCGCGGTCACGACCATGCCGGTGAAGGCGACGTCGCGAAGCTGGTTCAACTTGTTCGCGTAGACGACGCCACCCACCGCCTTCGTGCCGGCCGCGTTGCCTTCGATCGAGCAGCCCGGCGCCAGGATTGCGAGGTTGCCGGTCAACGCCGTGCCGCCGTTCACGACCGCGCCGTCGAGCAGGACGAGCTTTGGCTGGACCAGGATCGTCCCGGTGGTCACCACCACGATCGAGCCGTCGATCGTGGTCGACTGCAACGTGACCGACTGGCCCGAAGCCAGCGAGAATCGCACGATGCCTGCCAGCGACAGCCCGCGCAGCACCTGCGTGCCCGAATAGTCCGTGACCGGCACTCCGGCCGTGTCGTCGGCCGGAAACGCCGCGACGTCGACCACCGGTGCGGTCAACGCCGCCACGCCGTAACGCGTCGCGCCGGACTGGTGCACGATCGGGTTGGTGAGCACCGGCACCACCGTGACCAGGTCGACGTCGCCCGCCATCGACAGCGTGCCGAACAGCGACGACAGCGGCAGCAGTGCGTCACCGAAGTAGGCCGAGCCGGTCACCCCCACCTTGCCCGTGAAGTGGCTGGTCCCGGACAGGCTCATGAAGGCGTACGACGGTGCGGCCGGCGCCATGACCGCCAGGTCCGCGCCGAGCTGGACTTCGGCTCCGTCGCAACGTCCGACCGCCACGACGTGCGGCGACAGCAGTGGCCGCACGGCAACGCCGACGAAGTCGCCGGTGTCGGTGGTGAACCGCGTCGTCGCCGCGACGAGTCCGTCGGCCATCGCCTTGGCGGCGGCCCATTCGACGCCACTCGCCGCAGCCCACTGCGCCCGCTGCCGCAGACGAGCGTGGTCGGCCACGGCCACTGCCATGTCGCGCCCGGCCAGCACCGTGATCGCGAGCAACGACAGCGACACCGTCAGCACCAAGGCCAGCAGCAACGCCGCGCCACGCTGCGCTCGTTCGCCTTGGCCCTGTGCCGGTTCGCCCATGCACCATCGCATCGGCACCACGGCGCCGTCGATTGCAGTCGTTCCGGCTGCAGACGGTCCCGGGGTGCCGCCGATGAACTCCGCGTGCGCAGTCGAGGCTTCACCCTGGTCGAATTGCTGTTGGTGCTGACGATCCTCGGCATCCTCGCCGGCGGTGCAGTCACGATGCGCAACACCGACGCGCACGAACTCGACGGCACGGCCCGCCAGGTCGCCGCCGACCTGCTGCAGGCCCAGCAACTGGCGATCGCGCACCGCCTGCCGATCGGGCTGTCGTTCGACGACGACTTCACGGGCCCGACGTTCGTGCTCGCCGACGGCACGGCCCTGGCGGACGCCGAGACCACCCTGCGCGCCCGCAGCGACCTCGACAGCCAGGCCGTGGACCGCTTGCTGGTCCAGAGCCCCCGGACCGCGTCCGGCCTCGGCCCGGCCACCGCGGTCGCGGGATTCGGCGGCTCCGACCTCGTGGTCTTCGCGGCGGACGGCACACCTTCGGCCGGCGGCACGGTGCAACTCACGCTGGGCAAGTCGGTGCTGAACGTCCGCTGCGCGCCGGTCACCGGCCGGGTCGCGGTCACCGCCCCCTGACCGCGGCGCGGGCTCAAGGTGGGACATCGTCGGGTCCGATGGGACCGGCGTTCCGCCACGGACCCACACGAATCACCGCCATGCGCCACAGCCCGCAGTCCGCTTTCACGTTGATCGAGCTCCTGCTCGTCGTCGTCATCCTCGGCATCCTCGCCGCCGTCGCGATCCCGCAGTTCTCCGACAGCAGCGGCGAAGCGAAGGCGAGCAGCCTGCAGACCAACCTCGCCGTGCTGCGCAACGCGATCGAGTACTACAAGGCCAACCACAAGGGCACCTACCCCGGCTATCCGTCCGGTGGCGGCACGCCCACGGCCGCGCTGTTCACGAACCAGATGACGCTGGCGAGCAAGGACGACGGCTCGACCGCGGCCGTCGGCACCGCCGGCTTCGGATTCGGCCCGTACATCCGTGAGAGCATCCCGGCCAACCCGGCGAGCTCCACGAACCTCAACACCGTGAAGGTGCTGGCCGATGCCGACACCTGGCCCGCGGCCGACGACTCGACCGGTTGGATCTACCAACCGAAGACCGGGAAGATCCGCGCCAACTCGACGGGCGCGGCACCGTCGGGCAAGAACTACGCCGACTTCTGACGCCTCGCGTCCTGGTCGCGCTCCCCTGGAAGCGCGACGAGGCCCCTCGCATGCGCCGTCGGTCCCCCATCGCCCTCGACTTCGGAACGCAGGCTGTCACGGCGCTGCAGGTGGAGGACCACGCCGGCGCCGTGGTGGTGCGCGCGGCGGCCCGCATCCGCCTGCCGACCGCCGGCACCGCCGTGGTCGACGACGACGCGCGGCACCGGGAATGGTGTGCGGCCGCGGCCACCGCGTTGCAGGCCGCGCCGTTCCGTGGCCGGACCGTCGCGTCGGCGTTCGACCTGGCGACCGTCGCGACGCGGCACGTGCGCGTGCCACTCGACGCGCTCGACGATGCCGGCAACCGGATCGCCGCGCAGATCCAGGCCCAGGACGGGGACGGCGAAGTGTCGATCTGTCCCGTCACGGTCGCCGACCTGTACGAGCAGGGCGAACGCAAACGCGAGTTCCTGTGCTGTGTCGCGCCGACCCGGGCGATCGAACGGCGCATCGCGCTGCTCGAGCAACTGCGCTGCCGACCGCACGCGATCGAGCTGGCGCCGCTGGCAATGGTGCGGGCCCTGCAATTCGGCGGCGGCGACTCGTTCGCGCACCTCGACGTCGGGGCCGAAGACAGCCGCATCACGTTCGTGCGCAGTGGACAGCCACTGATGGTGCGCCCGGTTCGCCACGGCGGCGATCGGTGCCGCACCCTGCTCGAGGAACGACTCGGCCTCGACCTGCTGGCGCTACAGACCCTCGGCACCGCCGCGCCGGACGACCAGGCCCTCGCCGCCGCCGCGATCGAGGCGGCCCTCGCCGAACCGCTCGAGGCCATTGCCGCCCGCATCGCCGAAGGCATCCGCTACTGCGGGGCCCTGTTCGGCGGACGTGCGGTCACGGCGTTGCGGGTCACCGGCCGCACGGCCCACCTGCCGGGCTTCGTCACCGGCCTTGGACGCCGGGTGGGCCTCACCACCGAGCTCGCCGATCCGTTCGACGGGATCGACCCCGGCCCGCTCGCCACGGCGACGGCCACGCAACGAACCGGCTACGCCACCGCACTCGGGCTGTGCCTCGGAGGCCTCGCCGCATGAGCGCCGTGGTCGACTTCCTGCCCGAGGCCTACCGGGAACGGCTGCGCCAGCGCCAGCGTCGTCGCACGCGCCTCCTGCTGCTGGTACCCGTCGCCGCGGGCCTGCTCGCCACCGACCTGGTGTTGCGCCACCGCGTCGGCATCGCCCGCGCGATGCTCGCCAACGCACAGGCCCACGAAAGCCGCATCGACCAGGCTGCCGCGCAGCAACGCCAACAAGCGAATCGCCTGGCCACGCAGCAGTCCACCCTCGAACACGACCTGCAGCCGCTGCAGGCACCGCGCCTGATCGAACTGCTCGACGCGATCGTCGCCGAGATGCCGGCCGGCATCACCCTGCACGACGTCGCGATCCGCCTCGATCCGTGGGCGGCCACCGCGTCGCCATCGGTGCGGCTCCAGGCCAGCAGTGGCTCGACCGCCCAGTTCGAGCAGTTCCTCGGATCGCTGCGCGCGGAGGCCAAGCTGCCGCCGCTGCAGTGTGCGCGCACGTACCGCGCCGGCAGCGGCGTGGGGTTCCACCTGGAGTCCACCTCCGTTCCGGCGAGCCCCCGATGAACCCGACCGCCACCACGTCGATCCTGTTCACCGGCGTCGTCGCGGCGTGGTTCGCGGCATTCGGCTACCGACACTTCGCCGCCCTGGACTCGCTGCGCCTCGAACTGGCCGGTTGTTACGCACGGGCCGAGGCGAGCGAGGCGGAGATCGAACGCGGCGCGCTGCTGGCGCGCTGCGCCGAGGACCTCGACACGTGGGACCGCGAGCTGGCCCCGCTGCTGCGCCGCCCCACCGACGCGTCGCCGCTGCTGCTGGCGGCCCAGACGGCGATGAAGGCCGATGGCCTCGCGATCGAACGGGCCGAAGCGCTGTCGCCCGACACGTCCTGGAAACGGCCCCACGAACGCATCCGGGCCGCCGTCACCGGGACCTTCGGCCAGGTGTTCCAGGCCCTGACCCGGCTGGAGAACACCGCACCACCGACCCGCGTCGTCGAGTTCACGCTGCAGTCGTCGCCCGACGGGGCCACGGTGCGGGCCGAACTGGTCGTCGTGCGCACCTGGCAGGAGGGCCGCTGACATGGGCGATCCCATCGCGACCGCACGCGGCGTGCGCCGCAGGAAGCCGCTGCAGACCGTGCTGCTGGTCTCGTTGCTGCCGGTGTTCGCCGTGGTGTGGTGGCCGCTGCTGCGCGGCCGCGAGCGTACGCCTCCGGTGGCCGCGCAACCCACCCCACCGGCGAACCCGGGAGCGGATCCAGCCGCCGTGGCCGCCGCCACGCCGCTCGCCGAGACTGCCGCGGCTTCGCCTGCCGGCAGCGCCGGGGCGATCGCCGGCCTCGGCCGCCGCATCCACACCGTCGCCGCCCCGTACCGACCGCGTTGGCGCGCCAGTGCAGCGCAGACCACAACGCTGCCGCCCGGACCCGCGGCGAGCGCCGCCGAACGAGCCGACGCGCTGCCACCGGAACTGGTGCCGAGCGCCATCCTGCTCACTCCCGGCGCCGAACCGGTCGCGATCGTGAACGGCGCACCGGTGCGCGTCGGCGACTCCGTGGCAGGCCTCTGCCTCGTCGCGATCCACGAACACGAAGTGCACTGGCGCCACGGGGATCGCACCCACGCCGTGCCGCTGCCCACCCCTGCCCTGCGAGGTTCCCGATGACCCCCCCGCCACTCGCCGTGCCCGTGTTCCTGCTGGCGGGCTCGCTGCTGGCCCAGACGTCGCCGCTGGTGACCCTGAACGTGCGCGACGAGAGCGTCGCCAACGTGCTGCAGGCCCTGGCGACCCAGCACCGCATCAGCCTCGTCGCGGGCGAACAGGCGACCGGCAAGGCAACGATCAACCTGTACGACGTGCCGCTCGAGGACGCCGTGCGCCAGATCCTGGCCACGCAAGGACTCGAACTCTGGCGCGAAGGCAACCTGTGGCGCGTGCTCACGCACGACCAGTGGCTGGCGCAACAGAAGACGACCGACGCGATCGGCACGCGCGTGTTCACGTTGAACCACCTGACCACGGCAGAAGCCGAGAAGCTGATGCAGCCGCTGCTGTCCGCGGAGGGCAAGATCGCCGGCAGCGACGGCGAAGCCGCGGGTTCGGGCAGCAGCAGCAGCGGCGCCGCGGCCGGCGGCAGCGGCCGACGCATGCAACTCGTGGTCAAGGACCGCACGTCGGTGCTCGACGCGTTGACCCGCACGTTCGCCGAATTGGACCGCCCGCCGCCGCAGGTGCTGCTCGAGGCGACGATCCTCAGCATCGATCTCGGCGAGGACAACCGGCTCGGCGTCGACCTGAACGTGCTCGGCGGCATCGACTTCGACGGTGCCGGCGCGACCACGAACCTGAACGGTCTGTCCGGGTTCTCGGCCAGCGGCAACCAGCTCGAGAACACGCTGCTGAACGGCAGCACCAACGGCTTCGCCGGCGCGCCCGGCCAAGGCCTCGCGTTCGGCTTCCTGCGCAACAACGTCGCGGCGTTCGTCGACGCACTCGAGCGCACCACCAACGCGTCGATCGTCAGCAACCCGCGCGTGCTCGCGTTGAACGGCCAGGAGGCCAAGATCATCGTCGGCGGTCGCCTCGGCTACACCACCGTCACGCAGAACCAGACGTCGACCATCGAAACGGTCGAGTTCCTCGAGACCGGCACGCAGCTCATGTTCCGGCCATGGGTCGGCGAAGACGGCTGGATCCGGATGGAAGTGCATCCGCAGAACAGCGCCGGCGTGATCGATCCGGTCAGCGGCGTGCCCTCGGAGTCCACCACCGAGATCACCACGCGCATCCTGATGCGCGACGGCCAGACCCTGATCCTCGGCGGCCTGATCGGCGAGTCGATCACCACCGGACGCGACCAGGTGCCGATCCTCGGCTCGCTGCCGCTGGTCGGCTGGTTGTTCGGCCGCACCACGGAGTCGGTTGCCAGGCGCGAGCTGGTCATCCTGCTGACGCCACACATCCTCGACCCGGTCGCCGCGGAACGGAAGGCGCTGGAGACGCGCGACCGCTTCGCCGCGGTGCGACGTTCCCACTGGGATTCGCTGTCGCCGTACCTGCGACCGGTGCTGGCGGCGCGCTTCACCGCCGACGCGCAAGCCCTGCACGCCCGCGGCGAGCTGCATCGCGCCCTGGGTGCCGTGGAACGAGCCATGGCGCTCGACCCGACCGCCGCCGAAGCCGCGGTGCTGCGCGACGAACTGCTGCAGGCCCTGGCGTTGGCCAGCCTGACCGGCGACGACGCGGCCCAGGCGCTCGAACTGCTGCGCACCCTGCCGTCGACGACGCGCACCGACGGAGGTGGCAAGTGAAGGCGCGACGCCCGGCACCGTTCGCGGCGATGCTGCTGTTCCTCGCAGCGTGCACGTCCGTCACGACGAACCCGAACGATCCGCTCGACGCCGGCGAATGGCGCACGACCAAGTCGCGCATGTACCAGGACCTGGCCCTGCAGTGCCTGCAGGCCCAGGACCACGACCGCGCCCGTTCGCTGCTGCAACAGGCGGCCCAGTTCGATCCGGGCGAACGCCGGACACTGGAGCTGCTGGCGCGCCTGGCCTACGTGTGTGGCGACCACGCCACCGCGCGAACGGCGGCGATGAACCTGCAGCAGCTGGATCCGGACTCGGTCGCCGCCGCCTGCACCCTGGGTGCCCTGGCCGAGTCGTCCGACCGTCCGGCCGAAGCCGAAGCGTGCTACCGCAAGGCGCTGGCGTGCGGCCCCGACGAAGTTCGCCCCGGCGTCGACCTGCATCGGCTGCTGCTGGCCCAGGGCCGCGAATCCGAAGCCGGTGCGTTGCGAGCCACGCTGCAGGCGCGGTTCCCGCGCGCGCTCGAGGCCACGCTCGACCACGGCGCCAGCCTCGCCGCCACCGGCCGCTGGGCCGCGGCGGCATCGGCCTACGACCAGGCGCTCGCCGTGGTCCCGGACGATCCCACCGCGGCGTCCGGGTTCGCGCTGGCGGCGGTGCTCGCGGCCACCCCGAAGCGAGCGCTCGAACTCGGCGAACGACTGCCGCCGCGTGCCCGCGCCGACAACCCGGCGCTGGCGCTCACCCTGGCCACCGCCCATCTGCAGTGTGGCGAGCCGGAGCTGGCGTTGCGCGAACTCGACCTCGCGCTGCCCGGTTCGCGCACCGCCCCGTCGCTGCGCCTGTTGCGCGCCGAGATCCTGGTGCGGCTCGGCCAGCACGAGCACGCCGTCGCCGAGTTCGAACGCGTCCTCCTGCAGCGCCCGGACGAAGTGCGCGCCAGCGCGGGTCTCGGCCGCCTGCACCTCGCCGCGGGCCGGGCCCACGCCGCGGTGCGCTGCTTCGAGGATGCGTCGCGCCTGCAGCCGGCGAACCCGGTGCACCACGCGTTGCTCGCCAAGGCACTGCTCGACGCCGGGGATCCCACCCGCGCCCGCCAGCACGTGCGCATCGCGGCGGGCACGGCGGCGGGCAAGCCACTGGCCGACGAACTGCTCGCACGCCATCCAGAGCTGGGGCCACCGCCGGGAGCGTCGCGATGATCACCGCGTCCGCAGCGCTGCTCGACGCAGCAATGGCCGTCCAACTCGCCCCCTGGCTCGTCGGCATCGGGATCGGCGCCGCCGTCGCCACCCTCGTGCTGCGCGCCCGGCACCGGCCGTTCGGCAGCGAACCCGCGCGCCTGTGGCAGGCCCTCGGCGGCGACGCCGACACCGTTCCGCCGCATGGCCTCGCCGGTTTCGCCGCAGTGCGCGAACTGGCCGAACGTCGACGCGAAGAAGCGCTGCGCAGCACCCAGCTGCAGTTGCGCACGGTCGCCGCCGAGGAGCGGCGCCTCCTGTGCGACACCGTGCTGGGCAACCTGCACGACGGCCTGCTGGTGGTCGACGCCACCGAACGCGTGCTGTACGCGAACGCAGTCGCCAAGACCGTGCTGCAGCTCGGCGAACGCGAACACCCGACCCTGCAGGAAGCCGGGGCGCGGTTCGAGATCGTCGAAGGCGTGCGCACCGTGCTCGCCGCCGACCTGGCGCGCGGCGTCAAGTCGTGCCGCATCGAACTGGCGGACGGCGAGCGCAAGGCCGTGTTCCTGATCCGCGCGATCGCCGCGGCGAAACTCGCCGGCAGCCGCGACGCCCAGGTCGTCGTGCTGGAGGACTGGACCGCCGAGGA
>JAEUHV010000153.1 GCA_016794485.1 Planctomycetota bacterium
AGCCGATCGTGAACTGAACGCCGTTGCTGGCGGCGAGGCCGGCAGCGTTCGCCGTCGACAGGGTCAGGCCCTGGCTCGAGAACACGAGCCCGAGGTAAGCGGTGTTGTTCGGGATGCCGAACGAGAAGTTGCTGACACCCGCGACCACCGGGCCAGACGTGAAGAGTCCGATGCCGAGGTCGGTGTAGGCCGAGCACCCGACCATGCCGATCGGATCGAGAGGCGCACCGGGATTGACGACCGTGGTGCCGAACCCGACCACCGCGATCGGCGACACGAGCGGCACGTTGACGATCTGCAGCGTGTAGGCCGGGTTGCCGAACGACGGGAAACCAATGCTCTGCATCAGGACGGCATCGCAACCGACGCCGTAGCTCGACGCCGCGGCACAGTTGGCCGGTGCGCCGTGCGTGAGGTACGCGAAGCCAGGACTGGTCGGCACCAGCATCAACGTGTTGTTGCCCAGGTCGAACGTGTTCGCCGTCGCCCAGTTTTCGTAGGTCGAGTCATTGGTGGTGACGCCACCCGCGGACAGATCGACGACGGGCGGCAACACGACGCCACCAGCCGGCGACACGCCGCAGATCCCGTTGTCGGAGCTGCCGCCCCACGTCGAGTTGTTGGTGACCCCGGGGCCGTAGACGAAGTGGATGGTGCCGCTCGGCTCGAGCACGAGCTGGAACGAGAAGCGCGGCGTCGAGATGCCGAACGACTGCACGTTCCACCACGTCACGACGCACTCGCTCGCCGAGCTCGAGATCCAGACCTCACCGCCGCCGGTGCACTCCATGTCGCAGTAGAGCGGCGCGATCTTGGGCGCTCCCGCCGCGAAGTTCGCCACGATCGGCGTGTAGAGCTGGGCGGCGTTGGTGGTCAACGGTGCCGGCACGCCGGCGTTCGACAGCTCGACGAACCCGTGGTCGTTGACGTGGATGTCGGTGTAGGTCGTGCCGGCGAACGGGAACGCGAAGCCGATCGACTGGATCGGAAACACCGTGTCGACGGTGCCGGTACCCAGACGGGTGCCGAAATTGCCATTGAAGCAATGTTGGGCGAGACCGGGCGCTGCGAGCAGCGCCGCGGCGAAGGCGAAACGGAGCATGGGAGATTTCCTTCGTGGGTGGAGGACGGGCCAAGGCACCATAGTCGCAGTCCTTGCGACCGGGAAGTCCTGCCGGCGGCGCGGACACCCGCCGCACCGCGCCAATGACGTCACCTATTGCCGACAAACAGTGAGAGCACCAGCGACCCCAACATGGCCGTGGCCACCCACATGGACTTCACGATGCAGCGCCAGCGACGAGCCGTTCGGCCGCCGGCGAACGGCGGTTCCAACGCCGGGGGGACCGGTCGTCCGGTGAACAGTAGATCCCAAAGCCGCGGCAGGTCGCGCGATGCCAGAACCACCACGGCGACCAGCAGCAACGTCGCCGCGCGCTTGACCGGAACGTCGTAGCAGAAGTTCAAGGCCACGACGTTCGCGAGCACGCCCGTGAGCAGCAAGGCGCCGAGCGTCGTGGTCCGTCGCCAGAACAAGAGGCCGGCCCCGACCCATTCGAGAACGCCACCGAACACCACGTAGGCGGGCGACGATCCGACGACCACCCACAACAACCCCATCGGCGAGAACTCAGCCAACGGCCGCTGCAGCTGCTCTGGGGCCGGAAGGGGAAATTGCACGGGCACGACCTTGAACCCGCCGTAGACAGCCATCACCGTCCCGACCAGGTAGCGCAGAGCGACCCGGACGAACCCGGCCATGCGTTCGTGCGACGTCCGACGGCTGCACAACCGCCACACTGCCGCCACAACCACCGAAAGCCCCAGGTCGCGCGCGAGTTCCGCCACCACGCGCAGGCCGTCGTTGCCGGCGAGCCGCCGTTCGGCCGCAGCCGCGAACTCCGGAGCCAGCGCACGCACCGGCGCCATGGCCACTTCGGCGAGCCAGCTGGCGGCGGCCCGCGTCGTCGGCGACATGCCGAAGGCCGAAACCACGAACTGGAGCCCAAACAGGGCCACGCCGATCCGGAACGCCCAGAGACGTCGTCGCGGCCAATCGGCCGGAGCACTGTCCATGCCGCCCGCTACGGCCGACCAACCCGCCGCGCAGGCAAATCGCGCAGTTCACCTCGGTTGCGCGGCGATTCGCGGCTTGGCGCGGAAGGCCCATGCCACGATGGGCCGGACTCGCTACCATGCTCGCCCTCCACGGTCGGCGCATCCGCATCGGTTCGCCACCTCCCGCCCGTTCCGCCCCACGAACGTCGTGACCGACACCCGCCTGATCCGCAACTTCAGCATCATCGCCCACGTCGACCACGGCAAGTCGACGCTCGCCGACCGCCTGGTCGAACTGACCGGCACCGTCGAGAAGCGGCAGATGAAGGAGCAGCTGCTCGACGACATGGAGCTCGAACGCGAGCGCGGCATCACGATCAAGGCCCGCGCCGTGGCGATGAACTACAAGGCCAAGGACGGCAAGACCTACCAGCTCAACCTCATCGACACGCCCGGGCACGTCGACTTCAACTACGAGGTGCTGAAGAGCCTGCAGGCGTGTGAAGGTGCCCTGCTGCTGGTCGACGCGTCGCAGGGCGTCGAGGCGCAGACCGTCGTCAACGCGCACCTCGCCGAGCAGGCGAAGCTGACCGTGCTGCCGGTGCTCAACAAGATGGACCTGCCGCACGCGCGGCCGATCCAGGTCGCGACCGAGATCGAGGACGCGATCTGCATTCCCGCCGAGGACGCCATTCCGATCTCGGCGAAGACCGGCCTCAACTGTGAGGACGTGCTCGAAGCGATCGTCGCGAAGATCCCGGCCCCGACCGGCGACCCCAAGGGCCACCTGCAGGCCCTGATCTTCGATGCGGTCTACAACGACTACCGCGGCGTCGTCGTCTACGTGCGCATCTTCCACGGCACGATCAAGAAGGCCGAGATCATCCGGATGATGGGCACCATGAGCCAGCACGAGGTCATGGAGGTCGGCAAGCTCACGCCGCACATGCAGGCCTTCGAGGAACTGCACGCCGGCGAGGTCGGTTACATCGTCGCCAACATCAAGAAACTGCAGGACGTGGTCATCGGCGACACCGTCACCCACCAGGACGAGCGGCTGCGCAATGTCGCGCTGCCGGGCTTCAAGCAGCCCAAACCCATGGTGTTCTGCGGCTTCTACCCGACGGTGCCGAGCGAGTACGAGAACCTGCGCAAGGCGCTCGAGAAGCTGCGCCTCAACGACAGCTCGTTCACCTTCGAGCCGGAGACCAGCGACGCGCTCGGCTTCGGCTTCCGCTGCGGCTTCCTCGGCCTTCTGCACATGGAAGTGATCCAGCAGCGCCTCGAACGCGAGGACGACATGGATCTGGTGCAGACCGCCCCGACGGTGCGATACCGCGTCAAGCTGACCAACGGCGAGATCAAGGAAGTGCGCTCACCGAGCGAGCTGCCCGACGGCTCGGTGATCGAGGAGTACCAGGAGCCGATCACGCACGTGAACGTCGTCGTGCCGGCCGACTACATCGGCGCGGTGATGAAGATCTGCACCGACCGCCGCGGCCAGTACGTCAAGACCGACTACTACGGCAAGGAACGCGTGATGATCGGCTTCCGCATCCCGTTCGCCGAGATCATCTTCGACTTCCACGACCACCTGAAGTCGGCGACGCGCGGCTACGGCACGATGGACTACGAAGTCGACGGCTTCGAGGCGAGCAACCTGGTGAAGGTGCGCATCCTGGTCGCCGGCGACGAAGTCGACGCGCTGTCGTTCCTGTGCCACAAGGACCAGTCCGAGGGCCGCGGCCGCAAGATCCTGAAGCAGCTGCGCAAGGAGATCCCGCGGCACCAGTTCGAAGTGGCGCTGCAGGCCGCCATCGGCGGCAAGATCGTCGCCCGCGAGTCGATCGCCCCGATGCGCAAGGACGTCACCGCGAAGTGCTACGGCGGCGACATCTCGCGCAAGCGCAAGCTGCTCGAGAAGCAGAAGGAAGGCAAGAAGCGCATGCGCATGGTCGGCTCGGTCGAGATCCCGCAGGAGGCGTTCCTGTCGGTCCTGCGCACCAGCGACGAGGACTGACCGGGCAAAGCGGTCGCCGCCGGCGACCGGTTTTCCAGGAAAGCGGTCGTGGCAGACGACCGGTTTTCCGATACTCCGGTCGCCATGGACGACCAGGTGATCGACGCCATCCGCCAGAAGCTGGCCGACGCCATCGCCAGCCCCTTGCCGACCCTGACCCCGCGCGAGCTCGACACGGCCCCGGTTCCGGGCAAGGTGCACGCGGTGATCGGGATGCGGCGGGCCGGGAAGACCACGTTCCTGAAGCAGTGCATGGCCGCCCGCGCGAGCTCGGGCACCGCCCGCGATCGTCTGGTCTACTTCAACTTCGAGGACGAACGGCTCGCCGGACTCGCCGCCGCCGACCTCGGCGTGGTGCTCGACGAGTACTACCGCAGCAAGCCGGCCCTGCGCCGGCAACACCGGGTCACCTTCTGCTTCGACGAGATCCAGCTGGTGCAGGGCTGGGAGAAGTTCGTGCGGCGCGTGCTCGACAGCGAAGAGGTCGAGATCTTCATCAGCGGTTCGTCGGCGAAGATGCTCAGCCGCGAGGTCGCCACGTCGATGCGCGGACGCGCCGTCGAGACCGTGGTGACGCCGTTCAGCTTCCGGGAGTTCGGCAGTGCGGCGGGGCTGTCGCCCGACGACGACCAGCTGCCGGGTGCGCGCGCCACGTCCGCTTGGACCGCGTGCTTCGACGACTACCTGCGCGTCGGCGGCTTTCCGGAACTCGCGCAACCGGGCCTGCGGTCGCGCCAGATCGAACTGCTGCAAGGGTACGCCGAGGCGGTCGTGTTCCGCGACGTCGCCGAACGGCACGGCATCGGCAACATCGAGGCGCTGCGGGCCTTCGTCCGCCAACTGCTCGGCCAACCGGCGACCACGCTCAGCGTGACCAAGCTGCACGCCGACTTCCGTTCGCGCGGCATCCGCGTCGCCAAGGAAGCGCTGCTGGCGTGGCTCGGGCACCTCGAGGACGCGTTCCTGGTGTTCACGGTGCCGGTGGCGACCCGCTCCGAACGCCAGCGCCAGGTGAACCTGCGCAAGCTGTACGCGGTCGACCACGGGCTCGCGGCGGCGTTCCGGGCCCGGTCGGCGCAGGATCTCGGCCGCGATCTCGAGAACATCGTCGCGTGCGAACTGCTGCGCCGGCATTGCGAGCTCGCCTACGTGAAGACCGAGGCGGGCAACGAGGTCGACTTCCTCGCCACGACCCGGAACGGGGAACGCCATCTGGTGCAAGTCGCAGCCCGGGTGCTCGAGCCGGCGACGCTGGCCCGGGAACTGCGCGCCCTCGACGAGGCTGCGGCGATGCATCGCGGTGCGCGCCGTTGGCTGCTGCTCGGTGAGCCCCTGCCGGCCGGCATGGCGATGCCGCGCGAAGTGACCGCTGTCCCGGTGTGGCGCTGGCTGCTGGATCGCACGGTCGTCACCTGATCGCCGGTGCGGCCGCGCGTTCTGCCTGGCCAACGAGCAGGCTCTGGCGCAGTCGCCACGCCGCGACGACACTGGTCGGCCTACGCATGAGCGATCCCAGCAACCAGGCCCTGTCGACGGCTCTCGGCATACTTGGCGCCAGAATCCCCGAGGAGAAGCGAAAGGCAGCGAAGATGGGACCCATTCGCGTCCAGCTCGAGGCGTTCGGCGTCGCGATCCTCGCCGCCGTGCTGCTGAAGTGGTTCTGCCTCGAGGCGTTCCAGATCCCGACCTCGTCGATGCAGCCGACCTTGATGGGCAGCAAGGAAGCGGGCGTCTACGACCGCATCCTGGTCAACAAGTTGATCTCGCTGCTGCGCGACCCGAAGCGCTGGGACATCACCGTCTTCAAGTACCCGCTGCAGAAGAACCAGAACTACGTGAAGCGCCTGGTCGGCATGCCGGGCGATCGCCTGACCATCGCCGGCGGCAACATCTGGCAGGTGACGGACGAGAACGGCAAGCGCAGCTACCGCATCGAGCGCAAGCCGGACGACCTGCAGGAGGCGATGTGGAAGAACGTCTATCCGGCGCGCATGCAGGCCCGCTCGGAGACGAAGGTGCTGGGCCCGGTGCTCGGCGCGTCGCCGTCGAGTGCGTTCACCGAAGCCGGCGACACGATCACCGTCGACATGAACGGCTCGATGCTGCTGTTCCTGCGCGACGAAGCCGACGGCGGCATGATCGACCGCGTCTGGGACGGCTACCCGATCGCGGTCATGCGCGCGATGCGCGAGGGCCAGCCGTTCGACCAGCCGCAGGAGATCGTGACCGACGTGCGCATCGCCGCGTCGATCACCGCCGAGCAGGCGCTCGACGAGCTCGCCTTCGACATCGTCGTCGCGCGCCCGAAGTTCGACACGATCACCTACTCCCTCCTGGTCAAGGGCGGCAAGGGCCAGCTCGTCGTCAAGGTGAAGGACAAGCCGGTCGGCCAGTCGCCGGAGTTCCCGCTGGCGCTCGCCGCCGGGGCCACGACGGAACTCGCGTTCGCGCACGTCGACGCGCAGCTGATCGCCTGGCGCGACGGCGCGGAGTTCGCTCGCTTCGAGTGCCAACCCGAATGGGAGAGCCGCGACGGTTGCGAGCTGTGGAACAAGGACAGCCGGAAACTCGACCTCGCCGCAGCACGCAAGGTGACCCCGCAGATCACCGCCAAGGGCAAGGGCAAGGTGCGCATCGACGGCCTGCGCATCGACCGCGACCAGCACTACACGCGCCTCGGCGCACCCGAGGTCATCGAGGTCCCGGCCGACCACTACTACCTGATGGGCGACAACACGCTGCAGTCGATCGACGCGCGCGGCTGGACCGCCATCACGATCGGCGTCGACGCCGAGGGCAACGTCGTGCCACCGGACACGCCCGGCGCCCGCGTCGTGCGCGGCAACAAGCGTGCGATGCCCCTCGACCGCGACCCCGACCGCGACGAGACGCCGATCGCAATCCCGAGCCACGACTCGATCGTGATGATCGACGAGTACGGCGAGATCCTGCGGCTGAAGGGCAAGGTCGGCGCCAACTGGGGCGAACGCATCGCGTTCATGAAGCCGGGCGGCCAGGACGGCCGCGACGAGTGGGTCGCTCCCGAGACCACGAATGCGCTCGGCATCTCGTTCGTGCCGCGGGCCGACATCCAGGGCCGCGCGACGCTGATCTTCTATCCGTGCCGGCCGTTCAGCTGGCTGTTCTTCAACTCCTGGCCCGGCCGCTTCGGGTTCGTGCGATGACCGAAACCGCGACCGCCGCGGCGATCCCGGCCACCGGTCCCGAGATCCTGCGCACGCACGACCTGGTCAAGACCTACCGCGGCCGCCGCGTCGTCGACCACGCCAGCATCCACGTCAACCAGGGCGAGATCGTCGGCCTGCTCGGCCCGAACGGCGCTGGCAAGACGACCACGTTCCGCATGGTGGTCGGCATGGTCACGCCCGACACCGGCCGCGTCGTGCTCGGCGGCAAGGACGTGACCAGGCTGCCGATGTACAAGCGCGCCCGCTCGGGCCTCGGCTACCTCGCGCAGCAGGAGTCGGTGTTCAAGAAGATGTCGGCGATCGACAACATCCGCTGCGTGCTCGAGGCGCGCGGCATGCGCAAGAAGGCGCGCGAAGAACGCGCCCATGCGCTGCTGCAGGACCTGCAGCTGACGCACGTCGCCGAGTCGATCGCCGAGACCATGTCGGGCGGCGAAAAACGCCGCCTCGAGATCGCGCGCGCACTCGCCACCGAACCGCGCCTGCTGCTGCTCGACGAGCCGTTCGCCGGCGTCGACCCGATCACCGTCGAGGAGATCCAGCACATCCTCGCGGCGCTGGCGCGCACCGGCATCGCGATCCTGATCACCGAGCACAACGTCATCGCGACGCTGCGCATCACCCACCGCGCCTACATCCTCGACGCCGGCAAGGTCATCGCCGAAGGCGACGCGCAGACGATCGTCAACGACGCCCAGGTGCGCGCGGTCTACCTCGGCAAGTCGTTCGGCGAAGGCATCACCGAGGAAGAGGAACGCGGCCTCGAACTCGATTGACCGCCTCGGCGTGACGCCGCGGCGCCCAACACGCACTCCGCAGCTTGCGTAGGTGGCCCCATGCCGAACACGCGCGTCGCCCTGCTCGTCGTTGCGCTGGCCGCCGCCAGCCTCTGGTGGTTCTGGCCGCGCGACGAGGCGCCCAGGCCTGCCGACGCCACACCCGGGTCGACGCGCCCCGCCACGACCGGGGAGGCCACCACCGCCCCCGCCGCCGAACGCACCGCCACCGGCCCCACAACGGACCAGCCCACCACTGCAACCATCGTCGTGCGCGGCCGCTGCCTCGCCGCCGAAGACGGCCAGCCCGTGGTCGCCACCGTGCACGTCGGCCTCGACGACGACGCCGCCGTCGACGAGCCCTTGACCCTGCTGCAGCCGCCCGCGGTGCGCGCGACCGCCGACGCGAACGGCCACTTCACGTGCACGCTGCCGCTCGACGCCCCCACCGACCTGCGGGTGCACGCCAGCGCCGCCGGCCGCGCTCCGGCCGGAGCCCGCAACCGCGCGACGACGCCGGGCACCGTGTGGGATCTCGGCGACGTCCGCCTCGTGCGCAGCGCGCGCGTGCGCGGCGAAGTCGTCGACACCAGCGGCGCTCCCGTTCCCGAGGTCGAGGTCGGCCTCCTGATGCTCGGCCAGGAACCGCCGGCGCTGCAGTTTCGCGAGTCGCACACGACCGTCACCGACGCGCGCGGCGCGTTCGCGTTCGCGAATCCGGTCGCAGCCGGTGAATGGTACGTGCGGGTCGAGCGCACCGGCGCCCTGCGCACGCCGCGCAAGCTGCAGGTCGAGGGCGGCGTCGACCAGGACGTGCGCATCGAGGTCGAACGTCCGGATCCGCGGCTCGCGCTACGCGGCAAGGTCGTCGACCGCACCGGAGCTCCGCTCGCCGACGTCGAGATCTCGGCCTACGGCGAAGGCGTGCGCGGCCGCGGCATGAGCACGGCCGACGGCACGTTCGTGGTGCACAAGGGCCCGCCGCACTTCGACCGCGGCCAGGGCGGGGTCGAAGTCATGGCGAGCGCCGACGGTTTCGAGCAGGCGAGCCCGCGCCTCGGCCAGGTCGACACCTGGGGCCGTTCCGACGTCGTCGTGGTGATGCGCCCGCTCGTCGACTTCACCGTGCGCGCCGTCGACGACCGCGGCGCCCCGGTGTGGCCGTTCACCGTCGTCGTCGGCGAATGGAGCACGAGCGGCGCGACCTGGATGCCGCGCCGACGCATGCGCCTGCGCCACGGCACCGACCATCTCGTGTTGCAGGGCCTCGGCAGCGGCTCGTATTCCCTGCTGCTGGTGCCCGGCGACGCGACGCTGCCGACGACGGCGCCGGAAGCGTTCGTGGTTGCGGAGGACGCTGCGCGCGAACGCATCGTGCGCGTGCCGGATCGCGTCGCCGTGGTCGTCGACGTGGTCGACACAGGCGGCGGCCCGATCGCCGGCTGCACGGTGGAACTGGTGGCGAGCCTGACCGGCAACCCACCCGAACCGACGGCCGCAGCCCCCGACCTGGAGGCAGCCCGCAGCGCGCCCGTGCCCGGGGTGCGACAGGTGGCGGTGGCGACGGCCACCACCGACGCCACCGGCCGGGCCACGCTCGCGGCCGCAGCGGGCCCGTGGCTGTTGCGCGCGCGCTGCACGACGCACCATCCGACGGCCCAGCCGATCTCCGCTACGCCGGCCGGCCAGCCGCATCGACTGGTGCTGGCCGGTGCCGCGACCGTTCACGGCAGACTCCTTCCCCTGGCGGCGCTGCCGGCCCTGGGCCTCGGGCAGGCGAAGCCCGAACGGCGGCTCGCGGTCGTGGCCCTGGCCGGCAAGGAGCAGGTCGCCCGTACCGAGGTCGCCGCCGATGGAACGTTCGTGCTCGGGCCATTGCCGCCCGCCGCCGTCGCCCTGCAACTGCTCACGTGGCTCGCCGCGAACGAGGTGTCCAACAACACGCTGCCGCACGCCCTCGGCGAGGTCGACGGCGCGAACGTCGGCCGCATCGACCGCGACTACGACGTCGGTCCGTTCGTGCCTGCGACTGCGGCCGGGCTCGTGCTGTGGGACGGGCAACCGCTGCGCCACGGCCAGTTCTTCCTGCGGCGCCTGCAGCCGGGCCCCGTGCGCGCGGTGCGGGTGCCGACCGATGGCGACGGCCGGTTCCGCACGCTGGTTCCGCCCGGCGAACTCGGCCCGCAGCTGGCGATTCCGTCGGACCCGGGCCCGGGCCACGTCGTGCTGCCGCTGGCGGCGCGGCACACGGTGGGTCCGGGCCAGACGATCGATCTGCGCATCGAGGCGCAGACACGCCGCCTGCGCCTGCGCCTGCTGCTGCCGGACGGCAGCGTGCTGGCCAACGCGCGCACCCAGCCGTTCGCCGAGGGCTACCAGCGCCCGGGCACGCTCACGACCGACGCCGCCGGACGCGTCGACTTCGTGCCGGCCCCGTTCGGTCCGTTCCGCCTCACGGCGAAGGACGCCACCGGGCGCGAGCTCGCCGCCGACTGCGACGTGCCCGCGGCGGCGGAGGCCACCGTGGTCGACATCCGGCTGCAACCGGCGACCCGCTGAGCCGCGCGTTCACTCCGGCAGAAGTGCGACGATCGCCTGCGCCAACGCCAGCACGCTGCACGGCGACGACCCTTCGGCCTTGTTGTTGACGACGACCGTGACGGCCCGCGATTGCTGCAGCGCGTGGTGCACCAGGGCAGCGATCCCGGAACGGGTGGCCGGATCCGGATCGACCAGGCGATCGAACGGTTCGTAGCGTTCGACCGCGGCTTCGTAGGCGAGCCCCTGGTGCAGCATCCAGCGCACCACGAGCGGCCCGTCGAGCGGCACCAGCTCCCGCTGGCGCGACAGCGACGGCATGCGCGGATGCACGGTGTAGGCGTGCTGCACTCCGAGGGCACGCAGCGCGTCGCGGTAGTGCGGCGTGAACAGTTCCGCGTCGCGCAGCTCGACCGCGCACGGAACCTCGAGCGGCACGCGGCCGAGGAAGCCGTGCAACCGGTCGGCGAAGCGGCGCGGGTCGCGCACGACCTCGGGCCCCTGCGGCGGGAACTGCAGCAGCAGCGTGCCGAGTCGCGGGCCGAGCCCCAGACGCGCGGGTTCGACGCATTCGCGCAGGAACGCCGCGCCGTCGAGGTAGCGCGGATTGAGCTCCGCGCCGCCGGGGCGCTGCGGCGACAGCAGTTCGCCGAGTGCCTTGACCAGGAACCGGAACGACGCCGGCACCTGCGCGGCGTACGCGGCGAACTCGTCGGCGGCGATCGGTGCGTAGAACGTGCGGTCGACGCCGACCGTGCGCAGCAGCGGGTGCTGCGCGTACGCACCGAGCCCGTGCCGGCTCAGGTGCGCCTTCGGTGCATCGGGCGCGTAGACCAGCCCACGCCAGCCCGCAAAGCTCCACGACGACGTGCCGAGCCGCAGTTCCGGAGGCAGCCGCGCGGCGAGCCGTTGCACGTCGTCGGGGACCGCTGCCGGCGCGACCTTCGCGACGAGCCGATCGTCGGCGGCCGGTTCGGGCCCGAACAAACCGAGCTGGCGCGGTTGCGGGCCTGCCGATCCATCGGAGCGCTTCGGGCGCGGCGCCATTCCGATCAATAGTCCGTGAACCAGGAGTTGCTCGGCGTGAGCGGAAAGATCGCCGCGTCCATCAACGCCGACTGCGAGTGCAGCCGAACCCCCTGCAACGTCGCCGGCACCGCCGGGATCGCGACCACGGCACAACCCGTCACCGGATCGTGCAAGGCGGCGTCGAGGACCAGGAGGTCGGTGAACTGGTTGCCGATCTGCAGGTCGACGATGCCGGGGAACGTGCTCGGCTGGCTGCTGAGGCTCACGGCCAGGAAGCAGAACACGAACCCCGCGACGTTGCCCTGGTGCGTCACCCAATGCTGCGGTTCGCCGACGAGGCGATCGCTGGCCGTGCGCATCGTCGGCACCGTCGGCGCCTGCACATCGACCGTGAGCGGATTGCTCATCAAGGTGCGGTTGAGGAGCCGCATCGGGTAGATCGCCGGTGCCAGGCCCTGCGGGATCGCCACCTCGACGGTCGTGTGGTCGACGACGCGCAGATGGCCTTCGAAGAAGCGGCGCGAGTCGGCGCCGAGGATCCACGGGCCGATCGCAGCCTGTTCGCAGAAGCCGAGATCGACACCGGTGAAGACCAGGCGCTGTTCGGTGACCGAAGGCGTCGTCTGCGCGATGCCGGTGAGCACGACCGGAGCGGGCAGGATGCAGCCGATCGCCAGGTTGCCGTTCCACGCGAGCGGGCCGGTCGGAGCCAGCGTGCGGGCCGTCGGCTGCTGCACGATCGTCGCCGTGAACGATCCCGACGTGCCGAAGAACCGGTTGCCCTGCCCGGCCCCGCAACCGAGCTGGACCGCACCCGCCGCGGCCAGCTGCACGATGCCGCCGGCGTTGAGTGCGACACCGGTGAGCGTGCCGTTCGCCTGCGTGTAGTAACGGTAGCCCTGCGGGTCGATCGGACCGCCCTGGGCCACGTAGTTGCCCGGCAACAACTGCAACACCGGACTGCCGGCCGGAGGATGGCCGACGTCGAGAGGATCGAGCCGGCCCGACAACGCGATCG
>JAEUHV010000487.1 GCA_016794485.1 Planctomycetota bacterium
AGGGCGCGCACGGCGTCGACCAGCGCCTCGGCCGCGGCGACGGTGACGGGCAGGCGCCGTTCGCAGCGAACGGCGGCGCGCAACTCGTCGAGGGCGGGTGCCACCGCCGCGAGGCGTTCGCGGTCGGCAGGCGTCAACGGCCACTCGCTGCGGTCGGTCGCCAGGGCGTGCCACCGTTCACCGACCGTGCGGTCGCGCGCCTGCAAGCGGCGCACGGCCTCGGCGTAGCCGTCGGCGCGTTCACCGGCTTTGGCATCGCGTCCGAGAGCGGGGCACGGCGACAGTTCGAGGCTCGCCGCGCGCTGCATGCGCCCGGCCCACACCACCACGGCCGGCCACCGGTCGGGCTCGGCGCGCACGCTCGCGACGACCATCGCCAGCACCACGGCGATCCCGAGCAGCACGGCGCGCATCACGGTCATGCGGCCCTCGGACGCAGCTCGCGCCGGCTTCTTCCTGCCGCCACGGGAACGCAGGCAACGAACCGGACCTACCGCAGGAACCCGAGGCGCGCGGCGTCGGCGCCGCGCCTTCCGCGTGGCCGAGGCGCCCGTTGCGTAGTTTCGCCATGGCCAGGAACGCCCAGCCACGCGGGCAAAACGAGCGACCGCGCCGCCCCAGTAGCGGCGCAACGCGCCACTACTTGGCGGCGCGGTAGATCTCCTGCACGGCCTTCAGCAGCTTGAGCGCTTCCGGCATCGGCCGCTGGAAGGCATTGCGGCCCATGATCGAGCCGAACGAGCCGCCGTCGGCGAGGCCCTTGATCTCGGCCAACACCTCTTCGCTGCCCTTCGCCTCGCCGCCCGAGAAGATCACGATGCGGCGGCCGCCGAACGCGGCCTGCACGACGTGACGGGTGCGTTCGGCCAGGGTCGCGACCGGGATCTTCTCGCTCTCGTAGACCTTCTTCGCCGCGTCCTGCTCGAGGTGCTCCGTCGCCGGCTTCACCTTGATGATGTGCGCGCCGAGCTGCGCCGCGATCTGCGCCGCGTAGGCGGCGACGTCGATCGCCGTCTCACCCTTCTTGCTCAACGCACTGCCGCGCGGGTAGCTCCACACGACCACCGCGAGGCCGGCTTCCTTGGCCTCCTCGCTGATCTTGCGCAGCTCCATGTACATCGCGTCGCGCTGGTTGCTGCCCGGGTAGATCGTGAAGCCGATCGCCGCGCAGCCCAGGCGCAGTGCGTCCTTCACCGAGCCGGTGACCGCGGGCTTGGGATCCGGCGTGCTGTACAGCGAGTCGCTGTTGTTCAGCTTGAGGATCAGCGGGATGCGGCCGGCGTACTTGCGAGCGCCGGCTTCGAGGAAGCCGAGCGGCGCGGCGTAGGCATTGCAGCCCGACTGGATCGCCAGCTCGAAGTGGTAGTGCGGGTCGTAGCCGGGCGAGTTCTTCGCGAACGAACGGGCCGGGCCGTGTTCGAAGCCCTGGTCGACGGGCAGGATCACGAACTTGCCGGTGCCGGCGAGGGCCCCCGTGTCCATCATCCAGCGCAGGTTCTTCAGGACGCCGGGGTGGTCGGATTCGTACCAGCTCAGGATCTCGTCGACGCGCTTGCTCATGCTTCGTTGGGGGCGGCCGGCGTGCCGGCCTTGGTTGGGAAGGCCGGAGATTGTGGAGCCGGGCGGGCCACAAGCAAGCGCAGAGGGGCATAGGCCCCTCCGCCCGCTGCGATCAGGACTTCAGCCGCAGCCCTTCGCCCTGCGTGCCGCAGGTGAACTCCCAGAAGAACCAGAACGGGTCGTTCTGGCCGAGCTGGAGCTTCACGCGCACCTGGTAGTGCTTGCCCGGCTCGAGGTGGTCCTTCGGAATGCCGAACACCACGTCGCGGATCTCGACCTTGCGGTTGAGCGGGATCTGCGGCGTGTGCACCCACATCGGCACTTCCTTCTTGGCGCGGTCGGTCCACGCCTTCCACTCCTCGGTGTTGGCGCGGGCCACGTGCGACGCCGGCAGCTTGCCGCTGCTGCGCGCCTCGTACAGCTGGATGGTCGAGTCGCCGACCTGGCCGGCGAACTCGGCCTGCATCTGCATGCTGATCGGGTACCCGGTCTTGGTGATGTCCTGTTCGGCCTCCGGCTGGTCCTCGAGCGGATTTGGATGCTCGATGCCGTGGAAGTCGGTCGGCACGTCCTTCATGCCGTGCGGCGGCCAGCAGATGAACTTCGGCGCCGCGGCCGGGTCGTACGGTTCTTCCAGCGACGCCATGTCGAGCACCGCGACCGAGATCTCGTTCTCGTAGAGGAACGAGTAGCCGAAGCGCTTGATGTTGTGCTCGAGCAGCGGGAAGCGGTGGTACGGCGTGCCGAGCCAGCCGTCGATCGAGTCGCGCGCGAAGTCGACGCCGGCCTGGCCGGCGCGGTGGATGATCACCGAGCCCATCGCGGCGCGCTGGCCGCGCGGCGAGAAGCCTTCGAGGGCCGGGTTCTCTTCGTGCGCCTCCGGCCACTTCAGGTGCTCGGCCGGGTGCTTGGTGAGGAAGCGGGCGTGGTCTTCGCACGCCAGCGACGCCTCGGCATCGAGTTCGGTGACCGGCAGGCCGGCGAACTTGCCGTCGGTCGGCTGCTGCCCTTCGCCCCACGAGAACGCGAGCGGAGTGCCGCGCACCGCGTTGAGGCGGTCGAGCACCGCGAGCTCTTCCTTGTTCGGGCGCTCGGGCAGCAGCGGCGGGCCGTAGCCCGTGCCGGCGGCGACGCCGGAGTCACCGCGCGCCCATTCGCGCCATTCGGCCTCGACCTCCTGCAGCGACTTGCCGAAGTGCTTCTTGCCGATCTCGTTGATCTCCTCGAGCTGCAGCATCTTCTTCTGCGGATCCGGCAGGTCGAGGAAGTAACCGAGCCACTTGTCCGGGTAGGCCGCGACGACCCAGGTCATGAAGCTCCACGACTTGAGGCGGCAATCGTTGCGGAAGCGCGACAGGCGCTCGCGCGGGACCTGGTCGAGCGCCCAGTCCTGGTTCGACATCGCCTGGTCGCGCACCGCGCGCAGCCACCAGTTGGTCTGGTCGGGCAGCTTGAGTTCGCGGTCGGTGACCGAGCCCTCCGGATCGGCGCCGTAACGCGTCACGCAGGTGTACTGCAGGTACCACGTCGCGGCGTGCAGCAGACCTTCGCCGAGGCCCTCGTTGCGGCCGTAGGCCAGGCCGTACTGGAACGACGTGCCGATCATCGAGTCGTGGATCTGCACCGGCGCCAGCATCGCCTGGACGATCGCGGAGCCTTCCTTCGACTGCCAGTTGTTGTTGCGGTAGCGCAGCGCCTCGGCCATCGACTTGGCCGACTTCTCCCACACGTGCGGGTTGGCCTTGAGGAACTCCTCGCGCTCGCGCGGGGTCCACACGAAGATGCGCACCTGGAAGGCTTCGCTGGCGCGCTCGACGAAGCGCAGCCGCTTGGCGTTCTCGGCACCGAGCAGGTGGATGCCGAAGTCGAGCGCGCGCTCACCCCACTGCACGGCGTCGTCGGCGTTCTTCTGCGTGCCGCGCACCCAGACCGTGAAGTGCGCCGACTGGGCGCCGTGGATGTCGAAGTTCGGCTTCTTCATCCAGTCCGGCGCGGCATCGCGGAACGCGACCAGCTCGGCCGGCATCTTGTCCTCGGACAGGACCTTGACCTCGTACGGCTTCTTGGCCAGCGTGACCGCGTAGGTCTCGATCTCCTTCATCTTGTTGGCGAAGGCGATCTGCGTGTCGGTGCCGTAGAAACCGGGGCCCTCCTTGTAGCCGAGTGCGAGGTTGGCCTCCTTGTCCATCGCGTTGTAGTAGATGGCCTTCTCGAAGTGCCACGCGGCGCGGGTCGCGTTGCCCGCCTCCTTCAGCTTCAGGCCGAACTTGCGGTGCAGTTCGCCGAGCTTCAGGGCCGTCTTGGCCCACTCGTCCATCACCTTCCAGCGGCCTTCGTAGGTGGCCTTGTCGAACCACTTCTTCTTCTTCTCGGCCGGCAGCTCGACCCACTGGTCCTTCTCCTTCTTGTAGCCGAGTTCGCTGCGCGCCTGGCTCTGGTTGACGTCGTATTGGAGGCACAGGTCGTAGGCCTGCTTGGCGCGCTGGCCGACCTTGTTCGACTTGGCGACGTTGGCGAAGTTCGACAGGGTGCTGACGCACTGCTTGGCCAGCTCGGCCTCTTCCTTGGCGAAGGCATCCTGGGCCAAGGCTGGCCGCAGCGCGAACGCCAGGACGGCGGAAAGGAGATACGCGGTGAAACGATGCATCGAGTTCCTCGGGTGCAACCCGTGCGGCCGAAGGGCCTGCGGGGCGGAGCAGCATACGGACGGCATCGCCGGACCGCAGCGCGTTCGCCGAGGATCTATGCACGGGCGCGATGGTGCGGCGCCCGGGGCCGGACCGGCGCCGCCGTGTGGCGGCGCCGCGGCGACGGTCACAGACCCAGGGTCAGCACCATGCCGTTCGAGGCGACGAAGCCGAGCGGCGTCAGCCCCGGGTTGAACGTGACGGCCTGGCCCACCAGGGTCACGCCGACGAGGGCGGTGACGTTCGGGATCGTCTCGGCGATCTGCAGGCTCGCCGGCGGGGCCAGGAACGCCGTGGCATCGGGCAGCACGACGTGCGCCTGGCAGCCCGGCATGCCGATCGAGGTGAGGTCGATCGCCGGCGTCGCTTGGGTCAGCGAGCGGAACAGGGCCCCCACACCGGTGCCGGCCGGGATCCCGCCGAGCTGCCACTGCAGGGTCGTGCCGAGCACCGGGTTGGCGCTGGCGCCGAGCACGAGGCCGTCGAACGGCGCCGCACACAGCGAGAAGCCGGCGGGCAAGGCCGCCGACAGGTCGGTCTCGCCCGGATCGGCCTGGCCACCACCGGTGCTCCAGCCGCTCATCACCGAGAACGCCGACGACGCGACGCTCTGCCAGACGACGTGCACGGTGCCGTTCGGGAAGAACTGCATCTGGAACGTCGAAGCTGGTCCACTGCCGATCAGCGGCACGGCGTTCCAGGTCAGGATCGCGCGCGACGCGTCGACGTCGGCGTAGACGTTGTTGGCGCCGGTCGGGGCGAACGGAGCCCACACGCCGGCCCAGCGCGGCTGGCCCGACAGCAGCAGCGACGCCGACGGCACCAGCTGGTTCGCGTTGAAGCCGGGCGACACGTAGCCGCTCGCCGACACGTGCAACTGGTTCGTCGTGCCACCGGGGTAGGCCAGCGTGAACGGCAACGCCACCGCGGTCGCCTGGTTGAACGCGAAGTTCAGGTTCTGGCCGGCGAGCGGCACGAACGCGACCGGGGTCTCCGACATCGAGTAGGCGCCGTTGACGAGCGTCAGCGTCATCGACCGGCCACCCATGTCGAACGTCGAGCTCGGCGTCCACAACTCGTAGAACGAGCCGCGGCAGACGCCACAGCTGCTGTTGCCGACCGAGTACTTGTTCGCGAACGACAGGCCGCTCGGCGCGGTGCCGAGCACCTGCACCGTGAGGCCGCCCGTGCCCGGACGAGCCTGCTCGATGACCGCCGCGCCCGCACCGGGCGGGATCGAGCAGTCGAACCAGAAGTTGTAGATCGTGTTCCAGTCGAGCGAGTTGGTGCCCGCCATCGCGAACGCGATCTCGTTGGCCGAGACCGACGACGTCCAGTCGTTCAGCGGGTCGGTGTCGAGGTCGCGGAAGCCGAGGCCGCTGACCGTGGCGCCCGCCGCGACTGGGACCTTGAACGACGCGCCGCCGCGGAAGTTGTCGACGTTGTGGACCGCGTACTCGTAGTGCCACAGGCCGTTGGTCGGGCCGGTCACCTTGACGCCGACCACGAACTGGCCGTCGTCGGTGCCGTTGCTGTTCGAACTCGTGGTCGCACCCGACCAGCGCGTCAGCACCGAGCCGGTCATCGAGCTGCCCTGCGCACTGCAGATCCAGTTGGGACCACCGCTGATCGTGCAGGCGCGGTTCGCGATGTTGTTGCCGCGTTCGACCAGGGGTTCACCCTGCACGACCGCCTGCACCTGCGCGTAGTAGGCCGCACCGGCGAGCAGTTCACCCTCGCGCACGACCATGCGGTTCTTCACCGCATTGAACGCCGCAACCTGGGCCGAAGTCAGCGAACGGGCGCCGTCCACCGCCGCCGGGCCGACCACCGCGGGATCGCCGCGGTCGAAGTAGCTGCCCACCGGATTCCAGGTGCCGAGCCACGGGTTGATCTCGTGGTTGGGGCCGAGCACGTACTGGCCCGAATTGATGCCGCTGCCGTACGTGTCCGAGCAACCGGTGAAGAAGAACGAGCCGCCGCCCGAGTTGCACGGCAGGCACGGACCGGTCTGGAAGTTGTACGCCGTCGGCGAGTGCTTGCTGTGGCCCTGGCTCGTGACCTGCACCATGCGGCCGCCGCTCTCGCGCGCCAGCAGGAACGCGATGCGCGGGTACTGGTCGACCATCAGGCCACCGCTCTGCGACACCCACGGCAGGTTGACGCTGCCGGCGTTGCACCACGAGTGGCCGACCATGAAGCCGGCTTCGCCATTCGGATACGCCGCACCTTGGCGGCCGTAGTAGGCGAGGTCCGTCATGTCGTACATGAGGATGTCGAGTCCGGACACGGCGTTCGACTGGGCGAGAACGGGCGCTGCAATCAGCGCCACGGCGAGCGAGCGTCTTGGCATGCGTGTGTGCGTGGGGTCGGGGGACGGGGGCGAACCGGCAGTCTAGCAGCGATCGTCGGCGACTTTGCGCGACCGAGGCGACTCTCCCGTTCGCCGCGCCGTGGAAAGTGACGACGGCCGGGCCCCGGCATCCACTGCGGCCTGCCCGTTCGCGCCACGAACCGCGGCGTCCGGCTTGCCTCCGACCCTGGCGACGGCCAACGTTCTGCGCCCGCATGACCACGCCCGCCACCCCACCGCCGCCCGCACGGGTCGGCGTCATCATGGGCTCGAAGTCCGACTGGGAGACGATGCGCCACTGCAGTGACACGCTGACCGAACTCGGCGTACCGCACGAATGCGTCGTCGTCTCCGCCCACCGCACGCCCGACTGGTTGATGGAGTACGCGGGCAACGCCGAAGCGCGCGGTCTGCAGGTGCTGGTCGCCGGGGCCGGCGGCGCGGCCCACCTGCCCGGCATGGCGGCGAGCAAGACGCTGCTGCCGGTGCTCGGGGTGCCGATCGAAGTGGGCGCGCTGCGCGGCATGGACGCACTGCTGTCCATCGTGCAGATGCCGGGCGGCGTGCCGGTCGGCACGCTGGCGATCGGCAAACCCGGCGCGATCAACGCGGCCCTGCTCGCCGCGTCGATCCTCGGCGCTGGCGATCCGGCGCTGCGCGAGGCGCTGCGGGCGCGGCGCGCGCGCGTCACGGCCGACGTGCTCGCCGACCGCACCCTGCCGCCGGAGGCCGGCTGATGGTCGTCGGCATCCTCGGCGGTGGCCAGCTCGCGCGCATGCTCGCCCTCGCGGGCGTGCCGCTGGGACTGCGCTTCCGCTGCCTCGACCCGGCCCCCGACGCGGTCGCCGGGCACGTGAGCGAGCTCGTCGTCGGCGCCTACGACGACCCGCTGGCCCTGCAGCACCTCGTGCGCGGCGTGCGCGTCGTCACGTTCGAGTTCGAGAACGTTCCCGTCGCGGCCACCCGCTGGCTCACCGACCACGTCGACGTGGCACCGACGCCCCGCGCGCTCGAGATCGGCCAGGACCGTGTGCAGGAGAAGACGCTGTTCGCGCAGCTCGGCATGAAGGTGCCGGCCTGGCGCGCTGCCGCCAGCCGCGAGGAACTGCACGCCGCGGTCGCCGCAGTCGGGGCTCCGTGCATCGTGAAGACCCGGCGACTCGGCTACGACGGCAAGGGCCAGGTGCGGCTGCAACCGGGCCCAGGGCTCGCCACGGCGATCGACGCGGCCTGGGCCGACCTCACGGCACACGGCCCGGTCGGCCTGGTCGTCGAAGCCTTCGTCGCGTTCGACCGCGAGCTGTCGGTGCTGGCCGTGCGCGGCCGCGACGGCGCGGTCGCCACCTGGCCGCTGGTCGAGAACGTGCACCAGGGCGG
>JAEUHV010000498.1 GCA_016794485.1 Planctomycetota bacterium
CGCCGTGTACGAGATGGAGGAGAAGGCCGGAACGAAGCACGGCGTCGAGCTGAAGATCAACGCCAGCAACTGCGTGCACTGCAAGACGTGCGACATCATGGACCCGTACCAGGTCATCAACTGGGTGACGCCCGAGGGTGGCGGCGGCCCGAACTACACCAACCTCTGAGTCTCGGGGTTGCATGCGCCTCCACCTCGTCGTCGCCGCGTCGCTGCTCGGCCTGACCGGCTGCGGTGGCGGCGCCGACGCTGGTGTCCGGCGAATCGAGGGCGGTCGCGAATTGCGCTTCCGCGGGGTCGCGTTCGACGTGCCGGCGACCTGGCGCAGCGAGGATCGCGGCGACGGCATCGTGCTGGTGCCCGCCAATGCGAACGGCAGCGGCGTGCTCGAAGAGGTCTACCTGGTCAGCGGTGACGCCGGCATCCGCTCGCTCGACGACCCGGCGGCGGAGGGTTCGGTGCTGCAGGCCGTGGCACAGATCCAAGCCGGCGCGCGCAAGGAACGGGGCCCCGAAGCAGCGACGTTCGGCGGCCTCGTGGGGCGCCGGTGGGTCTTCACCGGCGTCGCGGAGGGCGGTCGCGCGGTCGAGATCCGGGTGCACGCATTCGTCGGCCAGCACGCGTGCGCCATCACGGCGTGCGGCTTCCCCGAGACGTTGCGGCGCCGCGAAGCCGACCTCGCCGCGATCCTCGGCTCGTTGCGCGTTCCTGCCGCCGTCGCGAGTGCGGGCGGTGGCGGCGATGTCGATGCGCGTACCGAGCTGGCCGGGCAGTGGATCTGGATGGCCAACTTCCAGGCGAACGGCGGCGGCGGCCGTCAGTCCAACACCTCGCTCACGCTTGGCGCCGATGGGCGTTACCAGCGCCACTACGACAGCGTCAGCGACAACCCGAACGGAGCGGCGTGGGGCAGCCAGGACGAAGCCGGCACGTGGTCGGTCGCCGGCGGCTCGATCTCGTTCGCGCCCGACGGCGGCATGCCGTACGCGCAGCAGCTGGTGAAGCAGAACCACCCGCAGAACACCAACGACCCGATGCTGGTGCTCGACGGCAAGCCCTACGTCACCGCTTCGCCGCGCCGGCCCTGGTGAACGGCCGCGGCGGCGGCCCGAGGCGCGAGGCAACACGGTTGTACTCGAGGCGACCGACGCCGTGCGCCGGCTATGGTCCCGCCCGGCAACCAAGTCTCCCTGGAGGTCGAACATGGAACGTGTCTTCGTCGCCTGGGTCGCCCCATGGCTCGTGCTCGCCGGGCTCGCCGCCCAGGCCGTTTCCGTCCCGCTCACGGTGACCGGAATGCCGGCGGCGGCACCGCTCGCCGTCACCGCCAGCCACGACGGTTCGAAGTTGCACATCGTCGCCGACCTGAAGCAGGGCTGGCATCTCTACGGTCGCGACGTCGGCGGCGGGCAGCCGGTCGCGGTGACGATCACCGGGGGCGCCTTTGCCGCGGCGGGAGCGCTGGCGACGCCGATGGACGACGCGGGCCTCATCATCGGCAAGGCCGAACTCGTGTTGCCGCTGCAGCGGACCGGAACCGGCGAGGCGCTCGCCGCCTCGATGGCGTTCATGGTCTGCGACGCGCTGCAATGCCTGCCGCCGATCGAGCTCGAACTGTGCTTCGACCCGGCCGCGCCCCGCGACCCGGTGCGGGTGCTGCTGGTCGGAATCGACGACGGCGAACGCACGCAGCGCATCGCCACGTTCCTGCGCGACCGCGGCTTGCCGACGACGGTGACGACCTACGCCACGGTCACGGCGGCGCTCGGGGACGCCCACGACGTCGTCGTCGCCGACTCGCCGACGTTCAACCAGGTGCGCAAGACGAAGGTGTCCGCGGAGGTGTTCGCGCAGACCACCACACCGGTCGTCGCGATCGGGTTCCTCGGCACCCACGTGCTCGAGGCGAACAAGGTCGCTATGGCGTGCGGGTACATTTGAATTTGCATGGACCACCAGGGCCACGGGCTGGCCCTCACGCACCCGATCTTCCGCACGCCGAACGAAGTGGTGTTCCCCACGGTGCCGACGCCGCGGCAGAAGAACCACGTCGGCGCCACGAGCGTGCTGTATCCCGAAGGGGTGGGGGAGACGTTCGCGCTGGTCGCGTTCGAGAAGGACGCGCCGAAGAACGACTGGAACCCGACGCTGGTCAACCACGAAGGCTTCTTCACCGACGTGCCGGGGTTCGAGAACCTCGCCGAAGGCCATTCGGCGAAGAACCTCGGCAGCCTGTCGCTCGCACGGCAGGGCAAGTGGTTCTACTGGGGGTACTCGATCGATCCCGAGCGCACGACCGCGCCGGCGCAGGCGACGTTCGTGAACGTGCTGCACTACATGCGCGACAAACGCGGCGCGCGAACCGTCGAGTTCGTCAACGTGACGCGCCAGATCTTCCAGACCTACCTCGACCTGAACAAGGAGAGCGGCTACCTGCGCGGCATCGAGGAGCACATGCCTGCTCAGCTCGTGCCGAAGACGCGCGACACCTACACCGACCACACGCCGGCGGGTGCGGCGGCGTGGCTGGCGAAGTACGGGCCGTTCTTGTTCAGCGGCAAGGGGCCGCAGCACAAGACCGAACGCTACCAACAGATGTACGAGATCGACGCGGACGCGATGGCGCTCGCGACCCCGAACCACCTGCGCGCGAGCCTCGAACGCTGGATCGCAGTGGCCGGCGGCCCCGAAAGCGAAGCCAGGGAGCAGGCACGCCGTTGTCTGCACCGCTACGTGCACGCCGAAGTCGCACCGGCCGATGGCGACTGGGCGGCGTGGTACCAGAAGCAGAAGGACCGCATCGTCTTCATCGAGTCGACCGGCTTCTGGTGGCAGGTCGATCCGCGGGTGCTCGAACGCGAGGCGGCCACGGTGCGGTGAGCCGCCACGGCGCGTTCACTTCGGCGGACGCACCGCGGTGAGCTTCGCGAACAACTTCGCGGCCTGCTCCTCGGCCAGGCGCAGCCGCTCCTCGCCGGTCGTCGCGAACGCGGCCAAGACGTGCGGCCGCAGGACCGGGAAGCCGCCGAGCTGGGGTTCCGGGGTGTCGGTGAGCCGGTGGCACAACGAGCACTGGCCGCGGTAGGTCGTGTACTTCGCCGTTCCGTAGTCACGGAACAGGTCGTGGTCGTCGGCGACGATGCGGCGGTAGAACTGCTGCGCCGCGCCGCTGCGCGCTCCCTGCCGTTCGAGTTGCCAGATCGCGAAGTCGATGCCGTCGTGGGTCCACGTCGCGTTGTCCGCCGCGAGACCGTCGCGGTTGGCGAGGCGCTGCGTGCGCACCTCGAGCACCAGCGGCGTCGCGCGCGGCGCTCCGGTGGCGTCCATTGCGACGATGCCCTGAACCAGCACGGCCCGCATGCCGATGGGAACGTCCGGCCCCGTCTTCTGGCCGGGTCGGGCGGCCGGCAGCAACGCGGCCAGCGCCTTTTCGCCGTCGGGGTGGGCGAGGAACACGCGTGACCACAGCAGGGTCTTCTCGGCGTCGAACAGCCGCGTCGACTTGCGCACGACTTCGCGCAGGTCGGGGTCGGTGCCACCCAACGCCTTGGGCAACGCGGCACGAAGCTCGTTGTCGACGGCGATGGTTTCGGCCAGCGGGTTGCCGATGCGGTCGAGTTCGGCGGCCGGCAAGGCCAGGGCCTGTGCGGTCGCCAGCAGTTCGGGCACGAGATCGAGGTTGCGTTCCACGTCCTGCAACCGTTCCGCGGCGCGCAGCAGGTCGTGTTGCAGCAGTATCTGCAAGCTTGGGCTCGCCACCTTCGCGTCGCCGCGCAACTTGGCGAGCAGCGGCTTCAACGCCGCGGCTTCGGCGTCGCCCAGGCCCTCCAGCGGCAGCAGGCGCCCGTCCCCGCCGAACCAATGCGCGTCGTCCGGAGTGCCGGTGCGTTTGCGATGCACCCAGCCTTCGGTCCATTGCATCGGTTCGGTGTCGACGGTGGCCGCGACTTCGGCTGGCGCCATGTGCCGCAGCCACAACAGCCGGAACACGCGGTTCGCGGGGTGGTCGGCATCGCTGCTGTACGGCGCGTGCGCCGCCGGGTCACGCGGCAAGCCGCGGTGCGGGCCATCGCCATGGCGACGTTCGTCCTGGGCCAGGAGTGTGCTTGCGACGAGACCGAGGACCAGGGCCGGGTGCAGTTGCATGCGCGGCAAGGTAGTGCTTCGCACACGCGCGGAGAATCGGCGACGGTCCGCATCCCCTGGCTGCCACGCTGTTCCGGTCGCTCGTCGAAGACCTCTCTCCTGCGGACCGTCGCCATCCCTAGTGGCATCGGCGACCCCATTTCTGGCACGAATCCCGGAAATCGTCAGCGCAAGGCCAACACCCGGGTCCGGTGCACGAGTACGTCCAAGGGCCCGGTGCCGCCCTTCTGCCGCACCAGCGCGTGGGTCAGTTGCAGCACGTCGTCACAGCCCAGGTCGAGTCCATGCGTGAGCTGCGTGACGAGGTCGCCGGGGCTGTCGGCGTGCATCAGGTGCGCGCCGAGCACGGCGTGCACGTTGCGCAGGCCGCCGTTGCGCAGGGTTTCGGCGAGTGCGTCGTCGGCGAGACCGCACCACGCGGCGCTTCGCTCGGGATCGAGGCCGGCCATCGACAAAGCAGCCAGCAGGTCGGGCACCATGCGGACGCCGGGCAGGTCGAACACCACCCGGCCGCCGGGGCGAAGGTTGGCGCGTGCGAGGTCGCAGAGGGCGCCTGCGGGCGGAACGGGTCCGTGTCGCGGCACCACCAGCAGGGCGTCGAACGTTCCGAACCGTTCTTCGCCGGTGAGCGTGTGCGCCAGCACGGTCACCTGGGGAAGGTCGAGTGCGGCCAGTGCGCGCGCCGCCAGGGGATCGTGCAGCACTGCGGTCAGTTCGCCGTCGCGGCCGACCTTCGCCGCGAGTTCGCGCGCCACGCCGACGTCGATGCCGCAGGCGCACAGGCGGTCGTTGCGACGAACGTCGAGCAGGCCGATCGCAGCACTTTGCCAGGGGCACGGGTCGGAGGCCGGCATGCGGGAAGCGTAGCGTGCGCTTCCGCCGATCCGGCGTCGTCGCCATGATCGGCCCCGGTGCGAGCGGATCCGAAGCAGTTGCACGGTGCGGCATTCGACCTCGTGGTGGTCGGCGC
>JAEUHV010000154.1 GCA_016794485.1 Planctomycetota bacterium
CCCCGGAGAGCGGGGTGCTCACCATGCGCGGTTGTGTCTCGAGGAAACCATGCGATCGTCCGCTCGCCACCACCGTTGCCGGTACGCGGTGCGCGCGAGGCGACACCACCGACCGGATCTCACGTTCGATCCACTGCACTCGCCAGGCACGACGCACAGGCACGTGCAGGGATCGTCACGACGTTGGCAAGGAGCAGACGCGCACACGCTACCACGAACGTGCGATGCGGTGCAACGGTGTGGTCGTGCGTCGATGCGTGTGCGTCACGCGTCGACGGGTGCGACTTCGAGTCCGAGGCGCGCGAGGCACTCGCGTTCCGCGCGGCGCATGCGCACTCGCTCGCGACGATTGGTGTCGTTCCAGCCGAGCACGTGCAACAGACCGTGCACGATGTAGAGCGCCACCTCGGCGCGACCGGCATGGCCGCGGGCGCGCGCGATGCGATGCGCGGTCTGCACACTGACGACGATCTCGGCACCGTCGCCGTCGTCGTCGAACGAGATCACGTCGGTCGAACTCGGATCGCCCAGATGCGCGGCGTGGATCGCGCCGATCTCACGATCGGCGGTCAACAACAACGACACGGCGAGTACCTCGCGCGCAGCGAACGCGAGCACCGTGCGCACGACGACGGCCACGAACGCGCGGCTCGTCCGCGGCCGGCCGCGGTCGGTCACCTGGAGCCGCAGCGGCGGCCGCCGCCGACCGGTCACGCGTGCGGACGCTGGCCGGTGCCGGCGTCGTAGGCGTTGACGATGCGGCTCACCACGGCGTGGCGCACAACGTCGGTGGAGTCGAAGCGAGTGATGCCAACTCCGTCGACCCCTTCGAGCTTGCGCATCGCGTCGGCGAGGCCGGACGGCACGTGGTGTGGCAGGTCGACCTGGCTCGGGTCACCGGTCACGACCATGCGCGACCCTTCGCCGAGGCGGGTCAGGAACATCAGCATCTGCGGCACCGTGGTGTTCTGCGCCTCGTCGAGGATCACGAACGCTCGGTTCAGCGTGCGCCCGCGCATGTAGGCGAGCGGACACACTTCGACCACTTCGCTCTCGAGCCAGCGCATGCGCGTGCGCGCGTCGAGCAGGTCCTGCAGCGCGTCGTACATCGGCCGCAGGTACGGATCGATCTTCTGTTGGAAGTCGCCCGGCAGGAAGCCGAGCTTCTCGCCGGCCTCGACCGCGGGCCGCACCAGCACGAGCCGGCGCACGATGCCGCGCTTCATCGCTTCGATGGCCTTGGCGACCGCGAGGTAGGTCTTGCCGGTGCCGGCCGGACCGACACCGAGCACGACGTCGTGCTGTTCCATGCACTCGAGGTACCGGGCCTGGCCGGCGGTGCGCGCGCGCACGTTGATGCCGACGGGGCCCGGAGCCGCCGAGGCGCTCCCCCCACCGCCGTGGCCCACCGCCTTCGCCGCCCGCTCCACCGCACTCGCGAGGTCGTCGGTCGCGTCCTGGCCGAGGGTGGCGCGCAACCGGACCGCGACGTCCTGCGTGCCGACCTTGCGCCCACTGCGCATGAGGCCGAGGCACTCCTCGAGCACCTGCTGCACCACGTGCACGTGGCCGCCCTCGCCGAGCAGGCGCAAGCTGCCGTCCCGCGCCAGGACGCTGACGCCGTGCAGTTCGCGGATCAGGCGCGCGTTGCTGTCGAGGGGGCCGAGCAGGACCCGGGCTTCGTCGACCGACTGCACCGGGATGTGGATGTCCGCGTCGCTCATCGGCCGGCGAGCTTACGTCAGGTCCAGCGCACCAGCACGAGGAACCAGGCGGCGAACGAGAACAACAGGCTGTCGATCAGGTCGAGCACGCCGCCGTGCGCCGGCAGCAGCTTCGAACTGTCCTTGGCGTTGCAGCGGCGCTTCAGCAGCGACTCGATCAGGTCGCCGGTCTGCGTGGTGAAATTGAGCACCACACCGCTGACCAGGGCCAGCCACAGCGGCAGCTGCACCTCGGGCTCGAGCAGCGGCCCGCGCAGGCACACCGCCAGTGCCACCGACGCGAGCAGGCTGCCGAGCGCCCCTTCGACCGTCTTGCCCGGACTGATGTGCGGGATCAACTTGTGCCGGCCGAACAGGCGGCCGAGGCAGTAGCCACCGATGTCGCCGCCCTTGCACACGAGCACCACGTAGAGCACCGACGGCAGGTGGCGGAACGCCGTGCCCATCGCCAGGTACATCGGCCAGGCGACGTAGATGAAGCCGAGCAGCGTCGCGCCCTGTTTCTCCAGGCCGAGCTTCATGTCCTCGCGGCCGAGCGAGCGAACCGCCATCGGGAACAGCAGCACCAGCGTGCCGATCACCAGCGGGTAGAGTTCGCGATCGATCTGGTGCCACTGGAACAGGAACGCGCTGCCGAGCAGCAAGAGGGACAGCAGCGGCAGCGACCGTCGCGACACGGCGAACCCGGCCCCGCGCAACAGGGCCACGAACTCGAAGACTCCGGCGAGCCCGAGCAGGCCGAGCAACGCCGCCGACAGCGTTCCCTGGCGCAGCCCCAGCGTGCCGTGGCTGTCGAGCCAGTAGATGCCGCCGATGACCAGCAGCATCGTGGGCGCCAGCACGGCACGGATGCGCAGCTCGCTGGCCATCACGTCACCTTGCCGAACTTGCGCACGCGCTGGCCGTAGTCGCGGAACGCGGCGTGCAGGTGGTCCTTGCCGAAGTCCGGCCAGCACACGTCGGCGACGTGGATCTCCGAATAGCTGACCTGCCACAAGAGGAAGTTGCTGATGCGGCGTTCCCCGGCGGTGCGGATCAGCAGGTCGGGGTCGGGCAGTTCCGGGTGGTACAGGTGTGCATGCAGCATCGCTTCGTCGATCGCCGCCGGTGCCACGTCGCCGCGCTGCACCTTGCCGGCGATCGCCCGGACCGCGTCGACGATCTCCTGGCGGCCGCCGTAGCTGATCGCCAACGACAGCTTCATGCCGGTGTTGCCGGCCGTCGCCGCGACGGTGTCGTCGAGCAGCTGCAGCACGTCCTTGGCCAGCCGCTCGCGCCGGCCCGAGTGCAGCAGGCGCACGCGGTTCTGCATCAGCGTGCCGCGTTCCTCGACCAGGAACCGCTTCAGCAGCTTGAACAACAGGTCGATCTCGCGCTGCGGCCGCTGCCAGTTCTCCTCCGAGAACGCGTACAGCACCAGCGCCTGCACGCCGAGCTGGGCGCACTCGGTGACCGTGGTGCGGACCGCATCGATGCCGCGCTCGTGGCCGCGGATGCGTTCGAAGCCGGCGTTCTTCGCCCAGCGGCCGTTGCCGTCCATGATCACCGCGACGCTGCGCGGCACCACGAGCTCGCCTGCGGGCTGGCTCTTCACCGCAGGATCACCTGTTGCCGCTCCGGCCCGACGCTCACCGTGCGGATCGGCAACCCGGTGTGCTGCTCGATCGCCTGTACGTAGCGCTGGGCGTTGGCCGGCAACGCGTCGAAGCGACGCACCTCGCGCAGGTCTTCGCCGAAGCCCGGCAGCTCGACGAACTCGGGCGTCACGCGATCGAGGTCGAACGCGGGCAGCTCGCTGGTGCGGCCGCCGTCCGGCAGCCGGTAGCCGACGCACAGCTTCAGCGGAAACCCGCGCAGCACGTCCAGATTGGTCAGCACCAGCTCCGACGCGCCCGACACGGCACCGCTGTAGCGCACCGCGACGGTGTCGAACCAGCCGCATCGCCGCGGCCGGCCCGTGGTCGAACCGAACTCGTTGCCGGCGATGCGCAGCTTGTCGCCGAGATCGTCCTTCAGCTCGGTCGGGAACGGCCCTTCGCCGACGCGGGTCGCGTACGCCTTGGCGATGCCGACCGTTCGCATCGCGTGCGGTGGCAGACCGGTCCCCGAGAACGCGCCGCCGGTGCTGGCGTGCGAACTGGTCACGAACGGATAGGTGCCGTGTTCGAGGTCGAGCAGGCAACCTTGCGCCCCTTCCAGCAGGATGCGCTTGCCCGCCGCGTGCGCACGGCGCAGCACGGCGCCGGCGTCGACGATGCCGGCCCGCAACTTGTCGCCGGCGGCCGCCAGTTCCTGCCCGAGGGCGGCCACGTCGACCGGGGCGAGCCCTGCCGGCTCGAACCAGGCGTTCTTCTGCGCCGCGAACGCCGCGAGCGCCCGCTGGAGCAGTTCCGGCCGCAGCAGGTCGCCGAGGCGCAGGCCGATGCGGGCGCAACGGTCGGCGTAGGCCGGGCCGATGCCGCGACCGGTCGTGCCGATCTTGCCGCTGCCGCGCTGGGCCTCGGTCCACTGGTCCTGGCGGCGGTGCGCCTCGACGATGACGTGGGCGCGTTCGCTGAGCAGCAGGTTCTGGCCGAGGCGAACGTCGAGCCCCCGCTTCTGCAGCTTGTCGATCTCGCCGCACAGGTGGATCGGATCGACCACGACGCCGTTGCCGATCACGTTCACGGTGTGCGGGTGCACGATGCCGGACGGGATCAGGTGCAGGACGAGCTTGCCGGTCGGCAGGACGAGCGTATGGCCGGCGTTGTGGCCGCCCCCGAAGCGGACGACGAAGTCGGTCTCGGTCGCAAGGTAGTCGATGACCTTGCCCTTGCCTTCGTCACCCCAAAGGATGCCAACGACACACGTGGTGGGCATGAGAACGGAGATCGCGGAAAAAGGGCGCGAGCATAGCACCGGATCCCGGGTTCCCACTGCTCCGATTTCCGGCCCGGTTCTCCTCCCCTCCGCCACTTGTACGGATGGCACACGGAGGGCCGATGACGACGAACCATCGACTGGATGAAGATGCGGCGCGCGCGCAGGCGCTCGCCTGGCTGGAGACGTTCTGCACCCGCTTCCTGCCCGGCACCCTGCGCCGGATCATGGTCTGGAAGCGGCTGCCGCGGCACTGCCTCGCCGAACTCATCGACGAGACGCGGCAGGAACTCGCGGTCGACTGCCTGGAGAACGTCTGGCTGGTGGTGGCGCAACCGACCCCGGCGCGGCACCTGCGCTGGATGCGCTGCGTGGAACGCTTCGTCTACCGCAACTGGGTCGTGCGGGGCCCTACCGCCGAAGTCGACGACGACCTGCCTGCCCGACCCGACCCGTGCATCGCTCCGGACCTGGCGGAGCTCTGGCCCGACCAGGCGCCGCCGATCGAACAACTGAGCAACGGACGCATGAACCGGGCCCGCACCGCCGAACGATTCGGCACTTCCGCACGCGCACTGAAGGACTGGCTCGAACAACTGGCCGAACGGCTCGACCTCGGCACCGAACACGTCGCATTCTGGCGCCTCCGCCTGGTCGAGGCGTTGGTCGGGCTGGCCAGCGATCTGCTGCGCGACGCCGGCGTGCTGCACCTCGTGGCCCGGAAACGGTCGCGGCCCGACCCGGACGCCCGGCGACGGCGGCTACGGCGACTCGGCGGCTACTTCGCGGTCCGGCCGTCGACGAGCCGCGAGCGGGCGCTGCTGCGTCATTGGCTGCGCAACCGCAACCTGCTGCGCGCCCGGCCGCGCGCCCTGCTCGAACACGCAGTGGCGCTCGCACCCCATTCCCGCGCCGCGTGGTTGTGGCTGTTCGAGGCGTGCATGCTCGACGGTGACCATCGTGCGGCCGCGGCGGCGCTGCGTTCGTGCCGGCAGATGGCGGCACCGAGCGTGGTCGCGTCGACCCTGGCGCGCGCGCGGCTGGCGGAAGCGCGGCACGGCCTCGCCAAGGCGGAACGGGTTCTGGCGCGCGCGGTCGGGCGTTGGCCGCGGCTCGGCGAACTCGAACGGGTGCTCGCGGGGGTGCGGGCGCACCCTCGGACCGATCGTGCGATCGGGTGACGACGTCTCACCCGCGGCCGTGCGCACCACCACCCGGCGTGTGCACGACGACCCGATCGCCCGGCTCGAGCACGAACGTCGCCTTCGCCGGCAACTTCTGCAGCTTGCCGTTGCGCACCACGAACAGCGCCCCGGCCCCACCGGGCCCACCACCTGCGGCTCCCGGCGGTCGGCTCGCGTGCCGTTCGCCGAGGAACGACGCGCGCAGCGGCGCCAGCGCCTCGACTTCCTTGCAGAGCCCATCACCGCCGGCGCGCTTGCCGCGCCCGCCGCTGCCGCGCCGCACCGACAACGACCGGATGCGCACCGGGTAGCGGTGTTCCTGCTCCTCGATCGGCGTGTTGCGCGTGTTGGTCATGTGCGTCTGGATCGCCGCCTGTCCCGCCCGTTCTGCCGTGGCCCCGGCCCCACCCGGCAGCGTCTCGTAGCTGGTGAACTCGCTGCCGTCGGCGCGCACGCCGCCGAACGAGAAGTTGCTCATCGTGCCCGCCGACGCCGCCGGCAACCGCCCGGGTGCGGCCTTGGCCAACGCCGCGAACACCACGTCGACCAGCCGCTGGCTCGTCTCGACGTTGCCACCGGCGACCGGGGCCGGTGAACGTGGTTCGAGCAGGCTGCCCGGCCGCGTGCGCAGCGTCACCAGCCGGAACAGGCCGTCGTTGGTCGGCAGCCGTTCGGGGCACAGGCAGCGCAGCGCGTACACGCACGCCGCCAACACCACGGAACGATTCGCGTTGACGCCGCCCTTCGCCTGGTCGCAGGTGCGAGTGAAGTCGAAGGTCGCGTGGCCCGACCGCAGCTGCAGCGCCAGTTCGATCGCCAACGGCCCGCCGCCGAAGCCGTCGCCTTCGAGGGAATCGCGCGCGACGAACGTGCCGGTCGGCAGCCCGCGCAGCATGGCACGGCCGGTGCGTTCGCTGTAGTCGCAGAGCTGCGCCTGCACGGCGCGCACCGTCGCCACGCCGTGTTCGCGCGCAAACGCCACGAGCCGCACGCCGAGTTGCGCGAGGCTGGCTTCCTGAGCCTGCAGGTCGACCAGTCGTTCGGCGGCGCCGCGCACGTTGCGCGCGAACAGCCGCCACAGGTCCTGCTGCAGCACGCCGGCGCGCCGCAGCAACACCGGCGGGCTCACGAAGCCTTCGGCGTGCAGGTCGGCGGCGATGCCCATCGAGCCCGGCTGTGCCCCGCCGATGTCGGCGTGGTGCGCGCGGTTGACCACGAACCACTCGGGCCTGCGCGCGCGACCGACGAACACCGGCAGCACCATCGTGACGTCGGGCAGGTGCGTGCCGCCGGCGTAGGGATCGTTCAGGATCGCGACGTCGCCGCGACCGAGGTCGAGCGTGCGGGTGACCGCGGCCACCGCGTCGCCGGCACTGCCGAGGTGCACCGGGATGTGCGCCGCCTGCGCCACCAAGCGGCCCTCGCGGTCGAACACCGCGACCGAATAGTCGGCGCGTTCGCGGATGTTGGGACTCCACGCGCTGCGCTGCAGCCGTGCCCCGGCTTCCTCGCAGAACGCGCTCAGCAGGTGGTGGAAGACTTCGAGCCGGACGGGGTCCTTGGTCGCGCGGGCCACCGCCGCACTGTCGAGCACTGCCGCACAAATGGCAACGGCCGCGCCGAGCTGGGCTCGACGCGGCCGTCGTCAGGTTCGGTTCGCGAACGGCTCAGCGGCCGCCGCCGCCACCACCATTGCTGGTGCCGCCACCGCCGCCGCCACCGGCCGGACGCGCACCACCACCACCACCACCGGCGCCGCCGGCGCCGCCACCTTCACCACCGCGGCCACGGCCACGGCCGCCCATCTGCGGCATTGCCGCCTTGATCGTCTCGATGACCTTCTGGGCCTCTTCCTTGTTGCCGGCTTCGAGCGCCTTGGTCAGGTCGGCAACACCCTTCTCGAGCTTGTCGGCGCGGTCCGGGTCCTGGCTGCGGACCATCTCGACCATGCGGCCCGAGTTGCCCAGGGCTTCCTTCAGCGTGCCGAGTTCTTCGTCGCTCATGTCGGCGATCTTCTTCGCGTCCGGGCCGAGCAGCGACATCAGGCCGCCGCGGCGACCACCTTGGCCACCCTGGCCGCCGGGGCCACGGCCGCCACCGGCCTTGGCGCGTTCGATCTGCGCGGTAAGGCGCTTCACGTCCTCTTCCTTGCCGTCGGCCTTGGCCTTCTCGAGCTGCTTCTCGAGCTCGGCGATGCGCGCGGCCGGGTCCATGCGGCCGGCACCGGGGCCAGCCCCTTCGCCGCGCGCCGGACGCTCGCCACCTTCGCCGCGCGCCGGACGGTCACCGCCCGCACCCGCGCCACCGCTGGCCGGAGCCGCTGCGATGTTGCCGAGCAGCTTCTCGTACTTGGCCTTGAACGCGTCGCGTTCCTTGGTCTTGCCGGTGCGATCCAGCAGCTGGAACTGCTGCTTGGCGGCTTCGGCGGCGAGCTTGTGCTCCGGCGCCTTGTTCAGGAACTGCTCGTAGAGAGCCATCGCGCCGACGAAGTCGCGCTGCCCCTTCTCCAGGTAGAAGGCCTTGTAGAACACCGACTCGGTCGGGTCGGTGGCGGTGGGATCTTGCGCGCACAACGGCAACGCAAGGGCGAGAAGGGCGGACGCGAAACGGATCTTCATTTGGGTTCCTCGAGGAATGCGGCTTGGCCGGGCAGTCTGCTCCGACGCGGCCAGCACGATAGGCCCCGGTTACGCGACCTTGGCTCGGCTCCCACGTAACGGTTTGGTAGCTCTGCAACGTCATGGCGCCGGCACCCCCCCCGGTGCGCGCACAAGGAAGCATGCAACCGACCATGCCTACAGCACCTCCCGAACGACGGCCCGAACGTCGTCCGATCCCCCTTTCGCGCCGACCGTCGTCGCGACCCACCCGACCCGTCGCGAACGTCCTGCGCGAGGCCGCGCCGTCGACCCTGCCGAGCGGCCCGGCCGGCCGCACCTTCGTGGTGCCGACCGACCCGCCGCCGGCCTGACGTCAGCGGCGCACCGCGGCGCGCGCGAGCAGTTCGTCGCGCACCATCGAGCCGAGTTCGCTGCACTTGTGGTCGCCGGCCTTCAGGCTGCGGATGCGACCGGACTGGATCAGGTGTGCGACGGTCGCCTCGAGTTCCTTTGCCGCCGCGGCCTCGCCGATGTGGTCGAGCATCAGGCCCATCGCCAGGATGGTCGCCAGCGGGCTCGCCTTGTCGGTGCCCTTGTACTTCGGCGCCGAACCGTGGATGCCCTCGAACATCGACACCTTGCCCGGGTGGATGTTGCCCGACGAGGCGATGCCCATGCCGCCGATCAGCATCGCACCGAGGTCGGTGATGATGTCGCCGAACAGGTTGGTCGTGACGCACACGTCGAACCACTCCGGCTGCTTGATCAGCCACATGCACGCCGCGTCGATGTAGGCGTGGTCGGTCGCGACGTCCGGGTACTCCTTGGCGACCTTGGCGAAGATGCGCGTCCAGATGTCCTGCGCGCGCACCGCGTTCGCCTTGTCGATCAGCGTCACCATCGGCTTCTCGCGGCCGGGCTTCGGCCCGCGCTTCTTCGCCAGCTGGAACGCGTGGCGGATGATGCGCTCGGTGCCGCGCGCGGTGTAGACCATCTGCTGCAGCGAGATCTCGAACTCGGTGTCCTTCTTGGTCGTGCCGTGGATGCCCGCGTAGGCGTCCTCGGTGTTCTCGCGCAGGAACAGGATGTCGATGTCCTTCGGGGTCTTGCCCTTCAGCGGGCACATCGACTCGTGGTAGAGCTTGACCGGGCGCAGGTTGACGTAGAGGTCGAGCTTGTGGCGCATGCCGGCGATGATCGCGAACTCGAGCTTGCCGACCTCGATGCGCGGATCGCCGATCGCGCCGAACAGCACGGCGTGCATGTTGCGGATGCGGTCGAACGCCGCCTCGGGCATCGTCTCGCCGGTCTTCAGGAAGTGCTCGGCCCCGTAGGGCAGGTGTTCGCGCTTCGTCTGGAAGCCGTGGATCGACTGGATCGCGTCGAGGACCTTGAGGGCCTCGCGCACGACCTCGTCGCCGATGCCGTCGCCGGGAAGAACACCGATGTCGTAGACCTTGCTCATCTCTGTTGCCGCTGCAGCGGGCGGCCGCCGCGGAGGCGGTCGGCCGACCTGGAAGGGCGAGCAGTATCGCGATCGGCTCGTGCCGCACAACCCGGAACATGGCCCGGTGCCCCACCAAGCCCGGAACCCCCGATGCAGCGGCCCGAAGCCACCGCTAGACTCGCGGCCCAACTGCCTTTCCGCGAGACCCCGCACTCATGAAGTTCCGTCCGCTGCTGTCGTCCGCCGTCGCCCTGTCGTTGCTCGCCGCACTGCCGGCCCAGCAGAACGAAGAGGCCGAGTTCAACGCGCGCCAGGCCAAGGCCCTGAACACGTTCGCCAAGAAGGCGTTCGAGAAGGGCTTCCCGCGCACCGCGCGGGTCGTGTGGATGCAGGTGCACAAGCTGTACGACCCGGACAACGCCGAGGCGTGGACGGCCCTCGGCTACAAGAAGCTCGGCCAGAGCTGGAACCCGGACGCTTCGCGCCCCTACCCGCTCGCCGACACCGGCAGCGGCGCCGACGGCCAGCCGCTGATGAAGCAGTACGAGGCGCTGAAGAAGGACCTCGCCAGCCAGCACCGGCTGCAGGCCGACAAGTGGCAGAAGGCGGGCAACAAGGCGCGCGCCGACCACCACTGGCGCATGGTGCTGCGCTGGGTCGAGGGCGACGAGCAGGCGCAGAAGGCGCTGGCACACGTCGAAGTCGGCACGCTCAGCGGCACCGAACTGGAGAAGACGCTCTACGACCGCAGCAAGGCGATCGAGAAGGCGGTCGAGGAGCAGAGCAAGACCAGCTACGACGTGAAGCGTGTCGACGGCGTGGCGTGCGCGCCGCTGCAGCAGGCCCAGGTCACCTACATCACCGTGCAGTCGGAGCACTTCACGCTGCACGGCGACGCGTCCGAGGAGGAGAACCTGCTCGAAGCGCTGCGCTGGGCCGAACGCACGCTGCGCATCTGCGCGGTCGCGTTCCCGTGGGAGTTCAAGGTCGAGAAGTGGCCGTCGGAGTGGGCCCTGTTCACCGCCAAGGAGACCTACCAGCAGATCCTGAAGGCCAACCAGGTGCCCGAGCTGGAGTGGCGGCTCGAACACACGTCGACGTGCGGCATCGGCAACGTGCTGGTCGGCGCGACCAGCGGCAAGCAGGTGCTGTTCGACTCGGCCGTGCGCAACGTCGCGCAGCCCTATTCCGGCCTCGGCACGGACGGCTTCCGCGAAGGCATCGGCCACACGTTCGTCGGCATGGTGTTCAACAACAACCGGCTGTTCAGCGTCGACCTGAAGAAGCAGCAGGGCACGGTCGCCAGCGAAGAAGACCGCGAATACACCTCGCCCGACTTCGACGTGTGGAAGAACCTCAGCCTCGAGATGGCGTGGAAGAGCACCGGCGCCGTGCCGGCGACCCGCGTGCCGTTCTGCGACGCGGCGACGTTCACCAACGAGGAACGCATCAAGGCGTGGTCGTTCTGCGACTACATGATGCGGCGCGACCCGATGATGCTGCGCGAACTCGACCAGATCGGCCAGTCGATGCTGAAGCGCGGCAGCAAGATGGCCGACCAGCTGCAGGAGGCGTTCGGCCAGAAGTTCCCCGACGTGTCGATCGCGCAGCTCGACAAGGAGTGGGAGGACTTCTGGACCGGTGCGTCGCCGGTGCTGAAGGCCATCCAGAACAACACGCCGCCGCTGTCGGCGATCAGCAAGGGCGTCGACAAGTGGCTGGTCGAACTGAACGCGGCGCGCAAGGGCTACCACAAGACCCCGGTCACCTGGTCGGCCAACCACTCGGCCCGCTGCAAGGAGCACGCGGAGTACCTGAAGAAGAACAAGGAACTCAAGGCGCCGGCCGAACTGCACACGCAGTCGGTCGAACTCGGCGGCAGCTACGTCGGCAGCCTGTTCGCGCAGATGGCGGTGGTGCAACCGAACGCCAACGCCGCCAACGCCAAGAAGATCTTCGAGAAGTGGATCTACTGGCCGGGCTACCGCGACCTGCTGGTCAACAACTCGATCCTGTCGATCGGCATGTATCTGGACGGCGACCTGCTGGTGATCAACGCGACCAGCGGCATCGGCACCCCCAAGGCGGCCGACGCGGGTGCCGACTGCTTCCCGCCGCGCAACGACACCACCCAGATCTTCGACGGCGAGGTGCCGGTCAGCGAGCTGGGCCCGGAGGCCGCCGAACTGCTGAAGAAGCACGGCCGCGAGGGCAAGAAGACGATCGGCT
>JAEUHV010000565.1 GCA_016794485.1 Planctomycetota bacterium
ACCTGGAGCTCTTCGATCGTCTGCGGGATCGCGTTCGGCCCTTCGAGCTTGTCCTTCAGGCTGGCCAGCGCGGCGGTCTTGACCAGGATCGACGTCTCCAGCTTGGAGATCTCGCTGTCGCCGTCGGCGACGTCCTTCTTCAGGCGCGTCAGCTCCATGTCGAAGTCCTCGACGTGCGCCTTGCGTTCCAAGAACGTTCGCAGGGTGTTCTGCGTGGCCTTGCGTTTCGCCTCCGCCGCCTCGAACGCGAGCTTCGCCGAGTCGTACGCGCGCGTGTCGTCGTACTTCTCGATGTGCAGCTTGATCGCCTCGTCCATGTAGACGGTCAGGATCTCCTGCGCGAGCTTCGGATTGTTGGCACTGCAGGTGGCGACCAGCACCTCCGTGTAGCGCGGCCGCTCGATGAACACCGTGCGCCGCAGGCGCTTCAACGCCTCTTCGGCCGTCAGGTCCGAGTCGCGCACCGCGTTCCAGCTGCGTTGGATGCCGAAGAACCACGCCCGCAAGCCGGATTCGTCCGGTCCGCCCGGCTGGTAGGGCGCCAGGATCTTGGCGGCCCCGAGACGGTCGACGACCTTCTGCATCAACTCGTCGGCGTTGAGGATGTAGGTCGCGCCGGTGGCGATCGACTCGAGGCTCGTCTCGGCGGTGCGGGTCGAGTCGGCGCTGACCTTCTCGGCGCCGATGCCGGTGATGCTGAACGAACCGGTGCTGACGTAGTTGTTGGCCTTGGTGATCGCGAGGAACGCGCCGACCAGGAGCCCGAACAGCGTGGTCGCGAACAGCAGGAAGCGGGCCCGGAAGGCGGCCGCGAGCAGCCGCTGGAACGACAGCCCGCCCACTTCGTCACCGTGCGGCGTCGGCTGGAGTCCGGCCAGTGCCGCACGAGCGGTGCGTTGCAGTTCGTCTGCGAGGTTCTTCGTCATCGTCGATCCCGATCCGGTCGTCGCGCTCGAGGGTGCCTGCTCACGCGCGGGGCGGCGATCCTAGCCGAGCCGGATCGCCGCCACACGGGCACGCAGCCGTGTTCCTTTCGGCATTCGGCCCGTGGCCGCCTGTGGTGAACCCGCAATGGCCGCGAAGAGTCCGGGCATCGCCCCTCGCCTGCCGATAGGCTTCCGCAGCCATGACGGCTGGAAGCAGGACCACGATTGCCTGGGGACTCGGCCTCGGGGCAGCACTCGCCTTGGGCAGCTGCGGCACCGCGCCGCCGGAACCGAGATCCCTGAACGGGCCACCGGCGATTGCCCAGGTTCGCGACGGTCTCGGCGCCGATGTCGACAGCCAGGACGTCCGCTCGTCCCTGTTCGCGAACTGGGACGACTTCGTCGACCCCGAGGGCGAACCCGTCGTCTACGAGTGGTGCATCGGCAACACCACGGGCGGGCAGGAGATCCTGGCCTGGACCCAAGTGGGCGGTGCCACGCGCGCGTTCCTGAGCGGTCTCGAACTGCCGACCGGAGTCCCCCTGCACGTCAGCGTGCGCGCCCGCGACCTGCACGGCAACCGCAGCGCCACTGCCACCAGCGACGGTGTCGTCGTCGGCGAACGGGCCCTCGCCACGCCGTCCAGCACCGGCATCGATCCGGTGCCCGCCGCGGTCGGCCACCTCGCCGCGATCGAGCACTTCGGCACGACGTGGACGTTCGACCGGCCCGTGCAGAGCGGTCGCTTCGCGAACGGCGATTGGTGGGTGGTCGGTCCGGTGAACATCGTCGGGATCACGCCGGCATCGGTGCGCGACGGCGCGCGCGTGCGGCACGGGTCGATGCTGAACCCGGACCCGAAGGTCCATGCCCAGGGCTACGACAGCGCGATGTTCGGCGACGGCGCGCGCGGCCGCTTCGATCCCGCGTTGAACGTCGGGCTCGGCGTGTCGCGCAAGGAGCCCCTGGTGCTGGCGCCCGGGACTTCGCTGGTGACGGCGACCAGCGCCCCCGAAGCCGGCCACCTGCCGCAGCTGGAATCGTGCGCCGTGCTGACCTGCCTCGCGCAGGAACCGCCGGCGGGCGCGTTCCGGCCGCCGTATGTCGGGACCGACAAGACCTGCCGCTGGAACGTCACGGCGCTCGACCTGAAGAAGCTGGGCAGCCTGGAGACGGTTCCCGGCGCCCCGGAGTTGCCCGAGCTGGTCGGCCGCTTCGAGCGCACCTGGCTCGACCACATCCAGGGCTGGACCGGGCGCTACCTGCATCCGCGGCGCAACATGCCCGACTATGGCCGCGACCTCGCCGACCTGGTCGGCCAGGCGGCCTTGGCGCTGCAGCTCGACCGACCGGACGCCGAGAAGGTGCCGCTGGCGATCCAATTGGTGCAGCTCGGCATCGACAACTACGGCATCGTGCAGAACGGCGGACGCTTCCTCGCCGACGGCGGCTCCGGCAGCGGCCGCAAGTTCCCGGTGTTGTTCGCCGGCGCCGTGCTCGGCTGTGCCGACCTGCTGCGCTGCGCCCGCGAGCCCGCCTTCGCGTTCGCCGAGGACGCGCAGACGTTCGTGGTCGAGGAGAAGGACGGCGTCGTGAACGGTGGCCACGGCGGCTACACGGTCGACGACGTCGGCCTGCCGGAGTGGGGCAATCGCCACCGCGACGATCCACGCCACGACGTGAAGATCTGGACCGGTGATCCGTACCGGCGCTGCTGCACCGCCAACGCGTGGCTCGGCTACGTGCTCGCGACGCGCATCATGGGCCTGAAGGAAGCCTGGGGGCACGACCCGCTGT
>JAEUHV010000027.1 GCA_016794485.1 Planctomycetota bacterium
CGGGAAGCACTTCGTGGATCCACAGGCCTTCGGCGCGAACGCCGCGGCCGCGGGTCCCGGCTTCGTCCTTGGCGAACGCACGCGTGGGGACCAGGTCGAGCTTGCGGCTCACCTCGGCGGGCGCCACGTCGTCCAGCACGAAGCGCAACGCGACGATCGAGCCGGGTACGACGTCGAGCTCCCGTTCCTGCCAGTCGTCGCCGACGAGCCGCCAGCGCTGCTGCAGCCAGAACGAGCCCGGCGCGATCCGGTAGCTCGTCGTGGCACGGTCACCCGTGCTCTCGCCGCGTTCGGGCGCCAGGTGCGCCCACTGCGGCGCCCGCTCGAGCAGCGCTCGGCCCAGGTCGGAACAGCTCGACCGCAGGCGCGCGAACGGCAGGTGCGGCACCGGCGGCGGCACGTCACGCCTCCGCGGGTGCAGCCGGCAGGCGCGGGCCGGGCACGTCGTCGGTCATGATCTCCTCGACGTCGAGCACGGTGCAGCGGCTCGGCACGTCGAGCAATCCGGCCAACGACGGCGTCGTGCGCCCTTCGTCGCCGGAGATCCACTCCTTCACGTAGGTGCCGTGCTGGCACAGCACGCGCAATTCGAGCGTCGACTCGCCGCTCGGCGCCAACGCCAGCACCTGCAGCCGGCGCGGCCGGTCGAGGTCGGCGCGGCGATGCGCGACGCGCTGCGGCGTGCGCTGCACGACGGTCCCGGCGAACCCGGCAGCAGCCGCGATCGCCGCGGCGGTCGGCATGCGCTCGCACGCGACCTCGGCGCGGTAGACCTTGTCGAAGTGCGTCTCCTTCCAGTAGGCGACGCGAGCCCGTGGCACGCGCACGAACGGCGCCAGCTCGATCTGGCCGGCCGCACGCTGCACGATCTCGGCCCGCAGGGCCTCGAGGTCGACGTCGGGATTGCGCGCGCCCTGCACCTCGAACACGAACGGCCGGCCGCGGCCCAGCATCAGCACGTCGATGTCCTCGCGCCCGGCCCCGTGGAACACGCCGTACTTGGCGCCGAACGCCGGCACCAGCCGTCGGGCGATCAGTTCCTGCACGGACTCCCGAGTCAGCTTGCCGAAGCCCTTGCACTCCGGGCAGTCGTGCTTGCGCCGACGATCACCCTTGCACTTCGGGCAGAAGAACACCGTCTGCGGCAGGCCGCGCTGCAGCTTGCGGTAACGCGACTCGAACCACAGGTTGCTGCGCGGGCGTGGAGCAGTGGGAACCGGATCGGGCATGCGCCGGCAAGCGAACCGTGCGACCCGGTGCCAGGCAACGCCGATTTCGCGAGGCGCGCGATCAGCTGCGCGCGGCAGGCGCACCCTGGCGGGCGGACTTGCGCAGCGTGGTGTTCTGCCGTTCGGTGCGGCGCTCGAGGAACCGGCCGAGCAGGCCGAACAGGTCCTTCACGACCAGCGGCGTCTGCACGAACGAATGGATGTCGTATTTGGTCTTGTCGACCGCCATGTCGCGCACGTTGCGCGACGCGGTCAGCACGAACAGTTCGGTCGTGGTGTCGAACGACCGCAGGTGGTGCAGCAGCTTGACGGTGTCCTTCTGGCGTGGGTCGACACCGAGGAACACGCAGTCGAAATGGCGACCGCGCATCTCGTTGATGCCCGCATGCCCCGTGCCGACGGTGACATGGAACTCGGGAAACTGCTGCAGCCCGACCTTCACCTGGTCGCGGATCAGCGGGTCCTTCTCGACGAGCAGCACTTCCATGGAATCTCCGTGGCCGTCCTATCGACCGCCGGACGGCTCGGGCCGAGGTCGCCATCACGACCGCGTTGGCAACGGAACTTGACCCCGCCCCGCCCCCTTGCTGTCGTGGCGGACATGAACCTGCTCGCGGGTGTGGACGAAGCCGGCCTCGGCCCGATCCTCGGGCCGCTGGTGGTCGGCGGCGTCGCGATGACCGGCCCAGCCGGCGTCGACCCGTGGCAGGTGCTGCGCAAGTTCGTCGCGCGCAAGAAGCAGGAGAAGGGCAAGGTCCGCGTCGCCGACAGCAAGAAGGTCAACCAGGGCCCGCACGGCCACCGCCACCTCGAGGAGACAGCGCTGGTGTTCTGGGGTGCCTTGCACGGCGAACTGCCGGCGACCCTGCACGACTGGCTTCTGCAGCTCGGCGCCGACCTCGGGGCCCTCGCCCGCTGCCCGTGGTACGGCGCCCTCGACCTGGCCCTGCCGCGCACCGCCGACGTGGACTGGCTCACGCTGCACGCCGAACTGGTCGCGCGCACGCTGCGCCAGAGCGGCATCACACTGCTCGACATCGTCGTGCGGCCGGTCGACGTCGAGGAATGGAATGGCCTGATCGCCGACACCGACAACAAGAGCCGCGCCCACTTCCACGCCTACTCCGAAGTGCTGCGCCGCCTGCTGCAGCGCGTTCCCGACGGAACGTCCGGCCACGTCGTCGCCGACCGCTGCGGCGGCCGCATGCACTACGCGCACGACCTGCGCCAGTTGTGCCCCACGGCTCGCGTCGAAGTCGTCGACGAACAGCCGGCGGCGTCGAGCTACCGCGTCGTGCATCCCGACCGCACGATCGCGATCACGTTCGCCGAACGCGGCGAGGACCGCGCGTTCCCGACGGCCTTGGCGAGCTGCTTCGCCAAGTACCTGCGCGAGTTGATGGTCGAGTGCCTGAACCGCTGGTTCCAGGAACGGGTCCCCGGCCTGCAGCCGACCGCCGGCTACTACGTCGACGGCCATCGTTTCCTCGACGACATCGCGTCGCACCTGTCGGCGCTGGCCCTGCCGCGCGACCGTCTGGTTCGCGTGCGGTGATGGCCGATGACGCAGCCCATGCCACTCCGGCCGACGTCGTGACCATCGCCGAACAGTCCGCAGCAGGTCTACGACCGCTCGCCTGGCTCGCCGCCGTTGCCTACGTCGTGGTCGGTCTCGGCGCGATGCTCGCGCTGTCGCCCACGGTGCCGTACGCAGACCCGTGGCGCTTCTACGCACGGTTCCTGACCGAGCCCTTCCCGGCGAACGTGGCCTCGGCCGACAACGGCCACATCGAGCTGCTGCCG
>JAEUHV010000030.1 GCA_016794485.1 Planctomycetota bacterium
CGTTCGTCGGCCCCGAGCACGGCCTCACGCTCGCGAGCGGCCGCGTGCAGGGCCTGGCGCGCGTCGTGCCGCTCGGCCTCGAAGCCGGCCAGTTCGTGGTCGCCGCGACCGACAACGGTGCCCCGGTGCTGGCCGTCGTCGACGCGAGTGGCGTCGAACGCAAGGCGATCCGCGGCCTCGGCCTCGCCAGTGCTGCCTGTGCGACGGTGCAGTTCGCGGCCGCAACGGCGACCGTGGTCGCCACCGGGGACGCGGCGAAGGCCGCGATCGGCAAGGCGCAGGTCGCCGGCTGGGTCGGCGTCGCAGCGACCGCGTGTGGCGGCGGCGACGGCGCGCTCGCCGTGGCGAAGAAGCACGCATCGGAACGCATCGCCTTCGGCAAGCCGCTGCTCGTGCAGGAAGCCGTGCAGCGCAAGCTGGTCGAGTGCAAGCGCGGCCTCGACGCGGCGCGGCAACTCGCGTGGCACGCGGCCCGTCTGCACGATCTCGGCCAGGACGCCACCGAGGCGGCGATCGGCGCCCGGCTCGCGGCCGTCGACGCGATGGTTGCCGCCGGTGACGAGGGCATCCAGATCCTGGGTGGCTTCGGCTACACCGTCGAGTACCACGTCGAGCGGCACTACCGCGACGGCAAGGTGTTCGACGTGCTCGACGGCGGCGGCGAAGGCCTGCGCAACAAGCTCGCGGCGCTCCAGTTCGCCTAGCGGTCAGCGGTGGGCCGAGGCCCACTCGCCGGCCCGGCGATCGGCGGCGAGCAGCAGCCGCCGCAGCGGTGTGTCCTGCAGCAGCCGCCGGTGCGCGCGCAGGTAGCCGCGCAGGAACGTGCGCACCGTGGCCGTTCCGCCGGGGCTGCCCGCACCACGGAACGCGGCCAGCAGCCGGCCGAGGTCGGCACCGCGGCCGCGCGTCTCGAGCGCCGAACGACGGCGGACGCCGTCGAGGTCGACCATCGCGACGAGGCCCGTGCTCGGATCGCGCACCAGGTTGTCGAGCTTGAGGTCGCGGTTGCCGAGGCCGTGCGCGTGCAGGCGGCCGACGCTGGTGCCGAACTGCCGCGCGGTCGCAGCCAACCCGGGGCCCGCGAGCGTGCCCTGGGCGAGTTCGTCGGCGATGGTGGCCTGACCCACACGTTGCGCGAACACGAGCCCGAGGCCGCCGTGCAGCCGCAGGGCCACCGGGGTCGGGGCCGGAACCCGGGCGAACAGGAGCCAATACGCCGCCCGGAACAGGCGCTGCGCCTTCGCGGCTTCGCGCTGTTTCACCGCCAGGTCGCCGACGAGCCACACCGATCCTCGCCGGCCGGACTTGGTGGCGGGCGGCGGCGCCGCGGCGAACCGCTCGCAGGCGAGCCGACGTTCGCTGGTGTCGCCGTCGAGATGCCAGAACCACCGCGGCACGCCGCGGCGCCGTGTGGCCGTCTCGGTGTGCTTGCACGAACGGCCGGCGCGACGCCCGAACGCAGGCAGGGCCGCGGCACGCCACCGCCGCGTGGCGAGCACCAGTTCGTCGTGCAGCGAGGCCGGCAACGCTGCGCGGGCGAGGTAGCCGGCGAGCAGCGGGGCCGCGATCGGGTCGAGGGCGCCGCCGTCGAGTTCGTGGCAGAAGAACGCCAGCGCGCGGGCCCGTTCGCGCAGGCCCAGCTCGCCGCCGTGCGCCATCGAGGTGAGGTCGAGCAGCACAGGCTCGCCGTGATCGACCACCAGCAGGTTGCCGGGGTGCAGGTCGAGCAGCTTCACGCCGAGGTCGTGCACGGTGCGCAGCAGGCGGCCGACCTGGGCCAGCGACTCCTGCGCCGCGGTCGCGAACGTGAACGGCGTTCCGGCGGCGGTGCGCGTAACGACGAAACTGCGGCGGCGGCCGTCTTCGAGCGCGAACCCGTGCGCCAGCGGCTCGACCACCGGCAAGCCGAGTGCGCGCGCGGCGACGAGGTGTTCGGCTTCGGCCGTGCCGCGCGCCTTGCGCACCCAGTCGCGCACGTGGTCGGCGAGGGTGTCGGCGCGGAACACCTTCACGTGCACCGGGATGCCGGCCAGCGAGCCGTGGAACACGCTGCGCACGCTGCGCACCTTCACCGGCGTGAAGCCGTGTGCGGACCATTCGGCCACGTCGCGAGCCAGCAGTTCGGCGAGTGCCGCGGCGATGCTGCGGTCCGCCCGTGCCGTGGCGCGCCCCACCGTGAGTGCGTCGGAATGCGGCAGCGAGTCGTTGCCCTGTGTCGGGCGATGCGGAACCATGGAGCGACGCGATGTGGAAGCTGCACCGATACTACCTGAAGGAACTGACGATCAACGTCGGGATCACCTTCCTGGTGTTGTTCGCGGTCGTGCTGACCTCGCTGGTCTACCGCGGCATCCAGCGGTCGCAGGGCGGCAGCCCGATCGACGCGGTGCTCATCGTCGTCTACTGGGCGCTCGACTCGTTCCAGCATCTGCTGACGATCTCGTTCCTGCTCGCCACCGTCACCACGTTCACGCGGGCGGCGATGGACCGCGAACTGACGGCGATCCGCGCCGCCGGCATCTCGCCGCGCGTGCCGCTCGCGGCGGCGATCCTGGTCGGCCTGTTCCTGACCGCGCTCGGCTCGTTCGCGCTGCACTACGCGATCCCGACGGTGCACTTCCAGAAGTACCGCGTGATCCCGGAGGCGATCCGCAACGCGTTCCTGAGCATGAACCTCGGCGGTGACCGCCTGAAGCTGCCCAACAGCGACTACCTGATGACGTTCCGCAGCCGCGATGCCGACCGCGGCGAGTTCTACGGCTGCACGGTCTACTGCCCGAAGCCGCCGGTCGAGGGCGTGTCGCCGATCCTGTTCGTCGACAAGGTGTCGATGCCTGGCGACAAGAAGTCACCGTGGTTGCGCATCGTGTTCGACGGCATCCACGATCCGCTCGGTGGCGCGACCATGGGCAGCCACTACGAGGCCGTGATCGCCCGCGATTCGTTGACCGACCGCGGCCGGCGCGACGAACGCGACGACGACCTGCGCAGCGACCAGTTGCTCGCCGAGGTGCAGAAGGGTGTGCACCGGCGGCCGTACGAAGCGGTCTACTCGCTGTTCCGCCGCTGCTGCTTCTCGCTGATGCCGCTGGTGCTGGCGCCCATCGGGTTCTGCATCGCCGAGTTCGCACGCGATCGTGGCCGGGTGGCGGCGCTGCTGCTGTCGCTCGTGCCGCTCGGGCTGTTCTACCTCGGCGAGGTGATGAGTGCCCGGCTCCTGCTGTCGAGCCAGAATCCGTGGGTCGGCTGGCTGCCGCTAGGCTTCCTGGCCGTGTTCGGTTTGCCGCTGTGCTGGAGGCAGCTGCGCCGATGACGCTGCTCGATCGCTACGTCGGCCGCATCGCCACCGGGGCGTTCCTCGCCGCGCTGTTGTTCTTCCTGTTCGTGTCGGTGCTCAGCCACCTGCTGCGCTTCCTGCCGCAGCTGACCGACCGTGCCGCCGAGAAGGACATCGGCGGCCTCGAGATGGCCTGGTTCCTGCTGGTCTACTACGCCAAGTTGTCGCCGGTGCTGTTCACGATGGTGGCGCCGTTCGCGACCGCGATCGCCGGGATGTTCGCGGTGTCGCGCCTGCAGCACGCCAACGAGACCGTGCCGATGCTGTTCGTCGGCCGGAGCATCCACCGCGTGTTGCGGCCGGTGCTGCTGGTCGGGGCCGTCGCCGCCGGCGGCATGGCTGCGTGCTGGCAGTGGGTGATCCCGCACGTCGGTGCCGACATCACCAACGCCGACCGCTTCATCCAGAAGGGCGACACGAAGTTCGAGGTGCTCGTCGACGAACGCACCGGCGAAGCCAGCGAGTACGTCTACGTGCGCCGGTTCTACCCCGACCAAGGTCGGCTCGAGGACGTGCACTTCCTGACGCAGGGGGCCCTGGCGGCAGACACGGTGCTGGTGACGGCGCCGGTGGCGATCTGGGACGCTGCGGCGCGCGACTGGCGGCTCGAACAGGGCTGGAGCAAGCGCGCCGGCCGCGACGAACCACAGCAGTGGCTCGGACGCGGCGAACTCACGCCCGAAGTGTTGCTGCGCAAAGGTCGCGACACCATCGACGCCGAGTTCCTGTCGTACAGCGACCTGGTCGAGATGGTGGACGCGCGGCCGAACCAACCCGACATCCGTCTCGCGCTACACCGCCACATCACCTGGCCGCTGGCGAACGTGCTGCTGCTGCTGCTGGTGCTGCCGCTGGCGGTGCACTTCGAACGCGGCAGCCGCATCGAACGGGTGCTCGGCGCCATCGGTCTGTGCGGCGGCTACATGCTGGTCGACATGACCTGCCAGAGTCTCGGGGGCCAGGGCCAGCTGCATCCGGTGGTCGCGGCGTGGACGCCGACGATCGTGTTCGGTGCGCTCGGCATCGTGATGTTCGGGAGCACGCGCACATGAACGCAGAACCACGGCGCCTGCCCGGATGGGTCGTGTTGGCTTTCGCAATCGTCGTGATCGGCGGGATCGCCGCCGTGATCCTGCTCGGCACGCGTCGTTGAGGCTGCCGCTGGCGATCGGCCCCCGTTGTTGCGCCACGCTCCAGCCGCCGGCGGCGATCGCGTCGTGAACGCCGGGCGTCGATGGGTCGCGTAGTCGCGGGGTCGGCTTGACGAACGGAGCCAACGCGCGATCATCCGTTCATGAGTGCATGGAAGGGAAGAGTCGGCGTCTTGGTGCTCTGCGTGTCCCTGTGCGGCTCGGCCGCCGGCCAGTGTTCGACGGCGTGGGTTGCCGGTGACGGGCTACCGGGCGTCGGCCCATGGGCGTTGGGGCCCTATGGCGTCCATGCCACGACGATGTGGGACCCCGACGGACCTGGACCGTTGCCGCCGAGGCTGGTCGTGGCCGGCGAGTTCCTCGTGGCGGGCAACGCGCTCGCGAATCGGATCGCGGCCTTCGACGCGGGTTCCGGGGCCTGGTCCGCGATCGGGACGGGAATGAACGGGCCGGTGCGCGCCCTCGCCGCGCTGCCGAACGGCGACCTGATCGCCGGCGGCGAGTTCACGACTGCCGGTGGCGTCGGCGCGAACTACGTGGCCCGCTGGAACGGCAGCGCATGGTCCGCCCTCGGGGCTGGCACGAACCAGGTGGTGCGTGCCCTCGCGACGATGCCCAACGGCGACGTCGTCGCCGGCGGCGCGTTCACCTTCGCGGATGGACTCAGTGCGAATCGCGTCGCGCGCTGGGATGGTGTGGGCTGGTCGGCGCTCGGGCTGGGGTTGAACGGGCAGGGGTCGCCGGCCGTGCACTGCCTGACGACGCTCGCCAACGGTGACCTGGTTGCAGGTGGTTCGTTCACCACGGCAGGCACGATGAACGCCGGCGGCGTGGCGCGTTGGGACGGCAGTGCGTGGTCCGCGCTCGGCGGCTTGGGCGTCGTGAAGGCGATCACGGCGTTGCCCAACGGGGATCTGATCGCCGGCGGTGTCTTCACGTCGATCACGTTCGGTGGGGTCACGATCGGCCAGAACCACATCGCGCGCTGGGATGGCAGCGCGTGGTCGGGGCTCGCCGGGGGCATGGGGGGCGATGTGAACGCGCTGGTGACGCTGGCGAACGGAGACGTGGTCGCGGCTGGCGCCTTCACCGTTGCCGGTGCAACCGGTGCCGCGCGCATCGCGCGCTGGAACGGCACGGCGTGGGCCGCCTTCGGGACCGGACTCGACGCGAGTGGCCAGGCTCTCGCGATCCTGCCGAACGGCGACCTGGTCGCGGGCGGTTCCTTCAGCACGGCGGGCAGCGTCACCGCTCTCGGCCTCGCGCGCTGGAACGGCAGTGCGTGGGCGGCCGTCGCCACCGGCTTCGACACCACGGTGGGTGCGCTGGCGACGCTCGCCAACGGCGACGTGGTCGCGGGCGGCTGGTTCAAGACGGCGGGTGGAGTGGTTGCCCACGGCGTCGCCCGCTGGAACGGCAGTTCCTGGTCGGCGGTCGGTTCGGGATCCCCGGCATCGGTGAGTTCGTTCACGACCCTGCCCAACGGCGACCTGGTGGCGGGTGGTTGGTCCTATGGGGCGGACTGCATCGCCCGCTGGAACGGCACTGCGTGGTCTCCGTTCGGCGCGGGAATGAGCCCGGTGTTCGCCCTGACGACACTGCCGAACGGCGACGTGGTCGCCGGTGGTTGGTTCACGACGGCGGGCGGGGCGGGTGCTCAGAACATCGCGCGCTGGAACGGCAGCGCGTGGTCCGCCCTCGGCTCCGGTGTCAACGACGCGGTGCAAACCGTCCGGGCGACGCCGAACGGCGACCTGCTCGCGGGCGGGGACTTCACGATCGCGGGCGGCGTCGGCGCGAACCGCATCGCGCGGTGGAACGGCAGCACCTGGTCCAGTCTCGGCTCGGGAATGAACGGCCGCGTGACTTCGATCGTGGTGCTGCCGGGCGGGGATGTCGTCGCCGGCGGCATGTTCACGACGGCCGGCGGGGTCAATGCCGGTCGGATCGCGCGGTGGAACGGCAGCGCGTGGTCGCCCGTCGGTGCGGGGTTGAACGGCGACGTGAATGCACTCGTGCTGCTGCCCGACGGCGACCTCGTGGCGAGCGGCAGCTTCACGTGGGCCGGCTTCGGCAGCGTGAGCAACATCGCGCGGTGGAACGGCAGCACGTGGTCCGCCATGGACATTGGGCTGAACGGCACGGTCTACGCGATGACGCGGCAACCTGGCGGGGACCTGTTCGTGGGCGGATCGTTCACGGCCGCCGGTGGCTCGCCGTCGGTGTACGTGGCGCGCCTCGCCACGAATTGCCCGGCCGTGTCGACATCGGTCGGTTCGGGTTGCGTGGGCCTCGGCGGCGTCAACACGCTGACTGCTTCCAGCGGGCCGTGGATCGGGGCCGAGTTCACTGCGGTCGCGAACGGCATGCCGGCGAACTCCCTCGCCATCGGCGTGCTCGGCTTCGCGCCGGCGGCGACGCCGTTGGCCTCGATCCTGCCGCAGGGGGCGGCCGGGTGCACCCTGTATGCGAGCCCGGATCTGCTCGTTGCCTACCTCACGGGGTCGGGCACGTTGACGACCTCGCTGGCCATCCCCGATTCGCTCGCGTTCGCCAATCTGCAGTTGCGACAGCAGGTCGTCGCTCTCGAACTCGACGCTGCCGGCGCGATCTCGTCGTCGACCAGCACCAATGCGCTGGCGCTGACGATCGGCGCCTTTTGACCGCGGCCCGGGCGCAGGGCCAGTGCCGACCGCGGCGATCGTGGCCACTGCGTCGTCGCGACAATAGTCTCCCGGCTGGCCGAAGGCCCACCCTCCAACGACCATGCGCATCCACGCTCCGGCTCTCTGTCTGCTCGCGACGACCCTCCTGGCGCAGGAGGCGCAGCCAAAGCCGTTGACGGCGCGTTCGTTCCTGCCCGACGAGCACCGCATGGCCGTGCACGCCGACATCGTCGCGATGCGCGACCGCGGCATCTGGGACGAACTGCAGGCGTCGGTGATGAAGCTGGCGTTCAAGCAGATGGAGAAGGAGCTCGGCTTCCCGCTGGCCAGCCTCGACCGCGTGACGATGGTCGGCGAGATCGACGGGGCCGACGCCGAGCGGCCCCGGACCCGCGAAGTCCTGGTGCTGGAAGGCAACACCGATCTGGCGATGCACGATCGCGTTCGCGGCTGGGAGGTGTTCGACGTCGGCGGTCGCGACCTGCGCCGGAGCGGCAACCGGTGTTGGGTGCAACCGGATCCCAAGCTGCAGGTGCAGGGCGACGAATCGCTGGTGCGGCCGGTGCTCGAGGGCAAGCCGCGCGCCGGCATGCCGTGCGCGGACGTGATGTCGCTGCTGTCGGGTCGCAAAGACCAGCTCGCCTGGTTCGTGTTCGACGTGACCCATCCGAAGCTGCGGCAGGGCTCGCTCGGACAGCTGTTTCCAGGGGTCGAGTGGCCGGCAGGCGATGCGCCGACCTTCGTTTGCCTGCGCGTGGTGATGCTCGGCGAGGACGACGATCCGCACCTCGGCTTCGAAGCGGTCGTGCGCCATGCCAAGGAAGGCGATGGCCTCGCCGTCACCGAGAAGGCCGCCGACGAGTTCGTCGCGCGGCTGCGCGACGACCCGAAGCTCCGCCTGTTGAAGCCGGTCCTGGCGAAGGCCGAGAAGAAGCGCGACCGGACCGACGTCGTCTACCGCGCCGACTTCGGCCGCGCGCGCGACGCGGTCGGGCTCGCCGCGACGTTGGTGTTGCCTATGTTCTCGGTCGGGGAGGCGACGGAGATCGCCACACCCGCGGCGGCTGCGCCTGCTGCACCAGCCGAACCGAAGAAGTGAACCGGCCGGATCACACGAGGTCGGAGTCGCCGAGCGTGTGGTACCACTGGTCCTTGTAGAAGTGCGTGTCGTGCACGTCGAACGGGATCACGACCTGGAAGTAGACCGTGCCGTAGACCAGGAAGCCGAGCCGCTGCCATTCCAGGAAGCGCGGATCGCGGTGCTGGAACAGCGTCGCCAGCGCCGACGCCCCGACCGTCGACGCGCGCCGTTCGGCGTGCGCGACCAGCGCGACCGTGGTGTCGTGGTCGTCCGCAGGCACGAGCCAGTCGACGACGTAGAACGTGTTGGGCACGACCAGTTCCGTGTGCCGGAGCACGGCGATGCCGCGCAGCCGTCCGCTCGCCGTCTCGCGGCACTCGACCAGTTCGTAGCGCGCGTCGTGCGCGTCGGCGTAGCGCCAGTTCAGGTAGCGCTGGTCGCGGATCGTCGCCAGCTGCGTGCTCTTCGCGAACGCCGCCCACAACCCGTCGACGTCGGCCCCGAATCGCGGCACCGTGCGCACCTCCAGCGCGGCACTCGAAGCGCGCGGCGGGAACCCGCCCGGCACCATCTCGCGGAACAAGAAGTCCCAGTCGCGCACCATCTCGTAGCGGAGGTACTTCTGGCCGATGCGCCACGTCGCGATCGGCCAACCGTGGTGGAACGAGTTCTGCGTCGCGCCCTTGCCGCCCCAGGCCTCGTAGTGGGCGAGCGCCAGGTTGACGAACAGGCCCGGCCGTGGACCGGCGCGGCGGTGTTCGGGCAGCACCCAGAGGTCGACGCACTGGCCGACGATGCGGCGTTGGCCTTCGATCGCGAAGTGCGTCGGCAGGGTCACGTAGGCGCCGACGAGGCCGGCGGTCGCGTGTTCGGCGACCATGATGTGCACTTGTCCGGTCGGGTTGTCGCGGAACTTCCAGTCCCAGTGGGCGCGGGAGCGCGGCGGGAAGATCTGGTTGTGCCCCGCGAGCACGCCGGCTTCGTCACCGGGCCGGAACGGGCGGATCGTGATCTCGGCCATCTTCGGGAACGCTATCGGCCGGCGCCGCCGGCCGCCTGCGCCTCAGTTCTTCTTCACGCGCTGCTGCCAGGAGCGCAGCAGGTCCGCGGCGGCGCGTGGGGTCAGGTCGTCGAGGTCGAGCCGGCGGAGTTCCTCGACGATCGGATCCGGCGGTGGCGCGAACAGCTCCTTCTGCTTCAGGCCGGGCTTCGCGCGTTCACGGGCGGTGACCAGGGCTTCGCGCACTTCGTCGCCCTCGCGGTCGAGTTCGGTCAGCACGGTCTGCGCGCGTTCGAGCACCGACTTCGGAATGCCGGCGAGGCGCGCGACATGCAGCCCGTAGCTGCGGTCGGTCCCGCCCGACTCGATGCGGTGCAGGAACACGATCTCGTCGCCCCACTCCTTCACCGCGACGCGGCAGTTGACGATGCCGCGGCCCGGGCCGGCGAGGTCCATCAGCTGGTGGTAGTGCGTCGCGAACAGGCCGCGGCAGCGCACGCGGTCGTGCAGGTCCTCGGCGATCGCCCACGCCAGCGACAGGCCGTCGTAGGTGCTGGTGCCGCGCCCGACCTCGTCGAGCACGACCAGGCTCTTCGCGGTCGCGTTGTTGAGGATGTTCGCCGTCTCGGTCATCTCGACCATGAACGTCGACGCGCCGCGGCTGATGTCGTCGGCGCCGCCGACGCGCGTGAACACGCGATCGACGAGGCCGATGTGCGCTGCCTTCGCCGGCACGAACGCGCCGATCTGCGCCATCACGACGATCAGCGCGTTCTGGCGGATCCAGGTCGACTTGCCCGCCATGTTGGGGCCGGTCAGCAGCACCAGGCGTCGACCGGGCGGTTCGAGTTCGGTGTCGTTGGCGACGAACGTGCCGGCGGCGTGCGTCGCCTCGATGACCGGATGCCGTCCGTCGGTGATGCGCAGGATCGTCGAGTCGTCGACGACCGGCCGGCAATAGCCGCGTTCGCGCGCGACGGTGGCGAGACTGAGGCATGCGTCGAGTTCGGCGACCGCGGCGGCGGTGCGCTGCAGGCGGTCGACGACGGCGGCGACCTTCTGGCGCAGGTCCTGGAACAGCTCGTACTCGAGCGCCTTGCCGTTCTCCTCGGCCTTCAGCACCTTGGTCTCGAAAGTGCGCAGCTCGTCGGTGACGTAGCGCTCGGCGTTCTTGGTCGTCTGCTTGCGCAGGAACTCGCCGGGCAGCGCGACCTCGCGGTGCGTGTGCGTGACTTCGATGTAGTAGCCGAAGACTCGGTTGAAGCCGACTTTCAGGCTCGCGATGCCGGTGCGCTCGACCAACTGCTGCTGGTAGCGCGCCAGCCACTCCGAACTGTCGCGCGCCAGCGTGCGCAGCTCGTCGAGTTCGGCGGAGTAGCCGGGCCGCACGATGCCGCCTTCCTTGATCGTGGTCGGTGGCTCGTCGACCAGGGCCGCGGCCAGGGTCGCGCACAATTCGGGCAGTGGGTCGAGTCGCCCGGCGAGGTCGCGCAGGGCCTCCGCGCGGCATTCGCGCAGGCGGGCGGCGAGCGGCGGCAGGCGTTCGAGGCTCTGGCGCAGGCCGACGAGGTCACGGGCGTTGGCGCGGCCGAACGCGGCGCGCGACGACAGTCGCTCGAGGTCGAGCACGTTCGCCAGCTGGGTCGTCGCCAGCGACCGCAGTGAGTCGTCGTCGTGCAGTTCGCCGACGGCGGCCTGGCGGCGCAGGATCGGGGCGGTTGCGCCGAGCGGTGCCAAGAGCCACGTGCGCAGGCAGCGCGCGCCCATCGGCGTGCACGACCGGTCGAGGATCGACAGCAGCGACGTGCCCTCGGCATCGCGCATCGTCTGCACGAGTTCGAGGCTCTGCCGCGTGGTGCGGTCGAGGCGCATGAACGCGCCGTCGTGCCACACTTCGATGCCACGGAGGTGCGGCAGCGCGCACAGCTGCGTCTCCTGCAGGTAGGTGACCAGCGCGCCGGCGGCGCCGACCGCGAGCGGCATGTCCTGAACGCCGAAGCCGGCCAAGGTCTTGGTCTTGAAGAACCCGAGCAAGGTTCGGCTCGCCGTCTCCGCGCCGAAGTCGTAGGCCGCCCGGAAGGTCGTCGGCACGCCGTTCGCCGGTTGCCATGGCCGGTCACCGCCGCGCTGTTCCTCGGGCAGCAGCAGTTCGGCCGGTTCGATGCGCGCGAGTTCGTCGGCGAGGCGGTCGACGCCGGTCTCGTGCACGCGGAAGGCTCCGGTGGACAAGTCGACCCAGGCGAGTCCGCAGCGGTCGCGCTGCACCACAACCGCGGCCAGGTGGTTGTTGCGGCGACCGTCGAGCAGGTTGTCTTCGGTCAGCGTGCCCGGTGTCACCACGCGAACGACGGCGCGATCCACCACGCCCTTGGCGTCCTTCGGATCCTGCAGCTGTTCGCAGATCGCCACCTTGTGGCCCATCTGCACGAGGCGACGCAGGTAGGTGTCGACGGCGCGCACCGGAACGCCGGCCATCGGGATCGCGTTCTCGCCCTTGCTGCGGCTGGTCAGCGTCAACGTGAGCGCCTTCGCCGCGACCTTCGCGTCGTCGAAGAACAGCTCGTAGAAGTCGCCCATGCGGAAGAACAGCAGGGCGTCGGGGTGGCGCTGCTTCTGCGCCATGTACTGCGCCATCGCAGGTGTGGTGGCGACGTCGCTCATCGCGAAGCGGCTCCCTGCGCACGGTCGCGCGGTGCTTCGCCCAGCAGCCGCGCGGCTTCTTCGGCGATCACCGCCGCGGCAGTGGTCGCGTCGTCGGTCGTGGTGAGTCCGCTGAACGAGATCCGCACGACTTCGCGCGCCGCCCGATGGTCGAAGCCGATCGCCGCGAGCACCGGGTTGCGAGCCGGCTTCTTCTCCGCCGCGGGGTGGTCGTCGTGGGCCGAGTGGCAGGCCGAGCCGGTGGAGAACGCCACGCCGCGCCCGTCACATCGGGCTGCGAGCGTCTGGCCGACCACTGCCGGCAGGCGCATCGACAGGATGTGGGGCAAGCGACGATCGGGATGGCCGAGTCGTTCGGTGCCGGGGACCGCATCGCCGACGGCGCGCAGCACGAGGGTGGCCAGCCGCTGCGTGTGGGCGGCGGTGTACGCCTGGTGGGTCAGCACGTGCTCCGCGGCGACCGCGAGGCCGACGGCGCCGGCGAGGTTCTCGGTGCCGCCCCGCAGTCCGCCTTCCTGGCCGCCGGCGAGTTGCAGTGGCGCGATCGCCGCGGTGCTCGACAGCGCCAGGAAACCGGCGCCGCGGGGGCCGTGGAACTTGTGCCCCGAAACCGCGACCGAATCGACGTCGAAGTCGTCGAGGTCGAACGGGAGCTTGCCATAGGTCTGCACGAGATCGACGTGCACGTGCGCCTCGGGTGCCGTGCGGCGAACCAGTTCGACGAGCTCGCGCAACTGGCACAGTGTGCCGAGTTCGTTGTGGCCGTACATCAGGCCGACCGTGCGCACGTCGCTGCCGAGCGCTTCGAACAACGTCTCCGGGGCCAGGTCGCCGTCGCGCGTGACCGGCAGGGTGCTGACGTGGTGTCGACTGCGGGTCAGCAGCGACGTGCACTGCAGCAGCGCCGGATGGTCGCTCTGGGCCAGCAGCACGCGACCCGGGGCTCGCGCCATGGCGCTGCCGACGATGCCGAGGTAGTCGGCTTCGCTGCCGCCCGAAGTGAACACCAGCCGGGCCGCGCCGAGGGTGCCGCGCAGGAACTCGCGCGCGTCCTCGAGGGCCTTCTTCGCCGGCGGCCCGAACGAGTGCGCGCTGCTCGGGTTGCCGAACAGTTCCGTCTGCACGCTTGCCATCGCGTCGACCACGGCCGGCAGCGGCGGCGTCGAGGCTGCGTTGTCGAGGTAGATCCGACGGGTCCGAGTCATCCCCGGATCATGGCGGCGCAGCGGGCGTCAGGCCAGCCGCGCCGAGGGCGTCGAGCCGTGTCCGCCCCGGCTCAGTCGGCCAAGCCGAAGCGCTTGAGCTTGTCGTACAAAGTCGACGTCGCGATGCCGAGCAAGGACGCCGCCTTGGCGCGGTTGCCACCGGTGCGCTCCATGACTTCCGCGATGTGCGCCCGTTCGATCTGCTCCAGGGTCGGGATCTCCGGGGTGGCCGCTTGCGCGGCGTCGCTGGCGATGTTCGGCGGCAGGTGGCGGGGGGCGATCGGCTGGTCCGCTGCCTGGGCTGCGGCGGATTCGAGCACGAGCCGGAGTTCGCGCACGTTGCCGGGCCACGAATGCCCGACCAGGAGCCGCTTGGCGCGCTCCAGCATCAAGCGCGGCGAACCGTCCGGTCGGGTGCCCATTTCGGACAGGAACAGTTCGGCGAGGGCCAGCACGTCGCGTGGGCTCGAACGCAACGGCGGCACGGCGATGCGTTGGTGCGGCAGCCACTCGAGCTTCGGGCCGGCGCCGTCGGTGCCGTGTTCCTGGCTCATCGCCAGGCAAAGCACGGGCGCGGCGGCACTGCTGGTGCGACGTTCGCGAACCGTGTCGACCAACCGGCGCTGCAGTTCGGGGCTCAGCCAGTCGAACCGCTCCACGAACAGCGTGCCGCTGCCGGCCCGGTCCACGACACAGTCGGCCCCGGGGCGATCGCCGAACAGGTCGCGGGCGTGGCGCCAGTCGGGCACGCGAACGGCATTCCACGCGACGAACGGCTGGGCCCGTCGTGGGCTTTCCGCGTGCAGGTAGCGGCCGAGGTCTTCCAGTTCGGTGCCGTCCTCGCCGACCAGCAGCACGGGTTCGTCGCCGCCAGCCAGGCTGCGCAGCATCTGCCGCGCGTCGTGCAGCCGCGTGCTCGCGAGCAGCGCGTTGTGTGCGGCCGAGCCGTGGAACCGCAACCGCTGCACTTCGTCGCGGAGGCGTTGCCGTTCCGTGGTTTCTTCCAGCCGGTGCCACACGACGTTGCCGAGCGACTGGGCCAGCCGCAGCAGTTCTGGTCCCTCTGGCGCGCCGGGCAATGGCTCCTCGAGCAGCAGCAGTCCTTTCGGTCCTGGACCGAACGGTACCAGCAGCCGCTGGCGCGTGCCGCCGTCTTCTTGCGTGACGAGCACGTGCGGGCGGCCGATGCGGCGTGCTTCCCGGAGCACTCCGTCCGGCAGGCGCGGCGCATAGGCAGATCGGTCGACGGCGAGCGCGGCGAGGGTCTCGACCTCGTCCTGCACGGTGAACCGGCCGATCCATCCACGATCGCGCTGCGTCAGGTGCAGGGTGAGTTCGAGCAGCGGTTCGGCGGCGTGGGTGAGGTCGCCGAGGTCGGCCAGCGACCACTCGAGTCGTTCGAGCACGCGCGTGGCGGCGCCGGCCACGGTGTCGGGCGGTGCCTGCGTGGTGACTTCGTCGTCGGCGACCTCGCGCGACAGTACCACGGTCGCTTGCGGGTTGACGGCGACCTTGCCGGCGCGAACTCGTTGTTCGAGTCGCAGGCGCGTCAGGCCGATCGAGAGGGTCTGGTCGGGCGCGAGAACGCCCACCTTGGCCGGCTTGCCGTCGAGCAGCACCGGATTGGCACCGCCAAGATCCTGGAAGTGGAACCGGTCGCCGACCCGCTCGATCAGCACGTGGCGCCGACTGACCGTCGGGTCGCGCAACGCGATCTGGCATTCCAGGGCGCGGCCGACCACCCAGCGTTCACCCTCGAGCGGAACGGTTCGCACGGACCCGTCGCCCAGGATGAGCAGCCGGTAGTGGGGTGCTGACACAGTGTGGTCGGTCATCGAAGCCCTTTTCCTGAGGGTGGATGCGCGCGCAGTCTCCGGAAATCGGAGGGTCGATGCAAGCAGGTTGTCAACTCTTCTGGAAACGGAGGATGGGTGGTTGCGGCTTGCCCGGGCGTGGCTACGGTCGCGCATGTCTTGGGGCAGAGGGCTGTCGAGTCGTCTGCCGTGCACAACCCTTGCGCTCTCCGGGGTATGGACCCCGGAGGGCATCTCTCCCGTGCCATCGGCAATGTCGCGTTGGCGCCCGGTTCATGCAGGCTGGATGGATTGCCGATACAGGCACCATGTGGCTGCTGCTGACGTCCGGCTGGTTGGTGCTCGCCATTGGCATTGCCGTCGTGCACCACCGCTGGCGCCACGTCTTACCGCAACCAGCGCCGGAAGTGGCAGCCTTCGGGCTTCGCCTCGAGAACGAACTGGCCGCGACGCATCCGGCGGTCGAGTTCGTGGGCATGGTGCCGTCCAGGTTCGCGTGCGTCTTGCGCGTCGACGGCCAGGAAACCGTGGTGTCGCTGCACGACGTGTTCCGATACGCCGATGCCCCCGCCGATCGGTTCACGCGCATGGTCGCGAACCTGGTGGCCGACATCCGTGAAGTCGGCCTCGATCGGGTCGACGACGCCGATTTCGCCGCCGCAGCGCCCCAACTCATGCCGCAGGTGCGGTCACGGGTGTGGCTCGACGCCAAGGGCACGTTCGGCGATTCCGGCCTCGTGCACACGCCGTTTGCCGAGGGCTTGGTGGTTGTCTACGTCGTCGACGATCCGTCGACCATGGTGTTCGTGTGCCGCGAGCACCTGCGCCGCTGGCGCAAGGACGTCGCCGACCTGCA
>JAEUHV010000047.1 GCA_016794485.1 Planctomycetota bacterium
TGGAGTCGTCAGTTCGGGAGTTCCTCGACGCCCACAACAGCGACCCGAAGCCATTCGTCTGGACGAAGTCGGCCGACGCCATCCTCGACAACCTTCGCCGATACTGCGAGGACGCGAATGCGACTCGCGAACAGCGAATGCCCAGACAAATGTCGCGGACTTCCAAGTCAACCCACTAGCGGCCCTCGAGCCGTCGCTGCAGGGCCAGCGCGGTTGCGTTCGCCGGTTCGAGTCCGAGCACCTGTTGCACGGTCGCCCGCGCGTCGTCGAACTTGCCGCTCTCGGCTTGCGCCGTCGCCAACGCCACGAGGCCGGGCACGTATTGCGGCGCCAGCTTGCGCAGCGCGGTCAGGTGCAGTAGCGCCAGGTCGAAGCGCCGCCGTTGCAGGGCCGCGGTGCCGAGCCCGAAGTGCGCGTCGGGCAGGTTGGCGTCGAGTTGCAGTGCGGCGGTCCAGTAGCCGCGTTGCCGGTCGAGGTCCTGCGCGGGGATCGCCGCCGCGAGTTCGAGCATGCGCCGGATCGGGTCGCCGCCGCCGAGGCTGCGCGCGCGCTGCAGCATGGCTTCGGCGGCCGGCCGGTCGCCGCGCACGAGTTCGAGCACGCCGAGGTGCAGTGCGGCGGTCGCGTGCGCCATGCCCTGGTCGGGGCAGTCGAGGGCTGCCCGGTACTGTTCGCGCGCGCCGTCGAGGTCGCCCTTCAGCTCGAGCGTCGAACCGAAGTTCACGCGCGACTCGGAGTAGTTCGGGTGCGCGTCGACGCTCGCGCGGTAGTGGACCAGCGCGCGGTCGAGTTCACCCGCCTTGGCCAGTTCGAACGCGAACTGCGTCTGCGCCAGGAAGTCACCGGGGACCAGCGCCGCGAGTTGTTCGCTGCGCGTGCGTTCGGCGACGGACGGGCCACCGGTCGCCAGCACGAAACCGAGCGGCGCCACGAACAGGCTCCACCGGGCCGCGTGCCGCAGGCCGGGCACCATCGCCGGCAGCAGCCCGCTGCCGATGCCGAGGTCGCGGCCGAGCGACTGTTCGCGCGCCTTCCAGATGAAGCCGTCGTAGTAGTAGTGCAGCACCGCCAGCGTGAGGAACACCGCGAGTCCGGTGTTCGCGTGCGGCCGTCCGGCGAAGTCGAGTGCGCCGAAGCCGGTCATCACACCGAGGAACAGCAACGTGCCGCCGGCACCGCCGGCGAACATGGCGCGAAACCACCCGGTGGTGCCGGCACGCGTGGCGCGCTGCCGGCAGGTCAGCCACGTGATCGCGTAGTACTGGATGTCGTGGAACAGCTCGTACAGCACGTACGCGACCAGCACGTTGTCGAGCCACGCGAACGAGAACCAGTAGTAGCCGATCGTCGTCACGTGCATCAGCTGCTTCTGCCAGCTCCACGGTCGCCGCAGCGCGAGGCAGCGGCCGAGGTGCAGCAGGTAGAGCGTCGCCGTCACCGCGACCGCGACCAGCACGGTGTCCTGCACGACCGCGAACCGTTCCGCGTCCGGCAGCGCGTAGCCGGCGTCGAGGAACAGCTTGGCGAACGTCGCGACGGAGCCGGGATTCAGCGTCACCGCCGACACGAACCCGACGATCACCAGCGCGCGGTCGAGCCACGCCGACGTGCGGTCGTGGCATCCGGCCTTGATGTCGTAGATGCGGGCGAAGCCGAACGCCTGGGCCAGCCAGTGCCAGAACGCCCAGGCCGACACGACCAGTTGCACGGCAGCGCCGTGACCCGCGTGGAACAGCGCGAGGAAGCCGACCAGCAGGGCTGCAGGCACGAGCAGGAATCGCACGCGGAAGCGCGCGAACAGTTCGCGGTCGCCATAGGCGCGCACGAACGTGGCGCAGTAGTGCCCGGTCGCGGTGAGCGCGATCAGCAGGTTGAGGCGACCCGCCCCGAGCTCGCCCTGGCCGAGCATCACGAGCGGCCACGTGACCGCCGGCACCGCCAGGACGAACAGGAGATCGAACGCCGGGCTGTGGAACCAGCCGGAACGGCCGGCGCTGCGGCCGGCCGGCATGGGGGCGGTGGCGGTGCTCATGGCGACGAGGGCGCGCAGCATAGCTTCGCTTCGCCAGCGAGCTCGTGCGCTTGCAGTGGTCTGGGTGAACGTTCACGCTAGCGCCATGACCGAGTACCGCGCCCCGCGTGGCAAGACGCTCACCTGTGCCGACTGGACGATCGAAGCCGCGTACCGGATGGTGCAGAACAACCTCGACCGCGAAGTGGCCGAGGACCCCGAACGATTGATCGTCTACGGCGGCCTCGGCAAGGCGGCGCGCAACCCCGAAGCTCTGCAGAAGATCCTGGCGACCCTGCGCCGGCTGCGGCCCGCCCAGACCAGGCTGGTGCAGTCGGGCAAGTGCGTCGGCGTGTTCGACACGCACAGCGACGCGCCACGGGTGCTGCTCGCCAACAGCAACCTGGTCGGCAACTGGGCGAACTGGGACGAGTTCCGCCGGCTCGACAAGCTCGGGCTCATCATGTACGGCCAGATGACCGCGGGCAGTTGGATCTACATCGGTACGCAGGGCATCGTGCAGGGGACCTACGAGACGTTCGTCGCCGCCGGTCGCAAGCACTACGGCAGCGACCTGAAGGGGCGGCTCGTCGTCACGGCGGGCCTCGGCGGCATGGGCGGTGCGCAGCCGCTGGCGATCACGATGGCGGGCGGCGTGTGCCTCGCGTGCGACGTCGAGGGCTGGCGCATCGACAAGCGGCTCGAGACGAAGTACCTCGACCAGCGCATCGACGATCCGAAGCTCGCCTGGAAGGTCGCGCTGGAGAAGAAGCAGAAGGGCGAAGCCTGGTCGATCGGCGTGCGCTGCAACGCGACCGAGCTGCTGACCATGGTGCGCGACAGCGGCGTCGTGCCGGACATGCTGACCGACCAGACGTCGGCGCACGACATGCTGGTGGGCTACGTGCCGGACGGCATGACGGTCGAGCAGGCGAAGGACCTGCGCGAACGCGACCCCAAGGCCTACCTGCGCGAGTCGAGCCGCACCGTCGCCAAGCACGTGTCGCTGATGCTCGACCTGCAGGAGCGCGGCGCGATCACGTTCGACTACGGCAACAACATCCGCACCGAGGCGCGCGACGCCGGCATCGCCGAGGCGTTCCGCATCAAGGGGTTCATCCCCGAGTACATCCGGCCGCTGTTCTGCGAAGGCCGCGGCCCGTTCCGCTGGGTGGCGCTGTCGGGCAACCCGGCCGACATCGCGCGCACCGACCGCCTCGCGCTCGAGATGTTCGGCGACAACCCGGCGATCCGGTCGTGGATCGAGAAGGCCAGCCGCAAGATCGCGTTCCAGGGCCTGCCGGCGCGCATCCTGTGGCTCGGCTACGGCGAACGCGCCCGCTTCGGCCTCGCCGTCAACGAACTCGTGCAGAAGGGCGAACTCGAGGCACCGGTGGTGTTCGGCCGCGACCATCTCGACTGCGGCTCGGTGGCGTCGCCGTACCGCGAGACCGAAGCGATGCTCGACGGCAGCGACGCGATCGCCGACTGGCCGTTGCTCAACGCGATGCTGAACGTCGCGTCGGGTGCCACCTGGGTGTCGCTGCACCATGGCGGTGGTGTCGGCATGGGCAAGTCGATCCACAGCGGCCAGGTCACCGTCGCCGACGGCTCGGACGCCGCCGCGCGCCGCATCCGCCGCGTGCTGACCTGCGACCCGGGCACCGGGGTGATGCGGCACGCCGACGCCGGATATCCCGCGGCGCAGGCGTTCGCCCGTTCGGCCGGCGTCGACCTCGGGAGCTGACGTGGACCTGCCTCGCGCCTACGACGTGGTGGTGGTGGGCGGCGGCCCGGCCGGGGCCGCCGCGGCCGCGCGCTGCCGCCAGCAC